>NZ_JQMO01000003.1:3304795-3605231 GCF_000744785.1 Kitasatospora azatica KCTC 9699 | reverse complement strand
ACCGCGGCGATCACTCCGGCCCGGCGGCCGTAGAGCTTGTCGGCGACCTTGAAGATGCCCCAGGCGGCGGCCAGCGCCGCCACCCAGGCGGTCAGCAGGGCCGCGTAGTGCAGCGGCAGCGGCAGGACGGTCCAGACGACCCGGATCAGCGCCGGGTACACCGGGAAGAAGGCGTACGGCTGGTACGGGCCGAACGGACCCGCGTGCGCGGGCGTCCCGGCGTAGCCGTGGTGCGCGATGTCCAGGTACCACTGGGCGTCCCAGAGCGTGGCCAGCTGGACCAGCGCGGTCGCGTGGTGCCCGTCCGCGAACTGCTTGTACGCGGGGTTCATGATCGACTGGCTGTGCCAGTGCAACAGCACCGCGACGCCGATCGCGCGCACCACCAGGTACCCGAGCAGCGCCGGTGCGGCGTAGCGCAACGCGCCGAGCACCCGCACGACGAACCGCGCCCCGCGCCGCCGGTGCCCACGACGGACCGGCACTCGGACGGCGGTCGCCTCTTCCACCAGCTGCGAGGTCACAGCCCGCTCCCCGCGCGGTCGTACCTGGGGCACCCGGCTCCCTTGCTAGTGAACACAACACCTCATTATCGCGGTCGAGCCCTGCGGCACGATCTGATGACGGACGGCCGGGGCCGTACTACTTCGAGATGCCTCGCCGGCGGCCGCGCGGCACCGTTGCCCGCCACAGCCTGCCACAGGACCACACGGTCGCTACCAGAAGGATCAGGTTGCGCGCAGCCAGCAGCGTGTCGAAGCCCGGCTTGCCGGCGATCACGTCCTGCCAGAAGAGCGGGAACTCCACCGTGGTCATCGCGGTGGCGAGGACCAGCAGACCCACGATGGGCCGCTGGGTGGTCGACTTGAAGCTGAGACACACCGCGCCGATGCCGGCCACCCAGATGAGGTACTGCGGGCTGATCACCCGACTGGTGGTGATGAAGACCAGCACGACGGCGAGCGCGGCGTCCGCCGGTGTGGCGTCGGAGAAGGTCCGGGCCCGCAGTCGCCACAGCAGCAGCCAGCAGAAGCCGAGCACGCTGAGCACCAGCATCGCCTTGCCGATGGTCTCCACGTGCGGGCCGACGATCTCCAGCGAGCCGTAGCGGTAGGCGATGTTGCCCTTGTAGCCGAACTGGTGGGCCAGCAGCAGGATGCTGCCGGGCAGCGACTCGAACTCGACGCCGCGGTTGCCCTGGCCGTTCAGGAAGTCGAAGGAGCCCTTGAAGAGCGCCATGGCGATCAGCACCAGGGCCACGGCGGAGGCCACGAAGCCGATCACGGCCGAGCGCAGCGAGCGCCCGCGCGGCGCACCGAAGACCGCGAAGGCGGGCCAGACCTTGATCATCGCGCCGAGCGCGGCCATCCCGCCGCCCAGCCACGGGCGCCGCTGCAACCAGAGCAGGGCCAGCACCGCGAAGAGCGTGACGATCACGTCGTAGCGCGCGTACGGGATGTAGGTCATCAGCGGCAGCGTCAGCAGCCAGACCCAGGCTCCGGCGAGCGAGCGTCCCGGCCGGCTGCCGTAGCGCAGCAGCGCCCCCATGACGACCAGGTCGGCGACTATCGTCACGACCACGAAGCCCTGGACGTAGTTCACGCCCGGCACCGCCAGCGGCGCCAGGATCACCCCGGCCGCCCCCGGCGGGTACTGCCAGGTGGGGTCCCCGATCGGGTAGGAGCCGTGCCGCAGGATCTGCGCCCAGGCCTGGTAGAGCTTGTGGACCTCGCCGTTGGAGTTCTCACGGGTCTGGAAGACTGTCATGATCATGATCAGTCGAGTGGAGACCCAGTAGCCGAGCGGAGCGATGATCCGCCCCGGCCAGCTGGTCGGGTTCCACCACACCAGCGCGGGCCGACCACCTGCCGACGAGGAACCGGTGGAATCGCCGGCCGCCGGCCGGGTCTCCGTGATGGTCTCAGACATCGTGCTCCGTCAGTTGCAGGTGTCGCGGGCGGAAGATCGGGGGAAGCACAACAACGCGACCGAACACCGGGGCAGCTTCGTGCTCGGGGGTCGGCCGCGACGCGCGTGTACCGGACCACTGCCCGGCAACCGTCAAGACCCTATTATGTGGCGCCGCCCGGCCGGAAGTCTCACCTGTCCTCCGCAGACGCACACACCGCACGCGAACACTGCGGCGAACACCGCGGGTGAACCGGGACCGCACGCGCCCCCCGGGCGCGGATCGCGCCATGCAGGGCACAGCCCCGGTAAGCTAGCCTCCCCCTGTGACCGTGATTGAACACCAGTCCGCCGACCGGGCCGTCGGCACCTCGAAGAGCGCCCGCCCAGACCGGCCCGCAGCCCGCCTCGGCTGGCTCGACGGCCTGCGCGGCATCGCCGCCCTGCTGGTCGCGGTCCACCACTTCGGGCTGGTGAAGTGGTTCTCCTGGGGCGAGGACTTCGAGAAGAACTTCGACCTCGGCATCTTCGCCGTGATGCTGTTCTTCCTGGTCAGCGGCTACATCGTACCGGCCTCGCTGGAGCGCCGCGGTGATGTCCGAGGCTTCTGGGTCGGCCGGCTGTTCCGGATCTACCCGCTGGTGATCATCGTCGTCACGCTCTCCCTGGTGCTGCTGCCCAAGCACTACTCGGCGGTGCCGACCCAGGTCACCGACCGGCCGTTCTGGGCCTACCTGGCCAACCTGACGCTGCTGCACGAGATGACCAACATCTCCAGCGCGCTCGGCGCGATGTGGACCCTCTGCTACGAGATGGTCTTCTACTTCTTCGTCAGCGCCCTGTTCGTCAAGGGCTGGCACCGCAACAGCGCCCCGATCTCGGTCTTCTTCGCCGGCCTCGCGCTGCTGCTCGGCGCCTGGTGGACGCCGCAGATGATCACCCCGAAGCTGCCCTGGGTGGCGCCCAGCGCGACCCACCACATCATCGTGGCCACCGTCGTGGTGCTGGCCGCCGGCCTGGTCAGCGTGCTGACCGGACGTCCGGAGCTGATCCGGATCGGCGCCATGGTGCTCGGCGGCCTCGGCGTGGTGCTGCTCTTCTTCAACGCCCGGTCGATGTTCTTCGAGAGCATGATGATCCTGGCCACCATGTTCGCCGGCACCGCGATCTTCCGCGCCGAGAAGGGCCAGATCGACCGCGTGGTGGGTGTGGTCTGCTGCCTGTTCGTGCTGGCCGCCGGTTTCCTGTCCGGCTACATGTACAACCAGGGCAAGGCCTTCGACCGGACCTGGACCTCCTCCTGGTACGGCTTCTCGATCCCCTACATCACCGCCTGGGCCGTCTTCGGCCTCGGCATGCTGCTGCGCAACCGCCGCTGGCCGCGGGTGCTCACCTGGCTCGGCGCGATCAGCTACTCGGTCTACGTGGTGCACATCCCGGTGCTCTGGGGCACCTGGTGGTTCAAGGACAAGGTGGTCACCTTCCCCGCCACCGGAGCCGGCCGCTGGCTGCTCCCCGCCTTCTTCATCGCGGCCGTCCTGATCGTCAGCCAGCTCACCTACAAGCTGATCGAGATGCCCGGCCAGAAGATCGGCAAGAAGGTCGCCAAGGCCCTCGACCGCCGCACCGCCAGGACCGCTCCGGTCGCCGCGACCGTCGCCGCCACCCCGGAACCGGCCCCCGGCCCGGCCGCGGGCAGCTAGCAGAGCGCGCAGGAACAGCTGAAGGGGCCCGCCCGGTGCAGACCGGGCGGGCCCCTTCACGTGCCGGGCGGGTCTCGGACCAGCCGTCTCGGACCGGGCGTCTCAGACCAGGCGGCGGGCCGTCGCCCAGCGGGTCAGCTCGTGGCGGTTGCTCAGCTGGAGCTTGCGCAGCACCGCGGAGACGTGGCTCTCCACCGTCTTCACCGAGATGAAGAGCTGCTTGGCGATCTCCTTGTAGGCGTAGCCGCGGGCGATCAGTCGCAGCACCTCGCGCTCGCGCTGGGTGAGGCGGTCGAGGTCCTCGTCGACCGGCGGGGTGTCGGTGGCGGCGAAGGCGTCCAGCACGAAGCCGGCCAGCCGCGGCGAGAAGACGGCGTCGCCGTCTGAGATCCGGAAGATCGCGTTGACCAGGTCGGTGCCGGTGATGGTCTTGGTGACGTAGCCGCGGGCGCCACCGCGGATCACGCCGATCACGTCCTCGGCGGCGTCGGAGACCGACAGGGCCAGGAACTTCACGCCGCCGGGCTCGCCCATCACCGCGGTGGACCGGCGCAGCACCTCGACGCCGCCGCCGCCGGGCAGGTGGACGTCGAGCAGCACCACGTCGGGTCGGGTCTCGGCGACCACCCGGACCGCGGACTCGACGTCGTCGGCCTCGCCCACCACGTCGATCCCGGTGGTCTCGGTGCGGCCGATCTCGGCCCGGACTCCGGTGCGGAACATCCGGTGGTCGTCGACCAGGACCACCCGCGCCACCCTCCCCCGGCCTTCGGCCGGGGGGACCCCCATGGGCCCTGATGTGCTCTCAGGTGACGTCGACTCAGTCATCAGCAGCTCTCTCCATCTCCAGCTCGACCTCGGTGCCGCCGTCCGGCGCCGGGCGCACCCGGGCGGTGCCGCCGTTGCGCTTCATCCGGCCGATGATCGACTCCCGGACACCCATCCGGTCCTCGGGCACGGAGTCGGGATCGAAGCCCGGGCCGTGGTCGCGCACGAACACCAGCACCGTCCTCCCCTCCACCTCGGCGTAGACCTGCACCGGTCCCCCGCCACCGTACTTGGCGGCGTTGACCATCGCCTCCCGCGCGGCCTGCATCTGTGCGGCGATCTTCTCGTCCATCGGGCAGTCCCCGACGCAGACCAGCTCGATCGGCACGCCGTGCCGGTCCTCGACCTCGGCGACCACCTCGCGGATCCGCTCGGCCAGCGTATCGGGAGCGGCCTCGGCGGCGGCCTCCGGACGGTAGAGCCACAGCCGCAGTTCGCGTTCCTGGGCCCGGGCCAGGCGCTGCACCTCCTTGGGGTCCTCGGCCCGACGCTGGATCAGGGTCAGCGTGTGCAGGACCGAGTCGTGGATGTGCGCGGCGATCTCGGCCCGCTCCTGGGCCCGGATCCGGGCGGTGCGCTCGGCGCCGAGGTCCTGCCACATCCGCAGCGCGTAGGGGCCGGTCAGCACCAGCACCCCGGCCAGCACCGCGAGCGAGGCCTCGACCACCGAGGCCAGCGTGGAGCCGGCGCCCTGCAGCACCAGGAAGCCGATGATGCCGACCGTGACCAGCAGCACGCCGGCGCCGACCCGGACGAAGGCCACCCGCCGCTTGCCGCCGCCCTCGAGGCCGAACCAGCGCTGCCAGCGCGAGTCGTCGGCCTGCCGCCAGACCAGCGCGACACCCACACCGATGGCCAGCAGCGGCCAGACGTAGGGCTTCGAGGACTGCAGGCCCAACGCGTTCAGCAGCGCCATCACGCCGATCACCAGCATCAGCAGCGCGGCCAGCTGCCCGACGTTCTGCCGGCTGGTGGCGCCGGGCGAGCTGCCGGGCGGGGTGTTCTCGACGATCACCGGCTCGCCCTGGAAGGTGCCCTGCAGCAGGTCCCGCAGCCGGCCGAGCCGCCCGCGCCGGCCCTTGCGCAGCGGGTCGGGCGAGATGCCGGAGGCGCCGGCCGGGACGAACTGGCCGTTCGCCCAGACATAGTCGCTGCCCAGCGCCGGCTCGCCGATCCCGATCGGCACCACGAACCAGAACGCCGCGTACAGCAGCACCCCGATCCCGTTGGTGAAGAAGAGCAGCACGAACGCGGCCCGCACCCAGGTCACCGGCAGCCCCAGATGCACCGCCAGCCCGTGCGCCACCCCGCCCAGCATCCGCGAGTGCGGGCTGCGGTAGAGCTTGCGGTACGGCGGCCGGCCCGCCGCCGGGGTCGGCTCGGTGCCCGGGGCCACCGGGCTGTCGGGGGCGGGGCCGTCGGGGGCGGGCGTACTGGGGGTCGGATCGGTACCGGGGGCTGCCACGCCACCGATGGTCACACGACGGCGGGTCCGAATGCATCAGGGTCCGGCCCCTAGGTGCTGACGACCGAGGCGGCGAAGACCGCCACCGGGGGCCCCGCGCGCGGCGGTGTCGTAGGGCTGCGCCAGGATCGACCTGGTGTGCGAGCACACCGTCCTGACGAATTGTCATCACATGTACGGAGAAAACCTCGTGAAAAGGCTCATCCCGCTCACTGTGGCCGCGCTGATCGGCGCGGCGGCCGGTGCGCCGGTCCTCGGTGGTGGCGCCGCCGCGGCCGCCACCACACCACCGGTCCTGCGGGTGATGCCCCTCGGCGACTCGATCACCATGGGGGCCTACAGCGAGAGCGGCGGCGGCTACCGGCTCCCGCTGTGGAACCAGGTGGCCGGCCAGTCCCGGTACAGCATGGACTTCGTCGGTTCGCAGCTGAACGGCCCGGGCCCCGACGCGGACCACGAGGGCCACAGCGGCTGGCGGATCAACGACATCGCCGGCGGTGTCGACAGCTGGCTGGGCCTGCAGCGTCCGGACGTCGTGCTGCTGCACATCGGGATCAACGACCTCAACCGCGGCGCGGACCCGGTGCAGGCCGAGGCCCAGCTGAAGACCTTGGTCGAGCGGATCTTCGCCGACCGGCCGGGCATCGCCGTGGTCCTCCAGGGCCTGATCCCGACCACCGCGAACCTGCAGACCCAGGTGCAGCAGTACAACGACCTGGCCAGGCAGCTACCGGCGGTCGAGCAGCAGGCGGGGCGCCACCTCAGCTTCCTCGACGCGCCCGCGCTGACCTCCGACCAGTTCCACGACAGCCTGCACCCCAACGACGCCGGCTACGCGCGGATGGCGCAGACCTACTTCACCGGCCTCGACCAGGCCTTCAGCGACGGCTGGGTCCCCGGCAACAGCCCGAACCCGGGCAGCGCCCCCGAGGTCAGCAGCAGGGTCCGCTGGGCCGACTGGGACGGCGACGGCAAGGCCGACTACCTGGTGGTCAACGACGACGGCTCGGTGGAGGTCTACCTCAACAAGGGCGGCGACACCCCCGGGCACCCCGGCTGGCAGTACGCCGGCAAGGTGGCCACCGGCCTGGACCGCGACCGCAGCCGGGTCCGGTTCGCCGACTTCGACGGGGACGGCAAGGCCGACTACATCTTCGTCAACCCCGACGGCTCGGTCCACGTCTTCCTGAACCGCGGCGGCGACACCGGCGGCGGCTGGCAGGACCTCGGCCAGGTCGCCACCGGCCTGACCAACAACGCCGACCGGGTCCGCTTCGCCGACTTCACCAGGGACGGCAAGGCCGACTACATCCTGCTGAACGACGACGGCTCGGTGGACGTCTTCCAGAACAACGGCGGCGACGGTCACGGCGGCTGGCAGAACCTCGGCCAGGTCGCCACCGGCCAGACCGGTGACCGCACCCGGGTCCGCTTCGCCGACTTCGACGGCGACGGCCGCGCCGACTACACCGTCATCAACCCCGACGGCTCGGTCCACGTCTTCCTGAACCGCGGCGGCGACACCGGCGGCGGCTGGCAGAACCTGGGCCAGGTCGCCACCGGCCAGACCAGCGACCAGAACCAGGTCCGCCTCGCCGACTTCGACGGCGATCGCAAGGCCGACTACCTCCAGGTCACCCCCACCGGTGCGGTGAACCTCTTCCTCAACCACGGCGGCGACGGCGGTGGCGGCTGGCTCGGCCTGGGCCAGGTGGCCACCGGCACCGTCTCGGAGCAGTAGCGACGTCGGCTGCGCAGCGGGACCGGCTGGTGCACCCTGATCCCTTCCACCCTGAGCCCCTCTCAGGGAGAGATCAGGGTCCGCACCGGGCCGATCCCGGTCCCGCTCGGCCTCGGCAGCCCGCAGGATAGGGACATGACCGAGGAGCAGAGCACGGTGCCCACTGATCCGGGCGTCCAGGAGCAACCGGCGGACGCCCGCCCGCCGCTCACCCGCAGCGAGGACCATCGCGTGGTGGCCGGGGTGTGCGGCGGGCTCGGACGGCACCTGGACATCGACCCGGTGGTCTTCCGGGTGGTGACCGCGGTGCTCTGCCTGACCGGCGGGCTCGGGCTGTTCCTGTACGGGCTGGCCTGGCTGATCGTGCCGACCGAGCACCCCGACGGCAAGCACGGGCGGACCGAGCTGCAGCGGGTGCTGACCGGGCGGGTCGACGGACAGTCGATCGGCGCGGTACTGCTCACCGTGATCGGCACCGGGGTCTTCTTCTCCTGGATGGACAGCGGTGACTCGATCTCCCCGCTGCTGCTGCTCGGCGCGCTGGTCTTCTTCGCGGTCCGGCACGACCCGGAGCGGCGCCGCCGGGCCCGGGGCATGGGCACCGCGCCGCGCCCGGGCGGTCCCTACGACCGACCGACCGCGGGCACGGCCGGGGCCGGTCCGGGCGCGGCTGGTCTGGGCGCGGCCTCGCCGCTGGCGGACTGGAAGACCTGGCGGCAGGACTTCCACGCCGAGTGGACCGCCCGCAAGGCCGGGATGCACGAGGAGTGGTCCGCCCGCAAGGCCGAGTGGGACGACCGCAGGGAGCAGTGGCACGGCCACAAGACCGAGATGCGGGCCGGGGTCGACCTGAGCAAGGACGCCCCGGCCGACACGCCGCCGAGCCGCACCGGCTACCTCTGGGACCCGCGCCACCCCGAGCGCAACCCGTACGGCGCCACCCCGCCGCCGGGCACCCCCGCCCAGGCCTGGTGGCAGCGCGCCGACCTGCCCGAGGGCGACCCGCTGCGCAAGGACACCCCACCGACCCGCCCCGACCCGGCCCGCCCCGCCCCGGCTCCGGCCCGCCGCGAGCGCCGGTCGCGCTCCGCGCTGGCCCCGCTCGGACTGCTGGCCGCGGCCGGCGCCTCCTGGGCGGTCTGGTCGGCCAATGTGCACGGCCAGTCGACCACCGTGCTGCTCTCCACCGTGTTGGCCACCGGCCTGCTGGTGCTCGGCCTGACCATCCTGCTCGGCGCCAAGGTCGGCCGGGCCCGGGTGCTGGCGCTTCCCGCGCTGGTCCTGACGCTGGCCCTGGCGGGTCTCGGCAGCTCCGCCCAGGTGCACAACAACGCGATCGGCGACCGCACCTTCGCCCCGGCCGGCGCGGCCGCGGTGCAGCACGAGTACGTGCTCGGCGTCGGCGACCTCAACCTCGACCTGCGGGCGGTCGACCCGGCCGGCTCCACCGTCGGCACAACGGTCAAGCTGGGCACCGGCGATGTGCACGTGATGCTGCCACCGAACGTCGCGGCCGACCTCGACCTGCGCACCCTGGTCGGCAATGTGAGCCTGCCCAACGGGAACGAGAACAGCGGTGTGGGCTCGCACCGCAAGGTCCATCTCGACCCGGTGGGCGGGGCGAGCAACAAGGGAACCATCGACCTCACCATCGAGGTCGGTCTCGGCGACATTCAGGTGGTACAGGGATGAAGCGGCACCGGTTCGACCTCTTCTCGTTCATGGCCGGCGGGTTGTTCACCGTGCTCGCCGTGATCTACCTGGTCGCCTCGCTCAACAACTTCTCGGTGAACGGGCGGATCGTGATCCCGGTCACCTTCATCGTGCTGGGCACCGCGGGCCTGGCCGGCGCGGTGGCGGCGATGTCCCGCCGCGGGCGGTCGGACGACCCGGAGCGCAAGTAGCCGGTTCGCAGCGGCCCGTCCCGGGGCCGCTGCCAGGGCCTGTCCGGCCCTAGGAGCTCAGCGGCCCGAGGTCCAGGCGGTCGCCGTCCTTGGTGACGGTGTACTTGGGCAGCGGCTTGATCGCGGGGCCGGTGATCACCGCGCCGGTGGCGGCGTCGAACTTGGAGCCGTGGCACGGGCAGTTGAGCTGCCCGTTCTTCGGCGGGTCGACGGTGCAGCCGGCGTGCGTGCAGATCGAGGAGAGGCCGCAGTACTGGCCGGACTTGGGCTGGAGGATGTAGATCGCGTCGCCGCTGGCCGGGTCCTTGACGGTGGCCGAGCCACCGACCGGGACGTCGGCGACGGCGACCGAGACCTTCGAGCCCGTGCCGCCGCCGCTGCCCGTACCGCCGGTGCCGCCGGTGCCGCTCGGCGGGGCCGGGGTGGGCGCCGCCGCCACCGGCTTCGGCTTCTTGCGCACGAAGGTGGCGGTCAGCGAGCCGGCCAGCAGCCCGGCCCCGCCGAGCGCGACCGCCGCGATCCCGCCGTCCATGAAGGTGCGGCGGCGCACCGCGTCCTCGCTCAGCCCGCGGGCCCGGTCGCGTTCGGCGCGCCGGGCCAGGAAGCCGTCGACCGACAGGTACGGCGTCCCGGCCAGCAGCAGCGCGGTCCAGGCCATCAGGTAGGGCAGGTCGTTGCCCAGGTAGTAGGGCGAGACGTTCCAGCTGATGGTGAGGAAGAGGGTCAGGCTGAGCGCACCGCCGCCGAGTGCGGCGATCCGCCCCCAGAGGCCGACCAGGGTGCCGAGCCCGACCGCCAGCTCGCCGAAGGCGATCAGCAGGGCGAAGAAGGTGGGCGCGTGCAGAGCCGGTTCCAGCAGCCAGCCGATCGGGCTGTGCGGCTTGGCGGCCAGGGTCTGCGCGTAGAAGGACTGCGGGTCGCCCTTGCCCGACAGGTAGTGGCTGTCGGCGAGCTTGTCCAGGCCCGCGTAGGCGAAGGTGATGCCGAGGAACAGGCGCAACGGCAGCAGCGCGTAGCGCCGACCGAGGGCCCGCAGCTCGCCGGCGCGGCCGGCCGGCCCCGAGGCCGCCGGTGCGGCTGGGGCCGGTCGGTTCGCTCCCGGGTCCTCGGCGCCGACCGAGTCCCTGGTGCCCTCCATCATCTCGTCACCCTTCCCGTACGGCCCGTCAGTTCCCGATTGGTCCGATCCGCATTCTGCCCGGTCCCGCTCGTTTTCGACGGTATCCCGATCACGCGAGCGTCAGATCCGACCGCACCCGCGACCTGGCCGGACAGGCCCTAACGGCCGCACCGCCATCCACAGGTACGTGGATGGCGGTGCGGCCGTTCACATCAGCGCGCGGGAGTTTCTACTCCCACTCGATGGTGCCCGGCGGCTTGCTGGTGACGTCCAGCACCACGCGGTTGACGTCGCGCACCTCGTTGGTGATCCGGGTGGAGATCTTGGCCAGCACCTCGTAGGGCAGGCGCGACCAGTCGGCGGTCATCGCGTCCTCGGAGGAGACCGGGCGCAGCACGATCGGGTGGCCGTAGGTGCGACCGTCGCCCTGCACGCCGACGCTGCGGACGTCGGCCAGCAGCACCACCGGGCACTGCCAGATCTCGCGGTCCAGGCCGGCCAGGGTCAGCTCCTCGCGGGCGATGGCGTCGGCCTCGCGCAGCAGGTCCAGGCGCTCCTTGGTGACCTCGCCGACGATCCGGATGCCCAGGCCGGGGCCGGGGAACGGCTGGCGCTGGACGATCTCCTCCGGCAGGCCGAGCTCCTGGCCGACCATCCGGACCTCGTCCTTGAACAGCTTGCGCAGCGGCTCGACCAGCTGGAACTCGAGGTCCTCGGGCAGGCCGCCGACGTTGTGGTGGGACTTGATGTTGGCGGTGCCGGTGCCGCCGCCGGACTCCACCACGTCCGGGTAGAGGGTGCCCTGGACCAGGAACTCCACCGCCGGACCCTCGTCCGCGATGATCTCGGCCTGCGCCTGCTCGAAGACCCGGATGAACTCCCGGCCGATGATCTTGCGCTTCTCCTCCGGGTCGCTGACGCCCTTGAGCGCGGTCAGGAAGCGCTCCTCGGCGTCCACCACCTTGAGCTTGACGCCGGTGGCGGCCACGAAGTCCTTCTCGACCTGCTCGGTCTCGCCCTTGCGCATCAGACCGTGGTCCACGTACACGCAGGTCAGCTGGTCGCCGATGGCCTTGGCCACCAGGGCCGCCGCCACCGCGGAGTCCACGCCGCCGGACAGGCCGCAGATCGCGCGCTTGTCGCCGACCTGCTCCTTGATCAGCGCGATCTGCTCGTCCACCACGTTGTGGGTGGTCCAGGTCGGGGCGATGCCCGCGCCGCGGTAGAGGAAGTGCTCGAGGATCTGCTGACCGTGCGTGGAGTGCAGCACCTCGGGGTGGTACTGGACGCCGTAGAGCTTGGCCTCGTCGTTCTCGAAGGCGGCGACCGGGACCACGTCGGTGGAGGCGGTCACGGTGAAGCCCTCGGGGGCGGCGGAGCAGGCGTCGCCGTGCGACATCCAGACCGACTGCTCGGCCGGGGTGCCCTCGAAGAGGGTGGAGCCGGACTTGCTGACGTGCAGCGGGGTGCGGCCGTACTCACGGGCACCGCTGTTGTCGACGGTCCCGCCGAGCGTGATCGCCATCAGCTGGAAGCCGTAGCACATGCCGAAGACCGGGACCCCGGCCTCGAAGATCGCGCGGTCGAGCCGCGGCGCGCCCTCCTCGTAGACCGAGGACGGGCCGCCGGAGAGGATGATCGCCTTCGGGTTCTTGGCGAGCATCTCGGCGACCGGCATGGAGCTCGGCACGATCTCGCTGTAGACCCGTGCCTCACGCACCCGGCGGGCGATGAGCTGGGCGTACTGGGCGCCGAAGTCGACCACCAGGACGGTGTCGACCGGCGGCACGGACTGGTCGGGGGTAGCAGAGGACACAGACGGCCTTCCGGCAGCGATGTGGGGGTGTCGGCTTCGATTCTACCGGGCCGCCTGTTCACCCCTTTGCCACCCTTTGCCGCGCGGTGCGTGTCCGGGCCGGGGGCGGCCTCGTTGAGCTGGTGACCGTACGACCGCGCCGCACCCGCCAGGTGCGACCGCACCGGCGCCCGGGCCCGCGCCCGTACGGCACGGCAGGACCACGCGTGGAAAGTCCAGTCCACCCGCACATGTGGCGCCCCACAGCCGGCCGGCGGTCGGACGGGCGCGCCGTGGGACCGTGCGCGGGTGCGGTGGACCGGCGGCAGGGGACAGCGGCCGGCTCACGACTGCGCCAGGAGGTGCGGCGGCAGGCTCCGGGGACGCCCGGGCCACCGCCGCGCCGCCCGGCGCTCACCGGTGTGACTACCGTCGGTTACCAACCAGTACTGCGGCTGACAGGTACCCGGCAGCATGCTGACACCGTGTCAGGAATGGGGGTGGCAGAAAATGGACTGTGTCGAAGTCCGCCGAATCGGTTGCAGAGCACGGCCTCTGTCCACCACGATGCAGGGAGGCGGTTTGCCGGTGGCCGTGTCCGGCCGGTGGACCATCCGCTCCGCTGCTCCCGCCCATCGGCGGTCACAGTGGGTATCACCTCACGCTCCGTGAGGACGAGGCGCCCGATCGGCGGCCCGGACCACCTCTCCGGCATCCGCCCGGCGCACACCCCGAAGCCAACCGAATAGTGGCGGCGCTCCTCCCCCGGCGCCGCCACCCAGCACCGGCGCAGCCCTGACGCCGTGTGCTGAGCGACAAAGGGCCCCGTCCCCCCGCGGGGCCCTTTGCCTGCGCTCTCGACCTGGGACGACCGTTCGGCCGGGGACCACCGTTCGGTCGAGGAAGACCGTTCAGCCGGGGAAGACCAGTTCGGCCAGCGCCCCGCCGTCCGGATGGTTGCCCAGCCGCAGCCGGACGCCGAGCGCCGCCGCGTGCCCCTGGGCGATCGTCAGGCCGAGTCCGTGCCCCTGCCCGCGGGCCCGGGCGCCGGTGCGGAACCGCTGCGGCCCGTCCGCCAGCACCTCGGCCGGATAGCCGGGGCCGTGGTCGCGGACGCTGATCGCCGGGCCGTCCACCGTCACCACCACGGGTGCGGCGCCGTGCCGCCGAGCGTTGGCGACCAGGTTGCCGAGCACCCGGTCGAGCCGGCGGGGGTCGGTGGTCACCTCGGCGTCGGCCCGGACCCGCAGCTCCACCGCGGGGTCGAGCATCCGCTTGAGCAGCGGACCGAGGGTGACCCGGGCCAGTTCGGGGGTCTCGGCGCCGGCGTCCAGCCGGGAGACCTCCAACAGGTCCTCGGTGAGCCCGCGCAGCACCCGGACCCGGTCCTGCACCAGTTCGGTCGGCCGTCCCGGCGGCAGCAGCTCGGCCGCGGTGAGCAGCCCGGTGAGCGGGGTGCGCAGCTCGTGCGCGACGTCGGCGGTGAACCGCTGCTCGTTGGCCAGCTTGCTGCTCAGCACCGTCGACATCGAGTCCAGCGCGGCGGCCAGCTCCGCGACCTCGTCACGCGGGCGGCCGAGCGGGCCGATCCGGGCCTCCAGGTCGCCCTGGGCGATGGTGCGGGCGATCCGGGCGGCGGTGCGCAGCCGGCGGCTGATCCGGTGGGCGACCAGCACACCGGCCAGCGCGGTGACGACCACCGAGAGCGCCGCCGAGACCATGATGGTGCGGTCCAGTGCGGCGATCGCCCGGGCGTCGGGGGCGTAGTCGATCCAGACCGAGAAGACCTTGCCGTCGGCGCGGCCCGCCGCCCACATCGCGCTGCCCGGTGATCCGTGCCCGAGCGGTGATCCGTGCCCGGGTGCCGGTCCGTCGCCGAGCATCGAGCCGTGCCGGCCCTGGGCGGCGAGCCGGCTCAGCGGGGCCGGCAGCCCCGGGGCGTCGATCTGCGCGTGCCAGGCCGAGGGCAGCGCTCCGGTGCGGTCGTAGTAGTCCAGCACGGCGTCCAACGCGGCCTCGGCGGCCGCGCGGGACTGTGCGGTGTGCTGGGCCACCGAGGCCCGGTGGACCAGCAGGCCGACGGTGAGCGCGACCAGGAAGGAGACCACCGCGACGGTGACGGCGATCTGCCGGCGCAGGTTCACGTGCCACCGCCGCGCAGTCGCCGCAGCCGGTAGCCGAAGCCGCGCACGGTCTCGATCCGGTCCGCGCCGATCTTCGCCCGCAGCCGCTGCACATGGACGTCCACCACGCGGGTGTCGGCGCCCCAGGCGTAGTCCCAGACCCGTTCCAGCAGTGTCTGACGCTCCAACAGGATGCCGGGCGCGGCGGTGAACTCCAGCAGCAGGCGCAGCTCGGTCGGGGTGAGCGGCACCGGGCGGCCGTCCACCCGCACGTCCAGCGCGTCGGTGTCCACCTGGAGGCCGTCGATCTCCCGTACGGTGCGCGGCGGTTCGGGCGCCGCCGCGGGTGCCTGCAGGCCGGTGCGGCGCAGCACGGTGCGGATCCGGGCGACCAGCACGGCCGTCTCGAAGGGCTTGGTGACGTAGTCGTCCGCGCCCGCTTCCAGGCCGGAGACCACGTCGATCGGGTCGGTGCGGGCGGACATCATCAGGATCGGCAGCTGGCTCTCCTCGCGGATCCGGCGGCAGAGCCCGACGCCGTCCAGCAGCGGCAGCATCACGTCCAGCAGCAGCAGGTCCGGGCGGCGCGCGCGGAACAGCTCGAGGCCCTCCAGACCGTCGGCGGCGGTGTCCACCGGGAAGCCGTAGCGCTCCAGCGCCATCCGGGTCGCCTCGCGGATCACCTCGTCGTCCTCGACCAGCAGCACGCGCGGGGTGGCGGTCATCGGCTGCCTCCGGGGCTGCTCGGCTTCGGTACGGGCCTGGGCGTCGGGGTCGGCAGCACCCAGGGCCCGGGGAAGGGGTAGGCGGCGGAGGGGACCGCCGAGGGCTTCTTGTCCGGGCGCAGCGAGGAGGTCGCTGCGCCCGGCGGCAGGCAGGCCTCGGCGTCGGTGGACGGGCAGGTCGCCACGATGTCGCGGTCGAAAGCCTGCTTGGCGCCGTTCCAGTGGTAGGTGCTGGTGGTCTTGGTGGCCGAGCTGGTCGGCTCCTCCACCAACAGGTCCTGGCCCGAGGTCTCGGCGGTGAAGCCGGGCAGCACCGGCAGGCTGAGCACCGGCAGCACCCGCTGCTCGCGCGACTGGTAGACGTGCAGGTAGGCGCGCTGGTCCTCGGTGAGCACGGCGACGATCAGCTCGGGTCGACCGTCCCCGGTGAGGTCGCGGTACTTCGGCTCCAGCACCTGGCAGCCGGTGCAGCCGAGCAGCGCGCTGCGCTCGTCGGGACGCAGACCCGGGTCCAGGCCGAGGACCCGGTTGGTGTCCACGGCCCGCAGGTCGTCGCCGGGAACGGTCAGTTCGGGCAACGGACTCGGCGAGGGGGTCGGAGTCGCCGCGGGGGACGGCGACTTGACGGCCTCGGCGGCCGGCCAGAGCGGCGACGGGCTCGGCCGCGCGGTGATGGTGCGGGTCGGGCCGAGGTCGTGCAGCCCGCCCGCACCGGCGCAGCCGGCCAGCGCCACCGCGCCCAGGGCGACGGCGGCCGTACGAACGAGCCGGGAACTCACGCGCGCACGTCCTTTCGATGCGGTCCGGCTTTCGATGAGGTTGGGTCAGCGGATCATTCTGCACTCAGATCCGCGAAGACGATGATGTTGTCGGAGTAGTGCCCGTTGCTGCCCAGCACTCCCCCGCAGGTGATCAGCCGCAACTGCGGGTCCGCGGTGTCCCCGTACACGGCCTCGGTGGGGAAGGCGTCCTTCGGCTGCTGCCGCAGCTCGCGCACCCGAAAGGCGACGCTGCTGCCGTCGGTGCGGCGGATCTCGATCCGGTCCCCGGCCTTGAGCCGCCACAGCCGTTGGAAGACCGCGGGTCCGTTACGGGTGTCGAGGTGCCCGAGCAGCACGGCCGGACCGACCTGGCCGGGCGCGGGTCCGTCGCGGTACCAGTCGACCTCCTCGGGGTGCTCGAGCGGCGGCACCTGCACCGTCCCGTCGGCGTTGAGCCCACCGGCCAGCACCGGGGCGTCCACCCCGATCGCCGGGATCAGCAGCCGCGCCGGCGGCGCGGTGGACGTGGGCCGGGGTGACGGACTGCCGGCTGACGTGCTGCCAGGTGACACAGCCCCAGGTGCCGTGGTCCCAGGTGGCGTGGCTCCGGCTGACCCGGTCGGGGCCACCGGGCTGCCGGGTGCCGCCGCCACCGAGTCGATCCGCACCGGTGCGGGCGCCGGCACCGGCCGCAGCACCACCCCCGCCAGCACCAGCGCCAGCACCCCGCCCGCCGCCGCCGGCACCCACCTGGGGCGCCGGCGGCGACGGGACCGGTCAGCCCTGGGCGCCGGCACGGCGACGGCGGACGGCGTAGCCGACGCCGGCCAGGCCCAGCACGGCCAGGCCGGAGCCGGCCGCCCAGCTGGTGGCGGAGTGGCCGGTAGCGCCCTCACCGGTCTGCGCACCGCCCTTGGGAACCGTCTTGACCTGGGCGGTCGGCACACCCGAGGGCCTGGGGCAGGGCGCCGGCGAGAGGTCCTTGGCCGGCGCGGACGGCTGGGGCTTGATCAAGCACGGCGGGACGACGGGCTGACCGCTGGCCGAGGGCGTCGGCTTGTCGACGGCCGCCGGCGCGGAGGCCGCAGCGCTCGGGGTGGCGGAGACCGCAACGCTCGGCATGCCGGAAGCGGCCGCGCTCGGCGTGGCGGAGGCGGACGGCGAAGCGCCGTCCGCGTAGGCGGCGCCGCCAGTACCGGCGAGCACCGCGGCGACAGCGAAACCGACCAGCGCGAACCGCGCGGTCTGGGGACGTGACATGGGAAGTCCTCCGGAGCGGGGGGCTCGGACCCGGTTGGCCCGAGCCGGCTGCGCCCACGCTAGGAAGCCCGTCCCTCGGCCGACCGGCAGCCGTGTAACAGCCACCGGCCGGCTCTGTAACAGTCCCGACTACCCGTCCTTGCGCGGCACTTCCGGCACCGGCAGCAGCAGCTGCGCGAAGGCGCCGGCCGGTACCGCCGGCTGCCGGGGCGCCACCGCCGCCACCCGGCGGTAGGCCTCGCCCTGGGCCGGCCGCAGGTCCGCCTCGCCCTTGTTGGGCCACATCGACATCGCCCGCTCGGCCTGCGCCGTGATGGTCAGCGAGGGGTTCACGCCGAGGTTGGCGGAGATGGTCGAGCCGTCCACCACGCTGATCCCGGGGTGGCCGTAGAGCCGGTGGTACGGGTCGACCACGCCGTGCTCGGGGCTGTCACCGATCGGGCAGCCGCCGATGAAGTGCGCCGTCATCGGGATGTCGAAGACCTCGCCGACGGTGGAGCCCGCGAAGCCGCCGATCTCGGCGGCCAGCGCCTTGGCGCCCTCCTCGGCCGCCGGGATCCAGGTCGGGTTCGGCTCGCCGTGGCCCTGCCGGGAGGTCAACGACCCCTTGCCCAGGCCCTTCTGCTTGAGCGAGACGGTGATCGAGTTGTCCAGCGACTGCATCACCAGGCCGATGATGGTGCGCTCCGACCACCGGTAGTTGCTCAGCGAGCGGGCGAAGACGGTCGGGTGCTTGACCGCCGTCGCGCCCGCCCGCAGCCAGCGCGGGCCGCGACCGCCGCCGGGCACCTGGAGGATCGACAGGAAGCCCATCGCGTTCGAGCCCTTGCCGTACCGGACCGGCTCGATGTGGGTGTTGGCGTCGGGGTGGATCGAGGAGGTGATCGCCACCCCCTTGGTGAAGTCCACCGGGCCGCCGTAGCGCCGCGGGGTGGTCTGCGCGCCCACCAGGGCCTCGGAGTTGGTGCGGGTGAGCTCGCCCAGGGTGGCCGGGATCCCGGGCAGCCGACCCTGGTCGCGCATCCGGTGCAGCAGGGTCTGGGTGCCGTAGGTGCCGGCCGCGACCACCACCTTCGCCGCGGTCAGGGTCCGGGCGCCGGCCTTCTTCGCGGCCGCGCCACGGGCGTTGGTGCGCTGCACGTCGACGGCGAAGCCCGAGCTTCCGTTGGCGCCGTCCTGCTCGCGGATCCGGGCCACCGTGGTGAGCGGGTGGATCTCGGCGCCGTTGGCCTCGGCCAGGAAGAGGTAGTTCTCGGTGAGCATGTTCTTGGCGCCGTGCCGGCACCCCGTCATGCACTCGCCGCACTCCACGCAGGCCTTCCGGCGCGGGCCCGCACCGCCGAAGTACGGGTCGTCGACCTCCGTACCGGGAGCGGTCTTTGACGATCCGTCAGCATCGCGCCCGTCGCCGAAGAAGACGCCGACCGGCGCGAAGTGGAAGGTGTCGCCGACGCCCATCCGCTCGGCGGCCGCCTTCAGGTGGATGTCCGAGGGGGTCATGGTGGGGTTGGTCCGCACCCCGAGCATCCGCTGCGCCTGGTCGTAGAAGGGGGCCAACTCCTCCTCCCAGTCGGTGATGTGCTGCCACTGGCGGTCCTCGAAGAAGGCCTTCGGGGGCACGTACAGGGTGTTGGCGTAGTTGAGCGAACCGCCGCCCACCCCGGCGCCGCCCAGCACCAGCACGTTCGCCAGCAGGTGGATCCGCTGGATGCCGTAGAGCCCGAGGCCCGGCGCCCACAGGTAGTTCTTCACGTCCCAGGAGGTCTTCGGCAGTTCCTCCCGGGTGAACCGGCGGCCGGCCTCCAGCACCGCGACCCGGTAGCCCTTCTCGGTCAGCCGCAGCGCGGCCACCGAACCGCCGAAGCCGGAGCCGACCACGATCACGTCGTAGTCGAAGTCCATCTCGTCCGTCTCCACAGTCCCTCGGCCCTCACTCACTTGAAGCCCAGTGCCTTCAGGGCCCGCAGGCTCTTGGTGAACAGGGCGGCGAACTTCTCGTCGTCCAGGCCGAAGGAGGGCGCGATCGGCAGCACCCGCTGGGTGGCGATGGTCTGCGCCTCGGTGAACCGCAGGATGCCCTCGGCGCCGTGCCGCCGGCCCAGGCCCGAGTCGCCCATCCCGCCCATCGGCGAGGCGACCGAGCCGTAGGCGGCCGCGTAGGCCTCGTTGACGTTGACGGTGCCGGTGTGCAGCCGTGCCGCGACCGCCCGGCCGCGCCGCAGGTCCTTCGTCCAGACGCTGGAGTTCAGGCCGTACGGCGTCGAGTTGGCCGCCGTGACGGCCTCCTCCTCGGTGTCGAAGCGGTAGATCGAGACCACCGGGCCGAAGGTCTCCTCGGTGCAGACGGCCATCTCGGGGGTGACCCCGTCCAGGATGGTCGGCTCGTAGAAGAGCGGGCCGATCTCCGGGCGGGCCTGGCCGCCGGCCAGCACCGTGGCCCCGGCCTTGACCGCCTCCTCGACATGCCGGGTGACGGTCTCCAACTGCCGGTCGGAGACCAGCGATCCCATCTCGGCGCCGTAGGCCAGGCCGCCGCCCAGGCGCAGCGCGCCGGTCCGCGCGGCGAACTTGGCCAGGAACGCGTCGGCCACCGAGCGGTGCACGAAGAGCCGCTCGATCGAGATGCACAGCTGTCCGGCGGAGGAGAAGCAGGCCCGCACGGCGCCCTCGGCGGCCTTGTCCAGGTCGGCGTCGGCGAGCACCAGGAGCACGTTCTTGCCGCCGAGTTCGAGCGAGGCGCCGACCAGCCGGGCCGCCGCGCGCTGGGCCACGTCGCGGCCGGTGCGGGTGGAGCCGGTGAACGAGACGTAGTCCGCGTGCTCCACCACGGCCGGGCCGACCACCGGCCCGTCGCCGATCACGATCTGCCACAGGTCGGCCGGCAGCCCGGCCTCGACCAGCAGCTCGCGGGCCCACAGCGCGGTCAACGCGGTCTGCGTGTCCGGCTTGTTGACCACCGCGTTGCCCGCGGCGAAGGCCGGCAGCGCGTCGCTGACCGAGAGCTCCAGCGGGTAGTTCCACGGGGAGATCTGGCCGATCACGCCCTTGGGCCGGCGGCCCTCCAGGGTGTGGGTGAGCACCGGGATCGCACCGCCGCGCCGACGGTCCTTGAGGTAGCCGGCGGCGGCGCGACCGTAGTGGCGGGCCGCCAGCGCGGCGCCCAGCACCTCCTCGAAGGCGTGCAGCCGGGACTTGCCGGTCTCGGCCTGGATCAGGTCGAGCACCTCGTCCTGCCGCTTCAGCAGCAGGTCGTGGAAGCGCAGCAGCACCGCGGCCCGCCGCTTGACCGGCAGTGCCGCCCAGGCCGGCTGGGCCCGGCGGGCCAGCTCGAAGGCGGTGGCGACGTCGTCCGGAGTGGACTGCGGCAGCTCGGCCAGCGGCTCGCCGGTGAGCGGGGCGAGGGTGGTGGCCGGCTCGGCCGCGCCGGTGGCGGTGACCCCGCGGACCAGCCGCGCGATCAGGGACTGGGGGACCGCCGAGGCGACCGTACGGCCGGCGCCCGGGGCCACGGGATTGCGGCCGGTGCCGCGGCTGACTGCCGATATGTCCGTCATGGGGCGCAGCCTAGGCGCTCGGCGGCCAGTACGGTACCCGTCGGTAACCACAAAAAGATCGGTTACCGATAGGTCAGTGGGAGGGCGTGGCCCGCCTGGTGACCGTGAAGTTGTTGAGGATCAGGATGAACCGTTGCTCCGCCTGGGTGGCGTCGGCGAGCGGCCCGGAGACCAGGATCGCGTAGCTGGTGCCGTCCGCGTCCTTGAACTCCTCCTCGAAGACCTTGCGCGGGCCCGGATTGGGGCACTTGTCGGTGCAGGTGAAGGTCCACACCCACTTGGCCGCCTCGTGGCCGTTGACCAGGGTCGGGCCGAGGCTCAGCTGCTTGTAGTCCTTGTTGCCGCGGTTGTCGGCCTCCAGCGCCTTCAGGTGGTCCAGCGGCGAGCCCAGCGCACCCGTGGTGACCGCGAACTGGATCAGGTGCCGCTGGCCGTCCGGGGTGTAGTAGATGTTGTTGCCGTTGTAGACCCGGCGCTGCCAGCTGCCGCCGTCGGTGGGCAGCGGGAAGCGGAAGCCCTCGTCGTCGGCCTGCCAGCGGTACCCGGTCGGCGCCGGGCCGGGCGCGTCCTCGGTGACCGGCAGGCTCGCCGACGGGCTCGGCGTCGTGGTCTCGGGCGAGGCACTGCGCGTGGGGTCCGCCACCGGGGTGCCGCCGGACTGGTAGCGCTGCACCGCGAAGGCCGCACCGCCCGCGAGCAGCGCGGTGGCCAGGCCGATCAGCGCCAGCCGCAGGCCCAGCCGGCGACGCGGCGGGACCGGGGCGAGGGGCACGGCCGGCAGCGGCTGCACCGGTGCGTTCGGGGTGGTCGGCACGGTCGGCTGCCGCTCCGGCACCGGCTGGTGCGGGGTGCCCTGGTCGACCGGCTCGGGCCGTCGGTCCACCACCGGCACCACCTGGGTCGGTGTCCGCTGCGGCTGCGACGTGCCGATCCCGACCGTGTGCCCGTCGGTCACCGCGCGTAGCATCCGCAGCGCCTCGTCCGCGCTCGGCCGTTGCGCGGACTCCTTGGTCAGCAGCGCCGCCAGCACCGGGCCCAGCGCGCCCGCGTTGGCCGGCTCCGGCAGCGGCTCGTCCACCACCGCGGCCAGCGTGCTGATCGGGTTGTCCCGGCGGAACGGGGACTGGCCCTCGACGGCCGCGTAGAGCGTGGCGCCGAGCCCCCACAGGTCGGAGGCGGGTCCTGGCCGCTCGCCCTGGGCCCGCTCGGGGGCCAGGTAGTCGGGCGAACCGACCAGGTCGCCCGGACGGGTCAGCTCCGAGGAACCCTCGAACTTGGCGATCCCGAAGTCCAGCAGCACGGCCCGCCCGGTGCCGCGCTCCAGCAGCACGTTGGCCGGCTTGACGTCCCGGTGCAGCACCCCGAGCTGGTGTCCCTTGTGCAGCGCGGCCAGCACCTGGGCCCCGACCTCGGCGGCGGCCCGGGGCGGCAGCGGCCCGTCCTGGGAGATCACGTCCGCCAGCGAGCGGCCGTCGATCAGCTCCATCACGATCCACGGCCGGCCGTCCTGCTCCAGCACGTCGTGGATGGTGATCACCCCGGCGTGCTTGATCCGGGCGGCGGCCCGCGCCTCCTGCTTCATCCGGGACTGCAGGATCGCCAGATCCTCCTCGGGCAGGTGGTCGACGGTCAGCTCCTTGACCGCCACCTCGCGGTCCAGCATCAAGTCCTGGGCCCGCCAGACCGTCCCCATCCCGCCCCGGCCGAGCCGCTCCCCCAACTCGTAGCGACCGGCCAGCATTCTGCGCTCGGGCGCCTTCGCCCGGTCGGCGGCGTCCGCCTCTTCCTGTCCGCCCATGGCGACCGCTCCCCCTCTTCGGTGCACCATGCAACTGATCACCGTTCGGACAATGTTCCGGCCCCAGCCTAGGCGTCCGACCTCCCGTCACCGAGCACGCCCCGGCCACGTGACCGGGCTGTGACGTGCGGGCGGCTCAGCCCGCCAACAGCACCACGGCGGTCAGCGCCAGTACCATCGCGGCCAGCACCCCGCCGACCAGCAACACCGGCAGCAGCGGCGAGGACCGACCGGCCGACCGGGCGTGCCGGCGGTGGTCCGTGACCACCGGCGAGTCGGCTCCGCGAGCCCGCCGGCGCGGGCGGCGCACCAGCACGCCGGGCGGGCGCAGCACGGGCAGCACCTCGGGCTCCGGCTCGACCCGGTACGGCTCCGGCGCGGCGGCCAGCAACTCGGACAGCCAGCCCCGGGCCTCCTCGACGGACGGGCGGTCGGCCGGCTCGGCGGCCAGCAGCCGGTCCACCAGCGGACGCAGCGGCCCGCAGGCCCCGCTGTCGGCCCGTTCGCCGGACCGGATCGCGGCGAAGAGCGCGGTCGGGGTCTGCTCGGGGAAGGGCCCACGCCCCGTCAGCACCCGGTACAGCAGCACCCCGAGCGCCCAGAAGTCGGCGGCCGGACCAGCCGCGACCTGCCCGTTCAGCTGCTCCGGCGCCCAGCGCTCGGCCGTGGCCCCGACCAGCCCGGCCCGCGCCTGCCCCCAGCGCCGGCCGTCCGCGCCGCCCAGCTCCTTGGCCAGCGCCTCCTCGGCCGCGCCGATCGCCAGCCCGCCGAGCAGCGCCGCGCCGTCCTCGCAGACCAGCACCTGCTCGACCACCAGGTTGCCGTGCGCCCGCCCGGCCCGGTGCACCGCACCCAGCGCGCCGACCAGGTCGGCGGCCAACTCGGCCACCCGGTACGGCTCCAGCGGCCCGTCGGCGAGCAGCTCGGGCAGCCCGACGGCGACCGGCTGCTCGACCGCGACCCAGAGCAGGCCCTCGTCCGCGACCACCGCGTAGGACTGCCGCAGCCGCGGATGGTCGAGGCTGTCCGCGAGGACCGCCTGCACCTCGGCGATCAGGCCCGCCGGGTCCAGCCAGCGGCTGCCCTCGAAGTCGGCGCTGCCATTGAGCTCGGGGACCAGCAGCTCGGGCAGCTCCACCGCCTCCAGCAGCACCCGGGTGCCGGTCCGGCCGTCGACGGCGAGCCGGCGCAGCCTGCTGGGGTCGGCCGGCGCCACCCGGTCGACCACCTGGTACCTGCCGGCCACGGTCTGGCCAGGGCCAGCTCGCATGGCCGTTCCCCTCCTTCTCGCCCGCCGCCGCTACGGCGCGGGCTGGAAGCTGTCGAAGCCGTTCTTCCGGGCCCCGGTGAAGTCCTGCGAAGACCAGTCGGCGTCGCTCGAGGTCCACAGCAGCGCGTAGCCGTACTTGCCGTTGTCGACCACGAAGCCACGGTTGAGCGAGTGCATCCGGGTGCCGGAGGAGCCGCTGAACGTCCACTCCCAGTCGGCCGCGTTGGTCCACTGACCATAGGTCACCGGGGCCACCTGGATCCGCTGGTAGCCGCTGAACGTCGTCGCGCCG
Organism: Kitasatospora azatica KCTC 9699; assembly: GCF_000744785.1. Classification (NCBI taxonomy): domain Bacteria; kingdom Bacillati; phylum Actinomycetota; class Actinomycetes; order Kitasatosporales; family Streptomycetaceae; genus Kitasatospora; species Kitasatospora azatica. The sequence goes on along the minus strand of NZ_JQMO01000003.1, from coordinate 3,580,984 downwards.
GAGGCATCCGAGGCCTGCCAGTCGGCCAGCGCGCTGCTGTTGGCCGGCGACTGCCAGTCCACCAGCAGCGAGAGGCCGTGGCCGCCGAACTTCCGCGTCGTGGCCCGGTAGCCGACGCCCTGGTCGGTCAGCCACTGCGGGAGCACGATCTTGAAACCGGAGGGGTCGGTGTAGAGCTGGTAGCCGGCCGGGACCTGGGGCCCGGCCGCGCTCGCACTCGCGGCGGGCGAACTCGGCGCGGCGGCGGGCGAGCCGGCCGGCGGCGGCGCTGCCGCCGGGCTGGTCGGCGCCGTCGTGGTGGGCGCCGCGGTGCTGGGCGCCGCGCTGCCGGTCGGGGCGCTGGAGGGGGCCGCCGAGCTGGGCGCCGCGCTCACCGGAGCCCCGGCCACCCCGCCCGCGGTGCCGGCCGAGGACGCCGTCGAGGCCGCCCCGTTCGGTGTGCCCTTGCCGCTGTCCTCCACGGCCAGCCAGACGCCACCGCCCACCAGCACCAGCGCCAGCAGCAGGGCGACCAGCAGCAGCCGTCGGCGCGGCCAGCGGGCGGCGGCGCCCAGGGTCGGGCTGCTGCTCCACGCGGTCTGCTCGGCGGCCGCCGCCCCGGCGGCGGGGGCGGGCGACGCGGACGCGGACGCGGACGCGGCCGAGGCGGGGGTGGCGGCGGTAGCCGGCCGGGTGCGGCCGCTGCCGACCCGGACCGTGCTCAGGCCCGGCACGCTCGGCCTGGCCCCGCCCTTCCCGAGTCCCTTTCGCTCGGCCTTCGCGGCGACCGGCCCGGCGACCGGCCCGGCGGCCGGCGCGACGGCCGTGGCGGGCTCGTCCGTCACCGGCACCTTCGCCTGCGTCGTCGACTCGGCCCGGGCGGTGGACTCCGCCACCACCCGCCGGAGCATCGACCGGGTCGCCGAGGCATCCAGCCGCTTCTCCGGGTCCTTCTCCAGCAGCCCCTGGATCACCGGCAGCAGCGGCCCGGCGTTGGCCGGGTCCGGCAGCTCCTCGGTCATCACGGCGGTCAGCGTGGCCAGCGCCGAGCCACGGTCGTACGGCGGCTTGCCCTCCAGCGCGGCGTACAGCGTGCCGCCCAGCGACCACAGGTCGGCCGGCGGCCCGGGCTTGTGCCCGCGCGCCCGCTCCGGAGATATGTACGAGGGCGCGCCGACCAGCATTCCGGTGGAGGTGACCGAGGTGTCGCCCTCCACGCTGGCGATGCCGAAGTCGGTCAGCACCACCCGGCCGTCCTCGCCGATCAGCACGTTGGACGGCTTGACGTCACGGTGCAGGATCCCCTGGCTGTGCGCGGCGCCGAGCACCCCGAGCAGCTCCAGGCCGATCTCGGCGGCCCGCACCGGGGTCACCGGACCGTCCTCCTTGACCACCTCGGCCAGCGAGCGCCCGTCCACCAGCTCCATCACGATCCACGGCCGGTCGTCCTCCTCGACCACGTCGAAGACGGTGACGGCGGCGGTGTGCCGGATCCGGGCGGTGGCCTTGGCCTCGCGCAGCGTGCGGACGATCAGCCGGTGCTTCTCGTCCTCGTCCACACCGCCGTGCATCCGCAGTTCCTTGACCGCGACGATCCGGCCGAGCATCTCGTCCTCGGCCCGCCAGACGGTGCCCATACCGCCGCTGCCGAGAATCGAGTCGAGCCGGTAGCGGTCGGCCAGGACGCGTCCGGAGGTGCCCTGCGGCTGGGTCATTACGGGCGTTCCCCCATGTGCTGCTGCCGGGTCAGGTGACGGACCGTCTGGTCGCGGCGGGCAAGGCCGCGCCGGGACCGCCACCGGTCAAGCCTCCATCATCCCCTGTCCCCCGACCCGCTGTTCACTCGACCCCGGAAATAGCGTCGAGGCGGCCGCCCGGATCGGACGGCCGCCTCGACAGTGCCCCAGGTCAGCGGTGGCTGACCGTCACCTCGACCCGCTGGAACTCCTTGAGCTCGGAGTATCCGGTGGTGGCCATCGCCCGGCGCAGCGCGCCGAACAGGTTCATCGTGCCGTCGGGGGTGTGCGAGGGACCGGCCAGGATCTCGGCGGTGCTGCCGACGGTCCCGAGGTCGACCCGCTTGCCGCGCGGCAGCTCCTCGTGCACCGCCTCCATGCCCCAGTGGAAGCCCTTGCCGGGCGCGTCGGTGGCCCGGGCCAGCGCGGCACCGATCATCACCGCGTCCGCGCCGCAGGCCACCGCCTTGGCGATGTCGCCGCTGTAGCCGACCCCGCCGTCCGCGATCACGTGCACGTAGCGGCCGCCGGACTCGTCCATGTAGTCGCGGCGGGCGGCGGCCACGTCCGCGACGGCGGTGGCCATCGGGACCTGGATGCCCAGCACGTTGCGGGTGGTGTGGGCGGCGCCGCCGCCGAAGCCGACCAGCACGCCGGCCGCACCGGTGCGCATCAGGTGCAGCGCGGCGGTGTAGGTGGCGCAGCCGCCGACGATCACCGGGACGTCGAGCTCGTAGATGAACTGCTTCAGGTTGAGCGGCTCGGCGGCGCCGGAGACGTGCTCGGCGGAGACCGTGGTGCCGCGGATCACGAAGACGTCGACGCCGGCGTCCACGACCGCCTTGGAGAACTCGGCGGTGCGCTGCGGGGAGAGCGCGGCGGCGGTCACCACACCGGACTCGCGCACCTCCTTGATCCGCTGCTTGATCAGCTCGGCCTGGATCGGCGCGGCGTAGATCTCCTGCAGCCGGCGGGTGGCGGCAGCCTCGTCGCTGATCGCGGCGATCTCGTCGAGCAGCGGCTGCGGGTCCTCGTACCGGGTCCACAGGCCCTCGAGGTTGAGCACCCCGAGGCCGCCCAGCTTGCCGATCGCGATGGCCTGCGCGGGCGAGACCACGCTGTCCATCGGGGCCGCCAGGAACGGCAGCTCGAAGCGGTAGGCGTCGATCTGCCAGGCGATCGAGACCTCCTTCGGGTCCCGGGTACGGCGGCTGGGGACGACGGCGATGTCGTCGAAGGAGTACGCCCGGCGGCCGCGCTTGCCTCGCCCGATCTCGATCTCAGTCACTTCGAGCCTCTCTGCTTGCTGCTCAACTTCGCCCCCCAGTATCCCGGACGGACACGCGAAGGCCCGCCACCGGGTGGGTGGCGGGCCTTCGCGTCAGCTCAGCGGCTGGTGTAGTTCGGAGCCTCGACGGTCATCTGGATGTCGTGCGGGTGGCTCTCCTTGAGGCCCGCCGAGGTGATCCGGACGAACCGGCCCTTGCTCTCCATCTCCGCGACGGTGGCGGCGCCCACGTAGCCCATGGTCTGGCGGAGGCCGCCGACCAGCTGGTAGAGCACGGCGGAGAGCGGACCGCGGTACGGGACCTGGCCCTCGATGCCCTCGGCGATCAGCTTCTCGTCGGAGCTGACCTCGCCCTGGAAGTAGCGGTCCTTGGAGAAGGACTTCGCCTGGCCGCGCGACTGCATCGCGCCGAGCGAGCCCATGCCGCGGTAGGACTTGAACTGCTTGCCGTTGATGAAGAGCAGCTCGCCCGGCGACTCCTCGCAGCCGGCCAGCAGCGAGCCCAGCATCACCGTGTCGGCACCGGCGGCGAGCGCCTTGCCGATGTCGCCGGAGTACTGCAGCCCGCCGTCGCCGATCACCGGCACGCCGGCTGCCCGGCAGGCCAGCGCGGCCTCGTAGATCGCGGTGACCTGCGGGACGCCGATGCCGGCCACCACCCGGGTGGTGCAGATCGAGCCCGGGCCGACGCCGACCTTCACGCCGTCCACGCCCGCGTCGATCAGCGCCTGGGCGCCGTCCCGGGTCGCCACGTTGCCGCCGACCACGTCGACCGCGACGGCCGACTTGATCTTGGCGATCCAGTCCAGCGCGTTGTGGCTGTGGCCGTGCGAGGTGTCCACCACCAGGAAGTCGACGCCCGCCTCGACCAGGGCCTGGGCCCGGTCGAAGGCCTCGGCGCTGGCGCCCACGGCGGCGCCGACCAGCAGCCGGCCCTCGGCGTCCTTGGCGGCGTTCGGGTACTTCTCGGCCTTGACGAAGTCCTTGACCGTGATCAGGCCCTTGATCCGGCCCTCGTCGTCGACCAGCGGGAGCTTCTCGATCTTGTGCCGGCGCAGCAGCCCGATCGCGTCCTCACCGGAGATGCCGACCTTGCCGGTGATCAGCGGCATCGGGGTCATGATCTCGCGGACCTTGATGTCGCGGTTGGTCTCGAAGGCCATGTCGCGGTTGGTGACGATGCCGAGCAGCTTGCCGTCCGGGTCGGCGATCGGGACGCCGCTGATCCGGAACTTGGCGCAGAGCGCGTCGGCCTCGGCCAGCGTGGTCTCGGGGCCGACCGTGATCGGGTCGGTCACCATGCCGGACTCGGAGCGCTTCACCAGGTCGACCTGGTTGGCCTGGTCCTCGATCGACAGGTTGCGGTGCAGCACGCCCACGCCGCCCTGACGGGCCATCGCGATCGCCATCCGGGACTCGGTGACCTTGTCCATCGCGGCGGAGAGCAGCGGGATGTTCACCCGGACGTTGCGCGAGACCCGGGAGGAGGTGTCCACCTGGTTCGGCAGCACGTGGGATTCCCCCGGCAGCAGCAGAACGTCGTCGTACGTGAGTCCGAGCATCGCGAACTTCTCGGGTACGCCTGCGGCGTTAAGAGACATGGTGGGGGGCTACCTTCCCGTGGCCGGCCGTGTCGATCCATCGCGCCCACGTGAGGGTCGAGGGGCGCGCTCACCGGCAGCACAGGCCAGGTCTTTGGACGAACGTACGAGGTAACGCGGCTCGCCCCGGTACATCTTTGGCGACCTGTCCAGGCGCCGATACCCCATCGTACTGGCTTCGGGAGTTCCGACGTCGCGCCGCCTTGACAGGGTGAGCGACCCCACATAAGAGCCCCTGCGGGGCTCCCGCGCAGGGGCTAGGCGGACTCCTCCGCGAGCGCCCGCAGTCGGCTGAGCGCCCGGTGCTGGGCCACCCGGACGGCGCCCGGTGACATGCCGAGCATCTCGCCGGTCTCCTCGGCCGACAGACCGGCCGCGATCCGCAGCAGCACCAGCTCGCGCTGACGGGCCGGCAGGTTGGACAGCAGCTCGCGCATCCACGCGGCGTCGCTGCTCAGCAGCGCCCGCTCCTCCGGGCCGAGCGCTTCGTCCGGCACCTCGGGCAGGTCGTCCGGCGGGATCACGGTGGAGCCGGGGCCGCGCATCGCGGCCCGCTGCAGGTCGGCGATCTTGTGCGCGGCGATCGAGTAGACGAAGGCCTCGAACGGGCGCCCCTCGTCCCGGTAGCGGGGCAGCGCGCAGAGCACCGCGACGCAGACCTCCTGGGCCACGTCGTCCACATGGTGCCGGGCGCCGCCGGGCAGCCGGACCAGCCGGCCGCGGCAGTAGCGCAGCACCAGCGGATGGACGTAGGCCAACAGTGCGTCAGTGGCCGGGCCCTCGCCGCGAACCGCGCCGCTCACCAGCTCGGCGACCAGCGGGGAGGTACCACTCGCCGCCGCCCGGCGGCCGCGGCCCGTACTCGGGGCTCGCTCCTCGGACGGCGGGGGCTCACTAACGGGCGGTTGGCTCACGCCGCTGTCGCCGGCCTCGTCGTCACGCATCGGTCCATGGTGCCTGGTCGCGACAGGAAACGTCGCACCGCGTCCGGAGTTGTGCACCGGAACGTTATCCGTCGCCACCGACCCACCCCCGCTCCCGCTGCCGCCGCCATCGCGCTCCACCCCTCCATGGTGCAGCCTCCGGCACCGAAGGGCCTATGCCGCGCCCGAGACTGTTTGCCCGAAGCGGGGCCGGCGCGCCCCTTTCCCCGTCCGGCGGGGTCGGGGGCGCGGGCCGAGCACTCAGCGGGCCGAGCACTCAGCGGACCAGGCCCCAGCGGAAGCCGAGGGCCACCGCGTGGGCCCGGTCGGAGGCGCCGAGCTTCTTGAACAACCGGCGCGCGTGGGTCTTCACGGTGTCCTCGGAGAGGAAGAGCTCGCGGCCGATCTCCGCATTGCTCCGACCGTGGCTCATCCCCTCCAGCACCTGGATCTCACGGGCCGTCAGGGTCGGCGCGGCGCCCATGTCCGGACTGCGCAGCCGGCGCGGCGCCAGTCGCCAGGTCGGGTCGGCCAGCGCCTGGGTCACGGTGGCCCGCAGTTCGGCCCGCGAGGCGTCCTTGTGCAGGTAGCCGCGGGCGCCGGCGGCCACCGCGAGGGCGACACCGTCGAGGTCCTCGGCGACGGTGAGCATGATGATCCGGGCGCCCGGATCGGCGGACAGCAGCCGCCGAACCGTCTCGACGCCGCCGAGCCCGGGCATCCGGACATCCATCAGGACGAGGTCGGAGCGGTCGGCCACCCAGCGGCGGAGGACCTCCTCACCGTTCGTCGCCGTGGTCACCCGGTCGACGCCCGGCACGGTCGCCACGGCACGGCGCAGCGCCTCCCGGGCAAGCGGTGAATCGTCGCAAACGAGAACGGAAGTCATGACCGTCCTCCGCAGCTGATCCGCGTCACGTTGAGCCTCCTGGCTGGTACGAACTCTCTCCGCACTTCCAACGACCGTCACTCGAATGAGTTACGGCCTTCAGGGCCATCTCCACCACTGTACGTGGCCGACCCATTACAGATCAGCCGCATCGCGGGGCGAACACCGCTCTTTTGTGCTCAACCCGCGCGATGGGCGCACCGCACGCGCGCCGGAGTACGGCCGGGGCGCCGGTGCGCCGTGGTCGGACGACACACCGGGCCACCCGATTGCCACGGTCCGGCTGGCTTCCTTCTTGCCCACTTCGTCCGTTTTTATAGCTTTTGTACGATCATTGACTGTTGTGTGAGTCTGTGGGTGACTTGTCCCGTAGGTCGCCGTAAGTCATATTTCCAGGTGTCCTTCCCGGCGCCTCGAAGCCTCGCCGTACGGACCTCATCGAAGGGAATGAGCCATGGCCGATTTCTCCCGACTCCCCGGTCCCAACGCGGATCTGTGGGACTGGCAGCTCTCCGCCGCCTGCCGCGGCGTGGACAGTTCGCTCTTCTTCCATCCCGAGGGCGAACGCGGCGCCGCACGCAGCTCCCGCGAGCAGAGCGCCAAGGAGGTCTGCATGCGATGCCCGGTACGGACCGAGTGCGCGGCCCACGCGCTGGCGGTCCGCGAGCCGTACGGCGTCTGGGGCGGCCTCACCGAGGACGAACGCGAGGAACTGCAGGGGCGCGCCCGCAACCGGCTGGTCGAAGTGCCACTGACCGTGCGTCAGTAGCGCTGAAACGTTCCTGCACCCCCGCCCGGCCCACGGTCGGCGGGGTGTCAGCGGCCGGCCGCCGCCTCGGCGAGCCGGTCCAGCATCAGCGCGACGGCCGGCACCTCGGCCAGGTCCGGCAGGGTGAGCGCGACCACCTCGCGCCGCGCCGGGCCGCCGTTGCCGGCGTGCACCGGGACGGCCGCCACCGCGTCGCGGCGCACCGCGCCCAGCGCCAGGCCCGGCAGCACCGCCACCCCGAGCCCGGCCGCCACCAGGCCGACCACCGCCGGGTAGTCGTCGGTGGCGAAGTCGATCCGCGGCTCGAAGCCGGCGCCCGCGCACAGCTCCACCAGGTGCCCGCGGCACTGCGGGCAGCCCGCGATCCACTGCTCCCCGGCCAGCTCGGCGAGCGCCACCGGGTGCTGCTCGTCCCGGTCGGCCAACGGGTGCCCGGGCGGCAACAGGCCGACCAACGGGTCGTCAAGGAGCGGACGCACCACCAGATCGGACCAGTCGGCGGCGGCCGCCGCCTCGGCCGCGGCGAGCACCGCCCGGGCCCGGTCGGCCCGTGAGGAACCGTGGGCGGGGGCCGGTGCGGCATTGCCGTCCGGGTAGCGGAAGGCCAGCGCGATCTCGCACTCGCCGCCGCGCAGCATCGCCAGCGACTCCGGCGGCTCAGCCTCCACCAGCGACACGCGGACCCCCGGATGGGCGCCCCGCAGCCGGGCGACGGCGGGCGGCACAAGAGTGGAACTCGCGGTCGGGAACGAGACCAGCCGGACCCGTCCGGCCCGCAGGCCGGCGATCGCGGCCACCTCCTGCTCGGCGGCGCTCAGTCCCGCGAGGATGCCCGAGGCGTGCTTGAGCAGCACCTCGCCGGCCTCGCTCAGCTGCATGTCACGCCCCGAACGGACCACCAGCGGCAGCTCGATCGCCTTTTCCAGCGCCTTCATCTGCTGGCTGACCGCCGGTTGGGTGCATCCGAGCTCCCGGGCCGCCGCGGAGTACGACCCCGTGCGCGCGACGGCGCGCAGAACCCTCAGATGCCGTGCCTCGATCATGCGCCCAGGGTAGACCGACGGCCCGGCGCCCCCGCCTGAGCGGGGACACCGGGCCGTCGGGACTGCCGGCTACCGACGGTCGTAGCGCCTACGACCGTCGGGGGGCGTCAGTGCGAGTGGCCGTGGCCGCCGTGGGAGTGGCCGGCGTCCGACTCCTCCTCCTTCTTCTCCACCACGAGGGTCTCGGTGGTGAGCAGCAGGGAGGCGATCGAGGCCGCGTTCTCCAGCGCGGAGCGGGTGACCTTGACCGGGTCGATGACGCCGGCCTTCAGCAGGTCGCCGTACTCGCCGGTGGCCGCGTTGAAGCCGTGGCCGGCCTCCAGCTCGGCGACCTTGTGGGTGATCACGTAGCCCTCGAGGCCGGCGTTCTGGGCGATCCAGCGCAGCGGCTCGGCGAGCGCCTTGCGGACGACCGCGACACCGGTCGCCTCGTCGCCCGACAGGCCCAGGCCGCCGTCCAGCACCTTCTGCGCGTGCACCAGGGAGGCGCCGCCGCCGGCGACGATGCCCTCCTCGACGGCCGCGCGGGTCGCCGAGATGGCGTCCTCCAGACGGTGCTTGCGCTCCTTGAGCTCCACCTCGGTGGCGGCGCCGACCTTGATCACGCAGACCCCGCCGGCCAGCTTGGCCAGGCGCTCCTGCAGCTTCTCGCGGTCCCAGTCCGAGTCGGTGTTGGCGATCTCGGCCTTGATCTGGGCGACGCGACCCGCGACGGCCTCGGCCTCGCCGGCGCCGTCGACGACCGTGGTGTCGTCCTTGGTGATGGTGATGCGGCGGGCGCTGCCCAGCACGTCCAGGCCGGCCTGGTCGAGCTTGAGGCCGACCTCCTCGGAGATGACGGTGGCACCGGTCAGGGTGGCCAAGTCGCCGAGGATCGCCTTGCGGCGGTCACCGAAGCCGGGGGCCTTGACGGCCACCGCGTTGAAGGTGCCGCGGATCTTGTTCACCACGAGGGTGGAGAGCGCCTCGCCGTCCACGTCCTCGGCGATGATCAGCAGCGGCTTGGAGGCGCCGGCCTGCAGGATCTTCTCCAGCAGCGGGAGCAGCTCCTGGATCGAGGAGATCTTGCCCTGGTTGATCAGGATGTACGGGTCCTCCAGGACCGCCTCCTGGCGCTCCTGGTCGGTGACGAAGTACGGCGACAGGTAGCCCTTGTCGAACTGCATGCCCTCGGTGAAGTCCAGCTCCACGCCGAAGGTGTTGGACTCCTCGACGGTGATCACACCGTCCTTGCCGACCTTGTCGATCGCCTCGGCGATCAGCTCGCCGACCTGCGGGTCCTGCGCGGAGAGGGAGGCGACGGCGGCGACGTCGTCCTTGCCCTCGATCTCGCGGGCCACGGCCAGCAGGTGCTCGGTGACGGCGGCGACGGCCTTGTCGATGCCCTTCTTCAGGGCGGCCGGGGCGGCGCCGGCGGCGACGTTGCGCAGACCCTCGTTGACCAGGGCCTGGGCCAGCACGGTGGCGGTGGTGGTGCCGTCACCCGCGACGTCGTTGGTCTTGGTGGCCACCTCCTTGACCAGCTGGGCGCCGAGGTTCTCGTACGGGTCGTCCAGCTCGACCTCGCGGGCGATGGTGACACCGTCGTTGGTGATGGTCGGGGCGCCGAACTTCTTGTCGATGACGACGTTGCGGCCCTTGGGACCAATGGTCACCTTGACGGTGTCGGCCAGCTTGTTGACACCGCGCTCCAGCGAGCGGCGGGCGTCCTCGTCGAACTGCAGGATCTTCGCCATGATTCCGTTTCCTTGGGATATCGGTATTGCGTGAGCCAACAACCGCGCCCCGGGCCCCTGTCACTGCTGACACGGATCCGGGGCGGGCAGGGTTGGCGGACCGTCAGTCCGCCGAGACGCTTACTTCTCGATGATGGCGAGAACGTCGCGCGCCGAGAGGACCAGGTACTCCTCGCCCTGGTACTTGACCTCGGTGCCGCCGTACTTGGAGTACAGGACGATGTCGCCGACGGCGACGTCGAGCGGCAGGCGCTGGCCATCCTCGAAGCGGCCCGGGCCGACGGCCAGGACGACGCCCTCCTGGGGCTTCTCCTTGGCGGTGTCCGGGATAACCAGGCCGGAGGCCGTGGTGGTCTCGGCGTCGAGCGGCTGGACCACGATGCGGTCCTCAAGCGGCTTGATGGCAACCTTGCTGCTGGTGGTCACGTCCGAGCTCCCCTTCGGAGATTACGGGGTTGTCTAACAGGTAGGTGGGCGACGTGACTGGCCTGCCGTCGCGGGGGTCAGACCGGTTCCGTCGCGTTAGCACTCCCCCAGGGGTGAGTGCCAGGAACGACCATAGGCCGCGGTTAGCACTCAGTCAACCAGAGTGCCAACGGCGCGCCCGTCCACTTCGCGATCCGGGGCAGGCCGGGGACCGGGACAATGATCGGGTGGAGACCGAGACCTTTCAGGAACTGCTGACCGAGGAGGGCCAGGCGCTGCTGGCCGAGCTGCGCGGGTTCGCGCCCGGGGACGAGCTGGCGGTGGCGACCAGGCTGCGGCGGGAGCACCCGGCGGAACTGGTCTCGGCGGCGATCGGACAGGAGCGGCTGCGGCAGCGGGCCCAGGCCAAGTTCGGCGCGGACGCGCAGTCCATGTACTTCACGCCCAACGGGGTCGAGCAGTCCACCCGGCGCAGCGTGGCCGAGTGGCGGGCCCGGCGGTTCGCTCAGCTTGGTGTGGGCCGGCTGGCCGACCTGTGCGGCGGGATCGGCGGTGACGCGATCGCGCTGGCCCGAGCCGGGATCTCGGTGCTCGCCGTCGACCGGGACCCGCTGACCTGCGCGGTGGCCCGGGCCAACGCCGCCGCGCTGGGTCTGGCCGAGCTGATCGAGGTGCGCTGCGCGGACGTGACGCAGACCGAGGTCGACGGCTTCGACGCGGTATTCACCGACCCCGCGCGCCGCACCGACCGGGGCCGGGTGTTCGACCCCGCCGCGTACTCGCCGCCGCTCTCCTGGGCGATCGAGGCCGGCCGCAGTCGCCCGTTCGGCGCACTCAAGGTGGCTCCCGGCATCCCGCACGAGGCGGTCCCGGCGGACGCCGAGGCGGAGTGGGTCTGCGACCACGGCGAGGTGAAGGAGGCGGTGCTCTGGTTCGGCACCCGCGCACCCGCCGAGCAACCGCACCGCGCCACCCTGCTCCCCGGCGGGCACACCCTCACCGGCGGCCGGCTGCCCGACCCGCCGGCCGGCCCGGTCCGGCGCTACCTCTACGAGCCGGACGGCGCGGTGATCCGCGCCCACCTGGTGGCCGAGGTCGCCGAGCAGGTCGGTGGCACCCTGATCGACCCGAAGATCGCCTACCTGACCTCGGACCGGCTGGTGTCCACTCCGTTCGCGCACGCCTACGAGATCGACGAGGTACTGCCGTACAACGTCAAGAAGCTCAAGGCACTGGTGCGGGAACGCGGCGCCGGCACCGTGGTGATCAAGAAGCGCGGCATGGCCATCACCCCCGAGGAGCTGCGCCGACTGCTGAAGCCGTCCGGGCCGAACACCGTGACGGTGATCCTCAGCCGGACCGACAACGGACCGCTGATGATGTTGGGTCAGCCGATCACCGATTAGCCCTCGGAGCGTCAACTTCGTGTACTAGCCTGCCCAGGCACCGCGCCGAGCGGTGGTACCCATGGGGAGGGAACAGACAGATGAAGTCTCTTGCGAAGGCGGTCCGGTGGACCACCGCGGCGGTCACCGCCGGCGCCCTGCTGGGCCTGGCGAGCGGGGTCGCCGAGGCCGCCGCGGCTCCGGTGTCCGGCACTGAGGCCACCGTCGCGGTGGGCTGGAAGTGGGCCGCGCCGGTGGTCAGCCCGGACGGCACCAAGTCCTATGTCGCGGTGAGCGACACGGACGGCCAGACCCGGCTGAAGGTGGTCGACACCCGGAGCGGCACGGTCACCGCGAAGATCGCCCTGGGCAGCACCCAGTGGACGCCCTACCTGGCGATCAGCCCGGACGGCACCCGGGTGTACGTGCTGAACGGCCTCACGCTCAGCGTGGTCGACACCGTCGGCCGGACCGTGCTCGCCACGGTCGCGCTGCCGGACCAGTCGCGTCCCACCGGCTGGACCCCGGGACTGACCGCGGGACTTGCGATCAGCCCGGACGGGTCCACCGTCTACGTCGCCCAGAACGGCCCGCAGACCTACCGCCAGTCCGGGCAGGGCCGGGTGCTGGAGTTCGCCACCGGGCAGCGGGCGTTCACCACCGAGGTGCCGGTGGCCGCCGGCGAACTCGGCGCGCTGGTGGTCCGCCCCGGTGGCCGCGACGTCTACGTGGGCACCGTCGCCGGTGTGGTGCACCTGAACACCGCGAGCGCCGTACCGACCGTGGTCGGCACCGTCCCGGGCACCGCCACCGGCTACGACTACTACCTGGCGCTCACCCCGGACGGCACCCGGCTGTACGCCGTGAACGGCACCGGCACGGGCGCGGCGGCCCGGATCGACACCGCCACCGACACCGTCACCGCGAGCCTCACCCTGGCGCCCAGCGGCTCCGACCTGCGCTACCCGCAGGTGAGCCCGGACGGCAGCCGGCTGTACCTGGTCAAGGAGGACCTCACCAACGGACCGTCGGTGCTCTCCTTCAACGCCGCCACCGGCGCGGCCGTCCCGGCCGAGACGGTCGACTGGCTGGACGAGGACGACCTGAGCGGTCTGGCCGTCGGCCCCGACGGCCACACGCTCTACGTGACCGGGACCATCGGCAACGCCGCCGACCTGCAGATCGTCAGCGTCTGACGTTCCGCCGTCCGACGTTCCGTCACCGCATCCAGGCCGCCGGTGGTCAGCCGGCAGCCTGGATGTAGTCGTCCAGCCGGGCCACCGCGTAGCCCTGCTCCTGGATCCGGCTGAGCAGCTCGCCGAACATCTCGGTCATGGTCTCGCCCTTGAGCTCACTCGGACCGCGGAAGTGGGCCAGGATGATGTCGCCGGGCTGCAGCGTCTTGGCGCCCTGGTACTGCATGTCGTGGATCTGCATGCTCTCCTTCCACAGCACGATCGCGCGCGGACCGCACTGCTGCACCGCGTTGTTGAGCGACGGGGTGTGCGCGCCGTCGCCGAACGGCGGCCGGAAGAGGTACGGGGCGGTGCCGTACTGCTGGGTGAGCGCCGCCTGGTCGTCGCAGACCTCGCTCTTCTGCTTGTCCGGCGTCAGCTTGCTCATCACCGGGTGGGTCACGGTGTGGTTCTGGATCGAGTTGCCCAGCGCCTGCAGCGGCTTGAAGTAGCCGTAGTCGTTCTTGACGATGTCCTTGGTCAGGAACATCGTGATCGGGACCTTGAGGTCGGTCAGCATCTGGACGAACTTGGGGTCCTTCTCGGCACCGTCGTCGATGGTGACGAAGACGACCTTGTCGGCGGTCTGGATGTGGTCGATCACCGGGACGGTACCGGTCTTGGTGAGCTTGACCGGCTTGTCGGCCGGGGCCGCCGGGGCCGGCGGCAGCGCCTTGAGGTTCCACTTGGCCCAGGCCGCCGCCGAGGCCTGGCCGGCGGCCGCGGGCGCGGAGGCCGACGGAGCAGACGAGGCGTCCGCTGACGGGGCGTCGGCCCCGGCTGCCGTCGGCGCGCTGCTCTGCGGGGGTGCACCGGGGGAACTGGCGGCCCCGCTGCTGGAGCAGCCGCTGACCGCCGCGAGCAGCGCGAAGGCGCCCGCCGAGCAGGCGAGGGCCCGGCTCCTGGTGTTCGTCTTCACGCCGCCGTGCTCCCCAGTGTCGATCAGCTCTCGGACCCTGCTGAGACTACATACTCGCTGCGGAAGGCCCAGCGGTGCACCGGGCGCGCCAGCAGGGCGGCCGGCGGCTCGGGCGGCGCGGCCGGGGTGGTCCCGTCCGGCCACCAGCTGATCAGCAGCACCCGCTCACCGGGCGCGCTGAACAGCTCGAGCCGTTCGGCGCCGTCGAGCGCCGGGAGGGCGTGCTCACGGGCCCAGTCGAGCAGTTCGGCACCCCGGCCGTCGGCGGCCTTCGCCTCCCACATCTGAGCCTGCGTCATCCGGGCCTGCGTCATCCGGGCCTGCGTCGTGCGGGCCTGTGTCGTGCGGGCCTGGGTCACGCCTGCCCGTCCAGCGCCCGGTAGGCCTCGCCGTGCACGTCGTTGTGCGGCACGGAGACCTCGGTGACCGGCAGCGAGGAGTCGGCCGAGAGGTCGAGGGCCGAGGGCGCCCGGTCGCGCCAGACCATCTCCGCGCCGAGCGCCGCCACCATCGCGCCGTTGTCCGTGCACAGGCCCGGGCGCGGCACCCGCAGCCGGATACCGGCCCGCTCGCAGCGCTGCTCGGCCATCGCGCGCAGCCGGGAGTTGGCCGCCACCCCGCCGCCGATCATCAGGTGGTCGACGTCGTTGTCCTTGCAGGCCTTGATCGCCTTGCGGGTCAGCACATCGGTGACCGCCTCCTGAAAGGAGGCCGCGACGTCCGCCACCGGCACGTCCTCGCCGGCCCGCCGCTTGGCCTCCACCCAGCGGGCCACCGCGGTCTTCAGGCCGGAGAAGGAGAAGTCGTACTCGGGGTCCTTGGGGCCGCTCAGGCCGCGCGGGAAGTGGATCGCCTTGCGGTCACCCGTACGGGCCATCCGGTCCACCACCGGGCCACCCGGGAAACCGAGGCCGAGCACCCGGGCCACCTTGTCGAAGGCCTCGCCGGCCGCGTCGTCGATGGTGGCGCCGAGCGGGCGGACGTCGGTGGTGATGTCGGCGGTGAGCAGCAGCGAGGAGTGGCCGCCGGAGACCAGCAGGGCCATCGTGGGCTCGGGCAGCCGCCCGTGCTCCAGCTGGTCCACGCAGATGTGCGAGGCGAGGTGGTTGACCCCGTACAGCGGCTTGTCCAGCGCCCAGGCGTAGGCCTTGGCCGCGCTCACCCCGACCAGCAGCGCGCCGGCCAGGCCGGGGCCGGCGGTGACCGCGATGCCGTCCAGGTCGCTCGCCTTGATCCCGGCGGTGTCCAGCGCGCGCTGGACGGTCGGGACCATCGCCTCCAGGTGGGCCCGGCTGGCGATCTCGGGGACCACTCCGCCGAACCGGGCGTGGTCGTTGACGCTGGAGGCCACCGCGTCGGCGAGCAACGTGGTGCCGCGCACGATGCCGACGCCGGTCTCGTCGCAGGAGGTCTCGATGCCCAGGACGAGCGGTTCGTCAGCCATGGTCTTCCTCGGTGTCATTGCTTCAGGTGGTCTTCGTCGGGTGGTCGAGGCGCATCACCAGCGCGTCGACGTTGGCCGGCTGGTAGTAGCCGCGCCGGATGCCGACCGGGGCGAAGCCGAACCGCTCGTAGAGCCGCTGGGCGCGGATGTTGTCGATCCGCACCTCCAGCAGCAGCTCCTCGCAGCCGCGCCGGACGGACTCCGTCACCAGGTCGGTGAGCAGCAGCGCGCCGAGCCCCTGGCCCTGGTGGCCCTCGTCGACGGCGATGGTCTGCACGTCGCTCTCCTGGCCGACGGCCATCAGTCCGGCGTAGCCGACGATCGAGCCGTCCTCGGCGGTGGCCACGGTGTAGTGGCGGGTGCCGTCGGGGTGCGCCTCGGCCAGCTCCGACCAGTACATGCCCCGGGACCAGGCGTCCTCGGGGAAGAGCTTCAGCTCCAGCTCCATCACCGGTTCGATGTCCCACCAGCGCATCGGGCGCAGCACCGTGCGGCTCACGGCAGTGCTGGTCACGCGGGCAGCACCGCCTTGTAGCCAGCCGGCACCTGGGCGTCCGGTCGGCGCAGGTAGAGCGGGGCGTTCGGCAACAGCTCGCGGCCGGCGGCCAGCTCGGTCACCGCGAAGTCGGCCAGCGCGCCCGCCGACAGGTGCTCGGGCCCGTGCGCGCCGGGGAAGGCCTCGGGGTAGAGCAGCGCGCCGGCGCCGACCGAGACCGGACGGACCGTCAGCTCACCGGGCCGGTCCACGGACGGGCCGGCGGTTCGACGGCCTTCGGCGTCGTAGTCGGCCCAGTAGACCTCCTTGCGGCGCGCGTCGGTGGCCGCCGTGAACGGGCCGGTCAGCCCCTCGGCCCGGGCCTGGTGGGCGATCGCGTCCAGCGTGCAGACGCCGTGCACCGGCAGGCCGAGCGCGTGGCCGAGCGCGGCGGCGGTGACCAGGCCGACCCGCAGCCCGGTGTACGGGCCCGGGCCGACGCCCACCGCGAGCGCCGTCAGCTCCCGCTTGTCGACTCCCGCCTCGGCCAGCACCCGGCCGATCGCGGGCAGCAGCAGTTCGCCGTGGCGCCGGGCATCGACCTGGTAGGTCTGGGCCAGGACGGCCGACCCGTCATGGACGGCGGCGGTGACGGCAGGGGTAGCGGTGTCGAACGCGAGCAGCAGCACGGGTCCAGGTTAGAGGGTCTTCGGGGTCGACCATTTGTCCCCTTACGGAACACAGGTTCGCGACGTCCCGAAGCCCGCTTCGGAACCTGGCACGATGGGGCCGACAACCCCTACCGAGGACGGAGCGCGCGGTGGCGAAGATGGGTCCTGGAGTCACGGTCGCCGGACTGACCCTGGGCGCGCTCGCGGTGGTCGCCCTGCTCGCCGTCCAGGCCGAGGGCAGCGCCTCCACCGCCGCGGCCGCGCAACCCGCGCCGACCGCCAGTGCGAGCGCCTCGCCCTCGCCGTCCCCCAGCGCCGCCGTGCCCTCGCTCGCCCCGCTGCCCGCGACGGCCGCCACCGGGACCACCCGCCGGGTGGTCTACTCGATCGGCGCCAAGCAGGTCTGGCTGGTCGACCCGAAGAAGAACCCAGAGGTCGAGGCGGCCTTCACGGTGGAACCCGGCTCGGTCAACCCGGCGCCGGGCAGCTACACCGTCTACAACCGGACGGCGAACTCCAACGGCTCGGACGGGCGACCGGTCGAGCACGTGGTCCTGTTCAGCCAGCAGACCGGCACCGTCTTCGGCTTCAGCGCGGCGGTGGACGGCGCGACGCCGGCGGCCGCCCCGAAGCCCAGGACGGGCGGCATCCGCTCCACCCGGCAGGACGCTCAGACGCTCTGGGACTTCGCCGCGAAGGGCACCCGGGTGCTGGTGGTGGCCTGATCGGCGTGGCGCTCCTCGCGCTTCGGCCGTTCTTCGCGCTTCGGTGGAGTGCAGAGTGCCGCTGCGGCGGCGGTCGAGGCCAGCAGCCGGCTCATCGGCACCTGCTCGGCAGGGCCCTGGATGACGGGGGTGCTTTTCGTCATGGCGACTCCCTAGTTAGGCATACCTAACTGCAGGCTCCATCCCATCACGTCGGCCGCCGCACCCGCAACACGTTGCCGACACCGCGTCGGGAAACGTCGGGCGCGGTCAGCCCTCCAGGACCGCCAGGTCCGCGCCGTCCCAGCGCGGGCCCAGACCGGTCACGGTGACCCGCCGCGGATCCGCGTCCGCGTCCTCCTGGTCCGGATCCTCCTCGGCCGCGCCACCGAGCGCCCGCTCGATCCGCACCTCCAGGCGGTTCTCCGACAACCCCTCGACCTTGCCCTCGCCCCACTCGACCACCACCACCGACTCCGGCAGCGAGACGTCCAGGTCGAGGTCCTCCATCTCGTCCAACCCGCCGCCGAGCCGGTAGGCGTCCACATGCACCAGCGCCGGGCCGCCGACCAGCGACGGGTGCACCCGGGCGATCACGAAGGTCGGCGAGGTCACCGCCCCCCGCACCCCGAGCCCCGCGCCCAGCCCCCGGGTCAGCGTGGTCTTCCCGGCCCCCAGCTCCCCCGAGAGCAGCACGAGGTCCCCGGCCCGCAGCAGCGCGGCCAGCCGCCGCCCGAGCCCGGACATCAGCTCCGGCGAGCCGACGGTGAGTGTGGTGTGCGTGCCCATGGGCTCCCCTGCGTCTGTCGGTCGGTCTGGGTCAACGGTGCCATACCGCGCACACCCGGCGAGAGCCAGTGGTTTCGTCCCTGCACGACCGATAGTGCACGTTCTGTCCACCCCGGACCGGGAAACCCCGTTGCGGAGCGGGGACGGGCGCCCGCTAGGGTCCGTGAGGATCTTGCGAATTATCAGCTGACAACCCTTCAGAGGACCCAGATGAAGATGCGCCTGGCCGCAGCCACCACCGTGCTCGGCAGCGCCGTCCTGCTCACCGCCGTCGCCGGCTCGACCGCCTTCGCCGCCACGGCGACCCCGGTCCCCTCGCCGACCGGCACCGCCGTGAACTCCCCGATGCCCTCGCCGACCCCCGGCGGGTCGTTCTCCCCGGTGCCGTCCCCCACCGGTGGCGGCGTCACCTTCACCTCCCCGGCGGCCTCGCCGACCGGTGGATCGTTCTCCCCGGTGCCGTCCCCGACCGGCGGCTCCTCCTCGCCCGTGCCG
The DNA here is from genome assembly GCF_000744785.1 of Kitasatospora azatica KCTC 9699. Taxonomy (NCBI): domain Bacteria; kingdom Bacillati; phylum Actinomycetota; class Actinomycetes; order Kitasatosporales; family Streptomycetaceae; genus Kitasatospora; species Kitasatospora azatica. The sequence goes on along the minus strand of NZ_JQMO01000003.1, from coordinate 3,562,477 downwards.
TCCCCGGGCGCCTCGAAGAGCTCCACCCCGACCGGCAACCCGACCGCGGCCCCGATCCCGGACGCGCCCAAGGAGCAGTGGCCGCAGCCGACCCTCTCGGTCGAGCCGAGCGACCTGCCCGGCGGCGCGCACACCATCGCGGGCGGTCCGCTCGTGCCGGGCGGCAAGCCCGTCGAGTTCACCGTCACGGTCACCAACCCGGGCCCGCAGAGCGCGCTGGTCCAGCCGCAGCTCGTCATAGGCCAGCTGGGCGGCGCGCTGCCGGCGGCCATGCAGAAGCTGGAGATCCAGGACGAGAACGGGAACTGGCAGACCGACGCGGTCATCGCCGGCTCGCCGGGCGACAACGGCTACTACGACGTGATCCCCGCCAAGTACGAGCACCTGCTCTTCCTGGAGGCCGGGCAGTCGGTGCAGCTGCCGGTGCGCCTGTCGGCCACCGCGGCCGCCCCGAAGAGCGGCTGGTTCGCGGTCACCGTGTTCTCGCACGGGGTGCTGCTGAACGCCGACAACAACCCGACCGGCCGGACCTACGGCGTCAACTTCGGCTTCCTCGAGCTGGCATCGACCACCGCCACCGCCGCGCCGACCGGGGCCAGCAACGTGCCCTCGCCGGCGCCGACCGCCGTGCCCGCCGCGGTGACCAACCCGCAGCCCGCCCAGGTGGCCACGGTCAACGCGCCCAGCACCACGACGCTGGCCGCGGCCAAGGCCGCCACCAACGCGGCCCACGCCGGCAAGTCCGCCCGGCCCGCTCTCGCCTCCACCGGTGGCGGCAGCGACAGCCTGCCGATCGCGCTGACCGGCGCCGCTGTGCTCACCGTCGGCACCGCCACCCTGCTGGTGCTCCGCCGCCGTAAGGGCGACCACGCCTGATCCGGTGTCACGCCCCGGGGACCGGGTTCTCCCCGGGGCGTTCGCGTTCCGCGAGGTCGCGGACCGGGTCCGGGAGGGGGAGGCCGGTGCGGGCGAGCAGCGCGGCGAGCCGGTGGTTGACCTCGTCGGGGCGTTCCAGCATCAACAGGTGGCCGGTGGCGGGGAGCAGCGCGAGTTCGGCGTGGGGCAGGGCGCGGGCGATCGCCTCGCTGTGGGCGGCGGGGGTGAGCAGGTCCTCGGTGCCGGCCAGCACCAGGACCGGCAGGTCGGTCAGGGCGGCCAGCGCGGCGGTCTTCTCGTGCGCGCTGAAGACGGGGTAGAACTCGGCGACCACGTCTATCGGGGTGGCGTCGAGCAGCTGCTCCGCGAACCGGGCGACCGCCGGGTCGACGTCCCGGCCGCCGTTGCCGAAGGAGAACCTGCGGTAGAAGACGGCGCTGACGTCGGTGCCGATCCGCCGGGTGGCCTCCACCAGGCCGACCTGGCTGCCCAGCAGTTTGAGCACGCCGGGCCCGACCCGGCGCCAGAGCTTCATGCCGACCGGCGGCAGGCCGAGGTTGATCGAATCCCAGTCGCCCGCCGTGGTGCCGAGCAGCGCGACCCCGACCACGCGCTCGCGGAACAGCTCGGGGTGCTGTTCGGCCAGCGCCATCACGGTCATGCCGCCCATCGAGTGCCCGACCAGCACGATCGGTCCGGTGGGCACCACCTCGTCCAGCACGGCCTTGAGGTCGCCGCCCAGTTCGTCGATGCTGGCGGGCTTGCCGGCCAGGTAGGAGCGGGAGCGCTCGGAGCGGCCGTGGCTGCGCTGGTCCCAGAAGACCAGCCGCAGTCCGCCGCGCAGTGCGGCGCGCTGGAAGTGGAAGCTGTCCTGGTTGAGGCAGTAGCCGTGGCAGAAGACCACGGTCAGCGGCGGCTGCTCGGCGGGCACGGGGGTGAAGGCGAGCGGCTCGCGGGCGCTGCGCCCGGCCAGCAGCGGCGGCACCGCGCTGCGGTCCACCGGGCCCGGGCCGCCCGGGCGGCGGGTGAACCAGCCGTGCCGCGGGCCTTCGGCCGCGGCCGGGGTGCCGGGCAGCGGACCGTCCACCTCGACGTACAGCGCGGTCCCGTCCTGGGCCGGCACCGTGCGCGGGCGTCCGCGCAGGGAACCGAACGGGGCGGCGGCGTCCAGTTCCTCGCGGGCCCGGCGGCGGGCCCGGCCCAGGGTGAGGCGCTCGATCGCCACTCCGGCGGCGGCCCCGGCGGCGACCACGCCGACCGACAGGCCGATCAGTGAGGCCCGACGGGCTCCGCCGCCCACGCCCTCGGTCACCTGTGGCTCCCGCCCACGTAGCGGCGCGGGACCCGGCCGCCGATCCGGGTGACGATCTCGTACGAGATGGTGCCGCAGGCCCGGCCCCAGTCCTCGGCGGTCGGCTCGCCGCGCTCGCCGCTGCCGAAGAGCAGCACCTCCTCGCCGACCGGTGGCGTGTCGCCGCCCAGGTCCACCACGAACTGGTCCATCGCGACCCGGCCGGCGACGGTGCGCCACTTGCCGGCGATCTGCACCGGGCCGGTGCCGCTGGCGTGTCGCGGGATGCCGTCGGCGTACCCGACCGGGACCAGGCCGAGGGTGGTCTCGCCGGGGGTGACGTAGTGGTGGCCGTAGCTGACGCCGTGTCCGCCGGGGACGTGCTTGACCATGGCGAGGCGGGCACTGAGCGACATCACCGGGCGCAGTCCGAAGTCGGCGGGCGCGCCGACCTCGGGCACCGGCGACAGCCCGTACATCGCCAGCCCGGTGCGGACCAGGTCGTAGTGGGCCTGCGGGAGCAGCAGGGTGGCCGGCGAGTTGGCCAGGTGCCGCACCTCGGGGCGCACCCCGGCCCGCTCGGCGTAGGCCAGGGCGGTGGCGAAGGCGTCCTGCTGGGCCTGGATCGACGGGTGGCCGGGTTCGTCGGCGGCGGCGAAGTGCGACCAGAGGCCGACCACGGTGAGCTGCCCGGCGGCCTGGGCGCGCAGCGCGGCGTCCACCAGGTCGGGCCAGTCGCGCGGCTGGCAGCCGTTGCGGCCCAGGCCGGTGTCGGCCTTGAGGTGCACCCGGGCCGGGATGCCGGTGGCGCGGACGGCGGCGAGCAGCTCGTCCAGCGCCCACTGGCCGCTGATCGAGATGTCGACGGCGGCCCGCAGCGCCTGGGCCCAGGGGCCGCCCGGGGTCCACAGCCAGCACAGGATCCGGGCCTGCTCGGGCGCGATCCCGGCGGCCCGCAGCGCGAGCGCCTCCTCGGGGGTGGCGGTGCCGAGCCAGCCCACGCCGGCGGCCAGTGCCTCCAGGGCGCAGGGCAGCGCGCCGTGCCCGTAGGCGTCGGCCTTCACCACGGCCATCAGGGCGGCGCCCGGCGCGCGCTCGCGCAGCGACGCGAGGTTGGCGCGGAGCGCGGCCAGGTCGATGGTCGCCTCGGCGCGGAGTCCCTCGGCGAGCATGGCGGTCCCGGTCGTCTTCGCAGTTGTCATCACGCTCAGTCTCCCAGACCGGCCCCGCCGCGCTCGTCACCCCCCGCTGCCCCGGCGATCTCCCGCCAGGCCAGGGGCAGCGCGGCGGCCACCTGACTCGCGGTGATCGGCGCCCCGGCGGCGGCCAGGCGGCCCGCCAGTCCGTGCAGGTACGCGCCGGCCGAGGCGGCGTCGAAGACGGGCAGGCCGGCCGCCAGCAGCGCTCCGGTGAGCCCTGCGAGCACGTCGCCGCTGCCCGCCGTGGCCAGCCAGGAGGTGCCGGTGGGGTTCACCCGGGCGGCGCCGTCCGGGCGGGCGACCACCGTGCTGGAACCCTTCAGCAGCACCACCGCGCCGTACCGGCGGGCCAGCTCGCGGGCGTACCGCAGCCGGGCGGCCGCCACCTGGTCGGCGGTCACCTCGCCGCCGAGCAGCCGGGCCGCCTCGCCGGTGTGCGGGGTGAGCAGGGTGGGCGCGGTGCGTCCGGCCAGTTGGGCCGGCCCGCGCCGGGCCAGTTCGGTCAACGCGTCCGCGTCGACCAGCACCGGCTGCTCGCTCGCCAGTGCGTCGGAGAGCGCCTCGGGTGTGTCGTCGCCGCTGCCGGGCCCGACCACCCAGGCCTGCACCCGCCCCGGGGTGAGCAGCACCTCGGGGTGGCGGCGCACCACCTCCTCGGCGGGCCGTCCCTGGTAGCGCACCGCGCCCGCGCCGCCGTGCAGCGCGCCCGCCACCGCGAGCAGCGCGGCGCCCGGGTACCGCTCGGAGCCGGCCAGCAGCCCGAGCACACCGCGCCGGTACTTGTCGCTCTCCGCGCCCGGGCGCGGCAGCAGGGCCCTGAGGTCGGCGTGCTGCAGCGCCTCGACCGGCGCCGCCGGCGGCCGCAGGCCGATCGGCACCAGCTGGACCGCCCCCGCGTATCCGGCGCCCGGGTCGATCAGCAGCCCGGGCTTGTACGTGCCGAAGGTCACCGTGACATCCGCGCGCAGCGCGGCCCCGGCCACCTCGCCGGTGTCCGCGTCCACCCCGCTGGGCAGGTCCACCGCGACCAGCAGGCCGGTGCGTTCGGCCCGGGCGTACGGCTCGGCGGCGGGCCGCAGTCCGCCCTGGCCGCCGATGCCGACGATCCCGTCCAGGATCAGGTCCGCGCGCCGGAAGTCGGCCAGTCCGACGTTCTGATCCGTGGTCACCTGACTGCCCATCGCCCGCAGGGCCGCCAGCGCGGCGGGGTGCGCCCGGTCGGGCGTCAGCAGGACCGCCGTCACGGCGGCGCCCCGGCGGGCCAGCGCGGCGCCGGTGAAGAGCGCGTCGCCGCCGTTGTCGCCGCTGCCGGCCAGCACCAGCACCCGGCTGCCGTAGACCCGGCCGCGACGGCCGCTCAGCAGTCGGGCGCAGGTGGCGGCGAGGCCGGCCACCGCACGGTCCATCAGGGGCTGTCCGGCCAGCTCGGCTTCGGCGGCGCGGACCTGTTCCACGGTGTGGGCATAGCGCATGCCTTGACGCTACCCGGGTGCGGGCACCACGCAGCCGAGGAAAGGCCAAAAGCCCTCCCGGAGCGGGCACCACACAGCGGAAGAAGAACCCAAAAGCCCCCCAGGGGCGGGCACCGCGCAGCGGCGGAAGGGGGCCAGGTGCGGTCAGCCCTCCGCGATGACCACCGCGGAGGCCACGCCCGCGTCGTGACTGAGCGACAGGTGCCAGCTGCGCACACCCAGTTCCGCCGCCCGGGCCGCCACCGTGCCGCGTACGTGCAAGGTCGGCCGGCCCGACGGCTCGCTGCGGACCTCCGCGTCGTGCCACTCCAGCCCGATCGGCGCGCCCAGGGCCTTGGCCAGCGCCTCCTTGGCGGCGAACCGGGCCGCCAGGGACGCGGCCGAGCGCTGCTGCCCCGAGGGCAGCAGCAGCTCGGCCGGGGTGAAGAGCCGCTCCAGCATCGCCGGTGTCCGCTCCACCGAGGCGGCGAAGCGGTCGATGGCGGCGACGTCGATGCCCACTCCAATGATCACCCGGTCACCGTACCCGCCCCCGTATCCGTCCCGTCCCTACTCCACCGTCACGGACTTCGCCAGGTTGCGCGGCTGGTCCACCTCGTGTCCCTTGGCGGTGGCCAGCTCGCAGGCGAAGACCTGCAGCGGCACCGTGGAGACCAGCGGCTGCAGCAGCGTCGGCGTGACCGGGATCCGGATCAGGTGGTCGGCGTACGGCACCACCGCCTCGTCCCCCTCCTCGGCGATCACGATGGTGCGCGCACCGCGCGCCCGGATCTCCTGGATGTTGGAGACGATCTTGTCGTGCAGGATCGACCGCCCGCGCGGCGACGGGACGACCACCACCACCGGCAGCCCCTCTTCGATCAGCGCGATCGGACCGTGCTTCAGCTCGCCCGCCGCGAAGCCCTCGGCGTGCATGTACGCCAGCTCCTTGAGCTTGAGCGCACCCTCCAGCGCCACCGGGAACCCGACGTGCCGGCCGAGGAAGAGCACCGAGCGGGCGTCCGCCAGCGACCGGGCCAGCTCGCGCACCGGCTCCATGGTCCGCAGCACCTGCTCGACCTGCTTCGGCGCGTCGGAGAGCTCCTTGATCACGGCCCAGATCTCGTCGCCCCACTTGGTGCCGCGCACCTGGCCGAGGTAGAGCGCGACCAGGTAGCAGGCGACCAGCTGGGTGAGGAAGGCCTTGGTGGAGGCCACCGCCACCTCGGGACCGGCGTGGGTGTAGAGCACCGCGTCCGACTCGCGCGGGATGGTGGAGCCGTTGGTGTTGCAGATCGCCAGCACCTTGGCCCCCTGCTCGCGGGCGTGCCGCAGCGCCATCAGGGTGTCCATGGTCTCGCCGGACTGCGAGATCGCGATCACCAGCGTGCGGTCGTCCAGGATCGGGTCCCGGTAGCGGAACTCCGAGGCGACCTCGACCTCGCACGGGATCCGGGTCCAGTGCTCGATCGCGTACTTGGCGATCATCCCGGCGTGGAAGGCGGTGCCGCAGGCGACGATGACCACCTTGTCGACCTCGCGCAGCACCGAGTCGGGGATCCGCACCTCGTCCAGGGTGAGCCGCCCGTCGGTGCCGATCCGGCCGAGCAGGGTGTCGGCGACCGCCTTCGGCTGCTCGGCGATCTCCTTGAGCATGAAGTAGTCGTAGCCGCCCTTCTCGGCGGCCGAGGCGTCCCAGTCCACGTGGTACTCGCGGACCTCGGCGGTGGCGCCGTGGAAGTCCGTCACGGTGACCGCGTCGGCCCGCAGTTCGACCACCTGGTCCTGGCCCAGCTCGATCGCCTCACGGGTGTGCGCGATGAAGGCGGCCACGTCCGAGGCGAGGAAGTTCTCGCCCTCGCCGCGCCCGACCACCAGCGGCGAGTTGCGCCGCGCGCCGACCACCACGCCGGGCGCGTCGGCGTGCACCGCGACCAGGGTGAAGGCGCCGTCCAACTGCCGGCAGACGGTGCGCATGGCCTCGGCCAGGTCGCCCGCGAAGGCCTCGGCGAGCAGGTGCGCGACCACCTCGGTGTCGGTCTCCGAGCGCAGCGTGTGGCCGCGGTCGGCCAGCTCGGCGCGGAGCTGGGCGAAGTTCTCGATGATGCCGTTGTGGACCACCGCGACCTTGCGGTGGTCGTCCAGATGGGGGTGGGCGTTGGCGTCGGTCGGTCCGCCGTGGGTGGCCCAACGGGTGTGACCGATGCCGGTGGTGCCGCCGGGAAGAGGGGTCTCGGCGAGCGACTTCTCCAGGTTCACGAGCTTTCCGGCCCGCTTGTCGGTGGCGAGGCCCCACTGCCCTGAGGGGTCCGCCGACTGAATGGCCACGCCTGCCGAGTCGTACCCTCGGTACTCAAGGCGCTGAAGGCCCGCGATGACTACGTCAAGTGCGCTCTGAGAGCCCACATATCCAACAATTCCGCACATATGTGTGAGCATAAGGGCTGGTGGCTCTCACGCAGCTTGCGTGCGGGACAACAACGGGTGACCGACGCCACAGGGCCCGGGCGGCCCGGGACGGCTCACAATGGACGACGTGCTGACCGAACTCTGTACCCAGGGCGCCCCCTCAACGCCCAGCCCGTCGCCGTCCCCGTACGTCGACCTCAGCCGGGCCGAGTGGAGCGCCCTGCGCGAGCGGACCCCGCTGCCGCTGAGCGCCGAGGAAGTCGAGCGGCTGCGCGGTCTGGGCACGGCGCTCGACCTGGACGAGGTGCGCGACGTCTACCTGCCCCTGTCCCGGCTGCTGAACCTCTACATCCACGCCACCCACGAGCTGCGCGGCGCGGTCGGCACCTTCCTGGACACCCCCGACACCGAGCGCACCCGCACCCCGTTCATCATCGGGGTGGCCGGCTCGGTGGCGGTCGGCAAGTCCACCACCGCCCGCCTGCTGCAGGCGCTGCTGGCCCGCTGGCCGGAGCACCCGCGGGTCGAACTGGTCACCACCGACGGCTTCCTGCTGCCCAACGCCGAGCTGCGCCGACGCGGTCTGATGGCCCGTAAGGGCTTCCCCGAGTCCTACGACCGGCGCGCCCTGATGCGCTTCGTGGCTGACGTGAAGGCCGGCAAGCAGCAGGTCAGCGCCCCGGTCTACTCGCACCTGGTGTACGACATCGTGCCGGACCAGCGGCTGACCGTGGAGCGCCCCGACATCCTGATCGTCGAGGGCCTGAACGTGCTGCAGCCGGCCCTGCCCGGCACCGACGGCCGCACCCGGCTCGCGGTGGCCGACTACTTCGACTTCTCGATCTACGTCGACGCGCGCACCGACGACATCGAGAACTGGTACCTGTCCCGCTTCAAGAAGCTGCGGGACACCGCCTTCCTGGACCCCAGCTCCTACTTCCGCCGGTTCACCGAGGTGCCGGAGGAGGAGGCGATGGAGTACGGCCGCCAGGTCTGGCGCACCATCAACAAGCCCAACCTGCTGGAGAACGTGCTGCCGACCCGCGGCCGGGCCACCCTGATCCTGCAGAAGGGCGCCGACCACAAGGTCCGTCGCGCCCTTCTTCGCAAGCTGTAACGGGTCGTCAGGAGGCCAGCTGCTCGCGGACCACGCCCGCGAGCCGCTCGGCCACCGCCTTGGCCTGCGCCTGGTCGGCCGCCTCGACCATCACCCGCACCAGCGGCTCGGTCCCGGACGGGCGCAGCAGCACCCGGCCGCTGCTGCCCAGCTCCTGCTCGGCCTCCTTGACCGCGGCGGCCAGCTCGGCGCTCTCGTTCACCCGGCTCTTGTCCACGTCCTTGACGTTGATCAGCAGCTGCGGCAGCCGGGTCATCACGGCGGCCAGCTCGGCCAGCGGCTGCTTGGTGGCGGCCAGCCGGGCGCCGAGCATCAGGCCGGTCAGGGTGCCGTCGCCGGTGGTCGCGTGGTCCAGCAGGATCACGTGGCCGGACTGCTCGCCGCCCAGCGCGTAGCCGTGCTCCTTCATCGCCTCGAGCACGTAGCGGTCCCCCACCGCGGTCTCGACCAGGCCGATCCCCTCGCGCTGCATCGCCAGCTTGAAGCCCAGGTTGGCCATCACGGTGCCGACCGCGGTGTTGCGGCGCAGCGTGCCGGCCTCGCGCATGGCCAGCGCCAGGACCGCGATGATCTGGTCGCCGTCCACCTCGTTGCCCTCGGCGTCGGCGGCCAGGCAGCGGTCGGCGTCGCCGTCCAGCGCGATGCCCAGGTCCGCCTTGTGCTCGCGCATCGCCTGCTTGAGCCCGTCCAGGTGGGTGGAGCCGACACCGTCGTTGATGTTCAGGCCGGTCGGCTCGGCGCCCAGGGTGAAGACCACCTCGGCGCCGGCCCGGGCGAAGGCCTCGGGCGCCACCCGGGCGGCCGCGCCGTGGGCGCCGTCGATGACCACCTTGACGCCGTCCAGCCGGTTGGGCAGCACGGCGACCAGGTGGGCGACGTACTTGTCGAAGCCCTCGGTGTACTCGTGCACCCGGCCGACGCCGCCGCCGGTGGGCCGCGGGCGGTTCAGCACGCCCGTGCTGTGGCCGCGGTAGTCGGCCTCGATCGCGTCCTCGATCGCGTCGTCCAGCTTGTGGCCGCCGCGGGCCAGGAACTTGATGCCGTTGTCCGGCATCGCGTTGTGGCTGGCCGAGAGCATCACGCCGAAGTCGGCGCCGAGCGCGCCGGTCAGATAGGCGACGGCGGGGGTGGGCAGCACGCCGACCCGCAGTACGTCCACCCCGGACCCTGCCAGGCCCGCGATCACGGCGGCCTCGAGGAACTCACCGCTGGCGCGCGGGTCGCGTCCGACCACCGCCACCGGGCGCCGACCGCCGAAGCCGCCCGCGTCGCCCAGCACGTGCGCGGCGGCCATCGACAGGCCGAGCGCGAGTTCGGCGGTCAGGCCCTCGTTGGCCACACCGCGTACGCCGTCCGTACCGAAGAGTCGTGCCACAGTCCCGTCCTTCGTTGCGTAAGGAGTCCCTGGCCGCCTGACCGGCACAGGGAGCACAACGCCCCGGGGCACATGAAGTGCTCCGGGGCGTGGGTCCCACCTGCGGGGTGCGCACCAAGGGCGGTACGCACCCCGGGGCGTGACTAGCGCTTGCTGTACTGCGGGGCCTTGCGGGCCTTCTTGAGACCGGCCTTCTTGCGCTCGACGGCGCGGGCGTCACGGGTCAGGAAGCCGGCCTTCTTGAGGGCGCCGCGGTTGTTGTCCACGTCGGCCTCGTTCAGCGCACGGGCCACGCCGAGGCGCAGCGCGTAGGCCTGACCGGACACGCCGCCACCCGCGATGCGGGCGATGACGTCGTAACGGCCGTCCAGCTCAAGGAGCTTGAAGGGCTCGTTCACGGTCTGCTGGTGCACCTTGTTGGGGAAGTAGTTCTCCAGGGTGCGACCGTTGATCTTCCACTTGCCGGTGCCCGGGACGATGCGCACGCGGGCGATCGCCTCCTTGCGACGGCCAAGGCCGGCGCCGGGGATGGCCTCGGCGAAGCGGCCGGCCAGCGACTCGGAGGTGTAGGTCTCCTCCTCGGACGTGTACTCGGTCACGTCCTCGTCGAAGTCGACCTCAAGGGTGGTCTCGATGGCAGCGTTCTCGGCCACGATGTTCCTCAGCTTTTCTTAGTTAAGGGCTTGGGTGGCCGGAATTACTGCGCGACCTGGGTGATCTCGAACGGCACCGGCTGCTGCGCAGCGTGCGGGTGCTGGTCGCCCGAGTAGACCTTCAGCTTGGAGAGCATCTGACGGCCCAGGCTGTTCTTGGGGATCATGCCCTTGATGGCCTTCTCGACGGCCTTCTCCGGGTTCTTGTCCAGGAGGTCGTCGTAGCGCACCGAGCGCAGACCACCCGGGAAGCCCGAGTGGCGGTAGGCCAGCTTCTGGGTCTTCTTGTTACCGGACAGGTGCACCTTGTCGGCGTTGATGATGATGACGAAGTCACCAGTGTCAACGTGCGGCGCGTAGATCGCCTTGTGCTTGCCCCGGAGGAGGTTGGCGGCCTGGGAGGCCAGGCGGCCGAGCACGACGTCGGTCGCGTCGATGACGTGCCACTGACGCTGGACGTCGCCGGGCTTGGGGCTGTACGTACGCACGGTCGTAGCCTTCGCTTTTCAGTGAGTGAGTCCTGACAGGAGCACCTGGACGAGGGATCAGCCTGGTCCCGCTTGGACGCAATTCAAGGGGAGCCGCTGGTCATCGGCCTGGTATCTCCGGCGTACCGACCTCTCACGTGAGATGGAGCGAGCCAATACGCACAACAAGGGCCCAGACTACCGGCTCCCCACAGCCAGACCAAATCCCCCCGCCCGGCCCACTCCGGCGTCACCGTTCCCGGCCCACCCCGGCGTCACCGTTCCCGCTGCACGCGCGTCTCGTCCCACACCGGCTCCGGCGACTCGTAGACCCGGCCGTCGCTGCCGAAGACCAGGAAGCGGTCGAAGCTCTTCGCGAACCAGCGGTCGTGGGTCACGCAGAGCACCGTGCCCTCGAAGGCCTCCAGCCCCTCCTGCAGCGCCTCCGCGCTCTCCAGGTCGAGGTTGTCCGTCGGCTCGTCCAGCAGCAGCGCGGTGACCCCGTCCAGCTCCAGCTTGAGGATCATCAGCCGGGCCTGCTGGCCGCCGGACAGCGACTCGAACCGCTGCTCCTCCTGCTTGTCCAGCTCGTACCGGCGCAGCGCGCCCATCGCGGCGCCGCGGCTGAGCGCGTGCTCCTCCTCGATGATCGAGCGGACGGTCCGTCCGAGCAGCTCCGGGTGGGCGTGGGTCTGCCGGAAGTGGCCGGGCACCACCCGGGCGCCGAGCCTGAACCCGCCGCTGTGCTTGACCGACTCGTCGCCCGCGAGCAGCCGCAGGAAGTGCGACTTGCCGGAGCCGTTGGAGCCGAGCACCGCGACCCGCTGGCCGTAGAAGACCTCCAGGTCGAAGGGCTTCATCAGACCGGTGAGCTCCAACTGCTCGATGGTCAGCGCCCGCACCCCGGTCCGGCCGCCCTTGAGCCGCATCGTGATGTTCTGCTCGCGCGGCGGCTCCTCCGGCCGGCCGGCCTCCTCGAACTTCTTCAGCCGGGTCTGCGCGGCGGCGTAGCGGGTGGCCAGGGCGTGGCTGACCGAGGCCGCCTGCCGCAGGTTGACCACCAGCTTCTTGAGCTTGGCGTGCTCCTCGTCCCAGCGCCGGCCGAGTTCCTCGAAGCGGGCGAAGCGCTCCTTGCGGGCCTCGTGGAAGGAGTCGAAACCGCCACCGTGCACCCAGACGGAGCTGCCGCCCCCGCCGAAGCCCGACTCGATGCTGATGATCTTGTCCGCGCAGCGGGAGAGCAGCTCGCGGTCGTGCGAGATGAACAGGACGGTCTTGGAGGTGGCCTTGATCGCCTCCTCCAGCCAGCGCTTGCCGGGGACGTCCAGGTAGTTGTCCGGCTCGTCGAGCAGGATCACCTCCTCGGGGCCGCGCAGCAGCGCCTCCAGGACCAGGCGCTTCTGCTCGCCGCCGGAGAGCGTGTTCAGGCCACGGAACTGGGCGCGCTCGAAGGGCATCCCGAGCGCCGCCATGGTGCAGACGTCCCAGTCGGTCTCGTAGTCGTAGCCGCCGGCATCGGCCCAGTCGGAGAGCGCCTGGGCATAGGCCATCTGCGACTTCTCGTCGTCCTGCGCCATCATCGCCAGCTCGGCCGCGTCCACCGCCTTGGCGGCCTGCGCGATCCGGGCGGGGGCGACCGAGACCAGCAGGTCCCGGACCGAGGCGTCGGCGGGCAGCGCGCCCGGCGTCTCGCGCTGGTCCTCGCGGCCGGTGGTGCCGACGAACTGGCGCATCACGCCGAGCCCGCCGCTGACCGTCACCGTCCCGCCGTGCGGCTGGGTGTCGCCCGCGATCATGCGCAGCAGCGTGGTCTTGCCGGCTCCGTTGGCACCCACCAGGGCGACCGCGGAGCCCTCGCCGACCCGGAAGGACGCGTCGTCGAACAACACCCGTCCGTCCGGCAGGTAGTACTCAAGGTGTGAAATCTCGACGTGTCCCATAGGCCGAAATTGTGCCCACGCCCGGGGGTCGCCACCAAATGGATTAGCTCTGGCCGGGCAGCGTGCGCATCCGGCGGGCCAGCCGGCCCCGCTCGGCGAGCTGGTCGTCGGCCGGGTAGCCGACCTCCTCCAGGGTCAGTCCGTACGGCCGGATCACGTTGACCGCGCTGTTGCGCACCCCGCCGGCCAGCACCTCGCCGGGGAACTCCACCGGTCGGTGCCCGTCGCCGACCAGCAGCATCGCGCCGACCAGGGCCCGGACCATGTTGTGGCAGAAGGCGTCGGCCCGGACCGTGGCGACCGCCAGCGAGCCCTCCTGGGCCGCGTACGGGTCCATCGGCACCCGGTCCCAGTGCAGTTCCAGCAGGGTGCGGATGGTGGTCGCGCCCTCGCGCTTCTTGCAGTACGCGGCGAAGTCGTGCTCGCCGAGCAGCAGCTTGGCCGCCTCGTTCATCCGGTCGATGTCCAACGGGCGGTCGTGCCAGAGCACATGGCCGCGCAGCAGCGGGTCCACGCCGCCGGGGTGGTCGGCCACCCGGTAGGCGTAGCGGCGCCAGATCGCGGCGAACCGGGCGTCGAAGCCGGCCGGCGCCTCGCCGACCCGGTAGATCCGGACATCGGCCGGCAGCCGCCCGGCGAGCCGGCGCAGCAGCTTCTCGCCGTGCTCGGCCCAGAGCTCCACCGGCAGGTCGACGTGCGCCACCTGGCCGCGCGCGTGCACCCCGGCGTCGGTGCGCCCTGCCACGGTCAGCGGGTAGAGCGCGGAGCTGCGGGTGACGATCTGCAGCGCGCTCTCGATCTCCTCCTGCACGGTGCGCCGGCCGCGCTGGCGGGCCCAGCCGGAGAACTCGGCGCCGTGGTAGGCGAGATCGAGCCGGATCCGGACGAACCCCTCGGCCGGGCCGTCCTGACGCAGCGGCTGCTCCGGCTGCTCGCAATCCTTGAGCACTGCTCACTCCCACTCAGTAACGAAGGGGCCCAGTCGGTAACGAACGGGCCCGCTCCCCCACCGGAGTGGGGAAGCGGGCCCGGACTCACACCTTGCGGTGTCAGGCGTTGTCGCCCTCGGTCGCCTCGGCGGCCGGCGCGGCGTCGGCCGGAGCCTCGGCAGCGGCGGGGGCCTCAGCGGCCTCCTTGGCGGCACGCTTGGTGGCACCCTCGGCCTCGCCGACGGCGGTCTGCGCGACGGTCAGCGCCTCGACCAGCTCGATCACGGCCATCGGGGCGTTGTCGCCACGACGGGGACCGATCTTGGTGATGCGGGTGTAGCCACCGGGACGGTTCTCGTAGCGCGGCGCGATCTCGGTGAAGAGGGTGTGCAGCACGGAGACGTCGGTGATCGTCTTGCGGACGATGCGACGGTTGTGGATGTCACCGGCCTTGGCCTTGGTGATCAGCTTCTCCGCCAGCGGGCGCATCCGACGGGCCTTGGCCTCGGTCGTGGTGATGCGGCCGTACTGGAAGAGCTCCCGGCAGAGGCCGGCGAGCAGCAGCGGCTCGTGGTGCGGGCCACCGCCGAGGCGGGCACCCTTCGCGGGACGGGGCATGGTAGCTCCTTCAATCTCCGAATCCGGCCGTATCAGGTACCGGAACGGGCGTACGGGCACGGTTGCCCGGACGGCTTAGTGGGGGTCTGGGGGTTGTCCCCCGCAGAGCCCTGTGTGCATCGAACAGGGGCGACCCGAGGGCCGCCCCCGTCCAAACTCAGTACTGCTCGGTCTCGGCGTAACCCGCGTCGTCCAGGTCGTCGGCGCCGAAGGCGTCGGCGGCCGCGGTCGGGTCGAATCCGGGCGGGCTGTCCTTGAGGGCCAGGCCCATGCCGGCCAGCTTCGCCTTGACCTCGTCGATCGACTTCGCACCGAAGTTGCGAATGTCGAGCAGGTCCGCCTCCGAGCGGGCGACGAGCTCACCCACGGTGTGGATGCCCTCGCGCTTGAGGCAGTTGTACGACCGAACGGTGAGCTCGAGCTCCTCGATCGGCAGCGCCAGATCGGCGGCCAGGGCGGCGTCCGTCGGGGACGGGCCCATGTCGATGCCCTCGGCGTCGATGTTCAGCTCGCGGGCGAGACCGAACAGCTCCACCAGGGTCTTACCGGCCGAGGCCATGGCGTCACGCGGGCGCATGGCGGGCTTGGTCTCGACGTCGACGATCAGCTTGTCGAAGTCGGTCCGCTGCTCGACACGGGTGGCCTCGACCTTGTAGGTGACCTTCAGCACGGGGCTGTAGATCGAGTCGACCGGGATCCGGCCGATCTCCTGGCCGGAAGCCTTGTTCTGCACGGCGGAGACGTAGCCGCGACCGCGCTCGACGGTCAGCTCCATCTCCAGCTTGCCCTTGCCGTTGAGCGTGGCGAGGACCAGCTCGGGGTTGTGCACCTCGACACCGGCCGGGGGCGCGATGTCGGCGGCGGTGACCACACCCGGGCCCTGCTTGCGCAGGTACATCACGACCGGCTCGTCGTGCTCCGAGGAGACGACCAGCTGCTTGATGTTGAGGATGAGGTCGGTGACGTCCTCCTTGACGCCCGGCACGGTGGTGAACTCGTGCAGGACACCGTCGATCCGGATGCTGGTGACAGCAGCGCCGGGGATCGAGGAGAGGAGCGTGCGGCGAAGCGAGTTGCCGAGGGTGTAGCCGAAGCCCGGCTCCAGCGGCTCGATGACGAACCGCGAGCGGTACTCGTCGACAACCTCTTCGGTCAGCGAGGGACGCTGAGCGATCAGCATGTTTTCAGATCCTCCAGTTGTCTTCGGCACCCACTATTTGATGCCGAACAAGACCAGCGTACGGGGTCCCGTCGAACAGGACCCCGTACGCGGTTTAAAACAGTCGCACCCGAAGGCGACGCGTCAGACGCGGCGACGCTTCGGCGGGCGGCAGCCGTTGTGCGGGGTGGGGGTGACGTCCTGGATCGAACCCACCTCCAGGCCGGTGGCCTGGAGCGAGCGGATCGCGGTCTCGCGGCCGGAGCCCGGACCCTTCACGAAGACGTCGACCTTGCGCATGCCGTGCTCCTGCGCACGACGCGCGGCGGCCTCGGCGGCCATCTGCGCGGCGAACGGGGTCGACTTGCGCGAGCCCTTGAAGCCGACGTGGCCGGCGGAGGCCCAGGAGATCACGTTGCCCGCGGGGTCGGTGATCGAAACGATGGTGTTGTTGAACGTGCTCTTGATGTGGGCGTGCCCGTGAGCGACGTTCTTCTTTTCCTTGCGGCGGATCTTCTTCGCGCCGGCAGCCTGACGACCCTTGGGGGGCATAAGTCTGTTTCTCCTACTGAGGTGATCGGTCCGCTAACCCGCGGGCCGGAGGGATGTCCGGTTAACGGGCGGACTACTTCTTGCCCGGCTTCTTCTTGCCGGCAATCGCGCGACGCGGGCCCTTGCGGGTACGCGCGTTGGTGTGGGTGCGCTGACCGCGGACGGGCAGGCCACGGCGGTGACGCAGACCCTCGTAGCAGCCGATCTCGACCTTGCGGCGGATGTCGGCGGCCACCTCACGGCGCAGGTCACCCTCGACACGGAAGTTCGTGTCGATGTAACGCTGCAGCGCGACGAGGTCGTCCTCGGAGATGTCGCGAACGCGGATGTCGGGGTTCACGCCCGTCTCGGCCAGCGTCTGCTGGGCGCGGGTACGGCCGATGCCGTAGACGTACGTGAGGGCGATCTCGATCCGCTTCTCGCGGGGGAGATCAACGCCGGCGAGGCGTGCCATTCATGGCTCCTGTTTTTCTTCAGAGGTCTTACGTGCTGCCTACTCGATCGCCTCTCGGCGAGCGAGCCCCGGCCTCTGACCGGGGGTGGCAGTCCGTCCCACAGGGGGGGCGGATCGGGCAGCCCGCGTATGACATTGTGCGCGTCGCGCGAAGTACTACGAGAAATGCGGGACGATCAGCCCTGGCGCTGCTTGTGGCGCAGGTTGTCGCAGATCACCATGACCCGGCCGTGACGGCGGATCACCTTGCACTTGTCGCAGATCTTCTTGACGCTCGGCTTGACCTTCATGAGTCTTGGCCTCCGGGCTCTCGATCGATCTGACGTTGTTACTTGTAGCGGTAGACGATGCGTCCGCGCGTGAGGTCGTAGGGGCTGAGCTCCACGACCACGCGGTCATCCGGGAGGATACGGATGTAGTGCATCCGCATCTTGCCGCTGATGTGCGCGAGGACCTTGTGACCGTTCTGCAGCTCAACCTTGAACATGGCGTTCGGGAGAGACTCGATCACGGTGCCCTCGATCTCAATGGCGCCTTGCTTCTTTGCCATGAACTGCGAGATCCACCTTCCGGGACCGGCTACCGTATGCGGCACGCTCGTGCGAACCTGGGTTCACCCCGACCCTCAGCGGGAAGAGGGCGTGCTGAAGCACGCTACGAGTGAGCCGACGGTCCATCCTACGCTACCGTCCGCTCAGCGACCAAAACGGCCGACCGCCTCAGCGCTGCGCGCCGATGGTCATCGGCTGGACCGCCGCGGTGCAGGCCGAGCAGCGGCTGGCCGCCTCCGGGATCTCGGTCAGGCACTCGGGGCACGGGCGCTTGGCGACCTTGGGCTTCTTCGGCAGGTACCGGGCGGTGGCCTTGGTGACCGGCAGCACCACGCAGAAGTAGAGCACCGCGGCGGTCATGATGAACGCGATCAGCACGTTCAGGAACTCGCCGTACGGGAAGGTGACGCCGACCAGCTTGAAGGTGTAGGTGCTGAAGTCGCCGGTCGCGCCGACCACCACACCCACCAGCGGGGTCAGGAAGGCCTTCACGAACCCGGTGACCACCGCCGTGAACGCCGACCCGATCACGATGCCGACGCCCATGTCGACGACGTTGCCGCGCATCAGGAAGTCGCGGAAGCCCTTGAGCACTTGTTACCCCTATTGTCCGATTTCGCCAGCTGCTCGAAGCAGAGACGATACCGGCTCAGCCCAACGGGTCGGGAGCCGCGGTCACACCAAGTGCCGCGAGCTGCGCCTTTCCACCGTCGAAGGCGGTCAGCACCAGCGGGCCCTGCTCGGTGACGGCCACCGAGTGCTCCCAGTGCGAGGCCCAGGTGCCGTCGTTGGTGACCACGGTCCAGTCGTCCTCGAGCACGCTGGTGTGCGGGGTGCCCAGCGAGACCATCGGCTCGATCGCCAGCACCGTGCCCGGCACCAGCTTGGGGCCCTTGCCGCGGCCGCGCTCCACGTAGTTCAGCACGTGCGGCTCCATGTGCATCGCGGTGCCGATGCCGTGGCCGCCGTAGCCCTCGGTGATGCCCCACTTGCCCTTGGGGGGCAGCGGCTGACGGCGGATGAAGCCCTCGATCGCCTTGGAGACGTCGACCAGGCGGTTGTTCTTCTTCATCTGCGCGATGCCGGCCCACATCGAGCCCTCGGTCACCTTGCTGAGCATCGCCACCTCGGGAGCGACCTCGCCGACGGCGACCGTGATCGCCGCGTCGCCGTGCCAGCCGTCCAGGATCGCGCCGCAGTCGATGGAGATCACGTCGCCCTCCTGCAGCACCCGCTCACCGGGGATGCCGTGCACCACCTCGTTGTTGACCGAGGCGCAGATCACCCCGGGGAACCAGAGGCCGCCGTGGTGGGCGCGGAAGTTCGAGGTGGCGCCGTGCTCGGTGATCACCTTGTCCGCGATGTCGTTGAGCTCCTGGGTGCTCACCCCGGGGGCCACCGCCTCGCGGCAGGCCTTGAGCGCCTCGGCGACGACCAGCCCGGCGGCTCGCATCTTGGCGATCTGCTCGGGGGTCTTGATCTCCACCATCTGGCCAGTGCCTTTCGTCAGTTTCTTCGCTGTACCCCGCCCGGACTCCGCCCGACGGCCGTTCCACTCCCCCACCGTACGACGCCCAACGGCCGCGACACCCCGCAAAGGGGTGCCGCGGCCGTGGGCACGCGGTGGGTCCGCTCGGTCCTACTTGTCGCGCTCCAGCGCGTCGATCGCGCGCTGGGTGACCTCGTCCACCTTGCCGAGCGCGGGGATGGTGGTGACCAGGCCCTGCTGGACGTAGTAGTCGATGATCGGCTCGGTCTTGCTGTGGTACTCCTCCAGCCGGACCCGCACCGACTCCTCGGTGTCGTCCGAGCGCTGGTACAGCTCGCCACCGCACTCGTCGCAGACGCCCTCGACGGCCGGCGGGTTGTAGACCACGTGGAAGACGTGGGCGCCGTCGTTGCGGCAGAGCCGACGGCCGGCGATCCGCTTGACCACCTCGTCCTCGGGAACCTCCAGGTCGAGCACCCCGTCCAGGGCGATGCCCTGCTCGGCGAGGAACTCGTCCAGGGCCTTGGCCTGCTCCAGGTTGCGCGGGAAGCCGTCCAGCAGGAAGCCCTGGGCGGTGTCCGACTGCAGGAGACGGTCCTTGGCCATCCCGATGGTCACCTCGTCCGGTACCAGGAGGCCCTGGTCCATGTAGCCCTTCGCCTCGAGCCCCAGCGGGGTGCTCTGGCTGATGTTGGCCCGGAACAGGTCACCGGTCGAGATGTGGGGAATGGACAGGGTCTTGGCGAGCACATGCGCCTGAGTACCCTTCCCGGCCCCGGGAGGTCCGACGAGGACGATACGCATCAGCGGAGGAACCCTTCGTAATTACGCTGCTGGAGCTGGCTCTCGATCTGCTTCACAGTTTCGAGTCCGACGCCGACGATGATGAGGATGCTGGTGCCGCCGAACGGGATGGTTGTGCTCGCGTTGAGGGCGACCAGGCCGATCATCGGGATCAACGCGATGAGGCCCAGGTAGAGCGAACCCGGCCACGTGATGCGGGTGAGCACGTAGTTCAGGTACTCGGCCGTCGGTCGGCCGGCCCGGATGCCCGGGATGAAGCCACCATACTTCTTCATATTGTCGGCAACTTCTTCGGGGTTGAAGGAGATCGCGACGTAGAAGAAGGCGAAGAACACGATCAGCACGAAGTACGTGACCATGTAGATCGGGTGGTCGCCCTTGGTGAAGTTCTGCTGCACCCAGACCGCCCAGCCGGCCTTGCTGTTGGTCAACTGCGCCACCAGCGCCGGGATGTACAGCAGCGAGGAGGCGAAGATGACCGGGATCACACCGGCCTGGTTGACCTTCAGCGGGATGTAGGTCGAGGTACCGCCGAAGGCGCGGCGCCCGATCATGCGCTTGGCGTACTGCACCGGGATCCGGCGCTGTCCCTGCTCGACGAAGATGACCAGCACCACCACGACGATGCCGACCGCGATCACCGCGAAGAAGTCCACCCAGCCGCCGGCCAGCGTGCCGGCCTTCTTGATCGACCAGAGGTTGCCGGGGAAACCGGAGGCGATCGAGGTGAAGATCAGGATCGACATGCCGTTGCCGATGCCGCGGTCGGTGATCAGCTCACCCAGCCACATGATCACGGTGGTGCCGGCGGT
Source organism: Kitasatospora azatica KCTC 9699 (assembly GCF_000744785.1). Taxonomy (NCBI): domain Bacteria; kingdom Bacillati; phylum Actinomycetota; class Actinomycetes; order Kitasatosporales; family Streptomycetaceae; genus Kitasatospora; species Kitasatospora azatica. The sequence continues at coordinate 3,542,331 of NZ_JQMO01000003.1, read as the reverse complement.
CATGGTGATCACCATGACCGCGATCCGGAACACCGAGGTGTCCGGCACCACCTGGTTGCCCACCGGGCAGGTGGAGAAGAGCGCGCCGTTCGAGGCGGTGGCGACGATACCGGTGCCCTGCAGCACCGCGAGCGCGATGGTCAGGTACCGGGTGTACTGCGTGATCTTCGCGGTACCGGCCTGGCCCTCCTTCTTCAGCGCCTCGAGTCGCGGGATCACGACGGTCAGCAGCTGAAGGATGATGCTGGCGGTGATGTACGGCATGATGCCGAGCGCGAAGATCGTCAGCTGCAGCAGCGCGCCGCCGCTGAACAGGTTGACGAGCCCGAACAGGCCGCTCTTGCTGCCGTTCACGCACTCGTGAACGGCCTTGAAGTTCACGCCGGGTACGGGAACGTGCGCGCCCATCCGGAACAGCACCATGATGCCCAGCGTGAACAGCAGCTTCTTGCGCAGGTCGGGCGTCTTGAACGCCCGCGCGAACGCACTGAGCACGGTGCCTCCTGCGCCTCCCGCGCGTCGTCGGCGGGAGGGTCGGTCCTGATGGACAGGGTCTATGTCGGTCGTGTTCCCAGGGGTTTGCGGCAGGCGACTGCTGCAACCTACAAGGGAACTCCACGGACTCTAACAGTGTGTGGCCACTTGGCAGAAGCGCGCAGACCGCGGGGTTGCCGCAGCTCGGCCCAGATGCCCGGTTTTGGCCGGGCTTGCACGCGAAAGCCGTGGTGATGAGCACGCGAAAGACAGAGCCCCGCCCCTCGAACGAGGGACGGGGCTCTGTCTCTGACGGTGTGTCAACCAGCTCTGGTGGCCCGGGAAACGGGTCAGATGAGCTCGGTGACGGTGCCGCCGGCAGCAGTGATCTTCTCGGCCGCGGAGCCGGAGACGGCGTCCACCGAGACCTGCAGCGCGACGGAGATCTCGCCGGTGCCGAGCACCTTGACGAGCGAGTTCTTGCGAACCGCGCCCTTCTCGACGAGACCCTCGACCGTGACCTCGCCACCCTGCGGGTAGAGCTCGGCCAGCTTGTCGAGGTTGACCACCTGGAAGGTGATCTTGAAGGGGTTCTTGAAGCCCTTCAGCTTCGGCAGGCGCATGTGGAGGGGCATCTGGCCACCCTCGAAGCGCTGCGGAACCTGGTAACGGGCCTTGGTGCCCTTGGTGCCACGACCGGCGGTCTTACCCTTGGACGCCTCACCACGACCGACACGGGTCTTGGCGGTCTTGGCACCCGGGGCGGGACGCAGGTTGTGGATCTTGATCGGGTTGTCAGACATGATCAGTCCACCTCCTCGACCGTGACGAGGTGACGCACGGTCTGGGCCATCCCGCGGATCTCGGGACGGTCCTCCTTGACGACCACATCGTGCATGCGCTTCAGACCCAGCGAGCGCAGCGTCTCGCGGTGGTTCTGCTTGCTGCCGATGTAGGACTTGGTCTGGGTGATCTTCAGGCGAGCCATCAGACACCAGCCCCAACCGCAGCGGCGGTGCCGGCGGCGCGAGCGCGCAGCAGGGCAGCCGGAGCCACGTCCTCCAGCGGCAGGCCACGACGGGCCGCGATCTCCTCGGGGCGCACGAGGCCCTTCAGAGCAGCCACGGTGGCGTGCACGATGTTGATCGCGTTGTCCGAGCCGAGCGACTTCGACAGGATGTCGTGAACGCCGGCGCACTCCAGGACGGCACGCACCGGGCCACCGGCGATAACACCGGTACCGGGGGAAGCCGGCTTCAGCAGCACGACGCCGGCAGCCTTCTCGCCCTGGATCGGGTGCGGGATGGTGCCCTGGATACGGGGAACCTTGAAGAAGTTCTTCTTGGCCTCCTCAACACCCTTGGCGATGGCGGCCGGAACCTCCTTCGCCTTCCCGTAACCGACACCCACGGTGCCGTCACCGTCGCCCACCACGACCAGCGCGGTGAAGCTGAAACGACGACCACCCTTGACAACCTTGGCGACACGGTTGATCGCGACAACGCGCTCGACGTAAGCAGTCTTCTCGACGGCGGGGGCGTTGCCCCGGTCGTCACGCTTACGGTCGCGCCGCTCGCCACCGGTGCCGCCGCCGGCGCCGCTACCGCGGCGCTGGGGTCCAGCCATTGGAATTACCTCTCTCGATTACGTCCGTCGACTGAGTCGACGAGCGGCTTAGAAGTCGAGCCCGGCCTCGCGGGCCGCGTCCGCCAGGGCGGCGATGCGGCCGGCGTACCGGTTGCCCGCGCGGTCGAAGACGACCGACTCGATGCCGGCAGCCTTGGCGCGCTCGGCGACCAGGCTTCCGACCTTCTTGGCCAGCTCGGTCTTGTCGCCCTCGGCGCCCTTGATGGACACGTCGAGGGTGGACGCCGACGCCAGGGTGTGACCCTTGGCGTCGTCGATGACCTGGGCGACCATGTGGCGGTTCGAGCGCGTCACAACGAGGCGCGGACGCACCTCGGTGCCGACGACGCGCTTGCGAACACGGATCGCGCGGCGCTTGCGGGCGGCGGCCTTGTAGGCGTTGCCCTTGCCGATCTTGACAGAGACGGTCATGGCTTACTTACCACTCTTTCCGACCTTGCGGCGGATGACCTCGCCCGCGTACTTGACGCCCTTGGCCTTGTACGGGTCGGGCTTGCGCAGCTTGCGGATCTTGGCCGAAACCTCACCGACCAGCTGCTTGTCGATACCGTCCACGTGGAACTTGGTGGGCGACTCGACCACGAAGGAGATGCCCTCCGGGGCCTCGATCAGGATCGGGTGGCTGTAGCCGAGCTGGAACTCCATCGCGGAGCCCTTCGCTGCGACTCGGTAACCAACACCGCTGATCTCCAGCGACTTGCGGTAGCCCGCGGTCACGCCGGTGATCATGTTCGCCACCAGCGTGCGGGAAAGCCCGTGCAGGCTCTTCGACAGACGCTCGTCGTTCGGGCGAGTGACAACCAGAGTGCCGTTCTCGTCCTTGCCGATCTCGATCGGCTCGGCGACGACGTGGGTGAGGGAGCCCTTCGGGCCCTTCACCGAGACCGCCTGGCCATCGATGGTGACGTCCACGCCGGCGGGAACCGGGATGGGCAGCCGTCCAATGCGCGACATTGCTGTACCTCCGTTTCCCGAATTACCAGACGTAGGCGAGAACTTCTCCGCCTACGCCCTTCTTGGCGGCCTGCTTGTCCGTGAGGAGACCCGAGGACGTGGAGATGATCGCCACGCCCAGGCCGCCGAGGACCTTCGGCAGGTTGGTGGACTTTGCGTAGACCCGCAGGCCCGGCTTGCTGATGCGCTTGATACCAGCGATCGAGCGCTCGCGGTTGGGACCGAACTTGAGCTCGATGGTCAGCTTCTTGCCGACCTCGCCCTCGGCCGGCTCCTCGACCTTCCAGCTGGAGATGTAACCCTCCTGCTGCAGGATCTCCGCGACGTGCGACTTGATCTTGCTAGCCGGCATCGCCACGGTGTCGTGGTACGCCGAGTTCGCGTTACGCAGACGCGTGAGCATGTCTGCGATGGGGTCGGTCATGGTCATGATGGCCTCAGGCCTCTCTCGCCGTGGTTTCTCCGCGCCAGGTCCCCCCACCGCACTCCGAGAAGTGCGGCAGGGGCACAGACGCAGGGGACCTGCGGCGTTAGTAAGACTGGGTGCGAGCCCCTCCAAAGAAGGGCCGCGAACAGCTACGGAGCTGCCGCGGCGGGGGCCCGACCCCACTACCTTACGGGAATCCGTACAGAGACCCAAAAGTGAGGGGGTCGGGCACCGCTTGCCTCGCAGTTGTGCGCCGAGGGCTACTGGTTACCAGGAGCTCTTGGTCACGCCCGGCAGCTCGCCGCGGTGCGCCATCTCACGGAGGCACACACGGCACAGGCCGAACTTGCGGTACACCGAGTGCGGACGGCCGCAGCGCTGGCACCGGGTGTAAGCCCGGACGCCGAACTTCGGCTTACGCTCGGACTTCGCGATGAGGGACTTCTTCGCCATTGCCTACGCCTCCTTGAACGGGAAGCCCAGAGCGCGCAGCAGCGCCCGGCCCTCGTCGTCGGTCTGAGCGGTGGTCACGACGGTGATGTCCATACCGCGCTGACGGTCGACCTTGTCCTGGTCGATCTCGTGGAACATAACCTGCTCGGTCAGACCGAAGGTGTAGTTGCCACGGCCGTCGAACTGCTTGGGGGAGAGACCGCGGAAGTCACGGATACGCGGCAGAGCCAGCGACACCAGACGGTCCAGGAACTCCCACATGCGGTCACCACGGAGGGTGACGTGGGTGCCGATCGGCTGGCCCTCGCGCAGCTTGAACTGCGCGATGGACTTACGAGCCTTGGTCACGGCAGGCTTCTGACCGGTGATCGCGGTCAGGTCCTTGATCGCGCCCTCGATCAGCTTGCTGTCACGGGCAGCCTCGCCGACACCCATGTTGACCACGACCTTGACCAGGCCGGGGATCAGCATGACGTTCTCGTACGAGAACTCCTCCTGCAGCTGGCCCTTGATCTCGGCGTTGTAACGCGCCTTGAGGCGGGGGGCCACCTTCTCAACGTTCTCGATGGTCGTCTCAGACATCAGATGTCCTCACCGGTTCGCTTGGCAACGCGGATCTTGTTGCCCTCGTCATCGAAGCGGTAACCAACGCGAGTGACGACCTTCTTGCCGTCCTTCTCCACGACCAGCTGCACGTTGGAGACGTGCACCGGAGCCTCGACGGTGATGATGCCACCGGCGGTGCCCTGGCCGGGCTTGGTGTGCTTCTTGACCCGGTTCACACCCTCGACGAGGACCTTGTTCTCGGCGGGCATGGCCTGAATGACCTTGCCCTGCTTGCCGCGGTCCTTGCCGGTGATGACCTGAACCAGGTCACCCTTCTTGATCTTCATGCTGTTCGCCATGGGTTAGAGCACCTCCGGCGCCAGCGAGATGATCTTCATGAACTTCTTGTCACGCAGCTCGCGGCCCACCGGGCCGAAGATGCGGGTGCCACGGGGGTCACCGTCGGTGTTCTTGAGCACGACGGCGGCGTTCTCGTCGAACCGGATGTACGAACCGTCGGGACGACGGCGCGACTTCACGGTACGGACGATGACGCACTTGACGACGTCGCCCTTCTTGACGGTGCCACCGGGGATCGCGTCCTTGACGGTGGCGACGATGACGTCCCCGATACCGGCGTAGCGGCGACCGGAGCCACCGAGAACGCGGATGCAAAGGATTTCCTTCGCGCCCGTGTTGTCGGCGACGCGCAGTCGCGACTCCTGCTGGATCACAGCTTTCTCCTGATCGTCAACGAGAGTCGACGGGCCGGCCGCTGCTCACACCAGCGGCCCTCGCGGGACCTGGTGCACATACGGCCGTACCTCATCGGCTTCGTTACTTGGCCTTCTCGAGGATCTCGACGACGCGCCAGCGCTTCGTCGCGGACAGCGGACGGGTCTCCGCGAGGAGCACCCGGTCGCCGATGCCGCAGGCGTTGGCCTCGTCGTGCGCCTTCAGCTTGTTCGTACGGCGGATGACCTTGCCGTACAGAGCGTGCTTGACGCGGTCCTCGACGGCGACGACGACGGTCTTGTCCATCTTGTCGCTGACGACGAGACCCTCACGGGTCTTGCGGAAACCGCGCGTCTCGTTGGTGTTCTCAGTCATCAGGCGTTCTCCACCGTCTCGATGCCCAGCTCGCGCTCGCGCATCAGGGTGTAGATCCGCGCGATGTCCTTACGGACCAGCCGGAGCCGTCCGTGGTTGTCGAGCTGTCCGGTCGCCGCCTGGAAGCGGAGGTTGAACAGCTCCTCCTTGGCCTCACGAAGCTTGGCAACGAGACCCTCGTTGTCCAGCTCGCGCAGCTCAGCAGCCTTGGTGCCGGCCGACATCAGCTCTCACCTGCCTCGCGCCGGACAATCCGGCACTTCATCGGGAGCTTGTGAGCAGCGCGGGTGAGCGCCTCACGAGCAACCTTCTCGTTGGGGTAGGACAGTTCAAACATGATCCGTCCCGGGTGAACGTTGGCGATCCACCACTCCGGCGAACCCTTACCGGAACCCATGCGGGTCTCGGCCGGCTTCTTGGTGAGGGGACGGTCCGGGTAGATGTTGATCCAGACCTTGCCGCCACGCTTGATGTGACGGGTGATGGCGATACGAGCGGACTCGATCTGCCGGTTCGTCACGTAGGCCGGGGTGACGGCCTGGATGCCGTACTCGCCGAACGCGAGCTCGGTGCCACCCTTCGAAGCGCCGCGGCGCTTCGGGTGGTGCTGCTTGCGGTGCTTGACCCGACGGGGGATCAGCATGACGGTCAGGCCTCCGTTCCGGTGCTCTCGGCAGCCGGGGTCTCCGTCACCGGGGCCGCGGAGGCCTCGGCAGCGGGACGACGGCCACCACGGGCGCCACCGCGCTCGCCGCCACGGCCACCGCGCTCGCCGCCACGCGCGGGGCGGGCGTCGTTGCGGGCCGGACGGTTGCCCGAGCGGGCAGCAGCGTTCTCAGCGCGGACCTCGGCGATGTTCTTGACGTCGCCCTTGTAGATCCAGACCTTCACGCCGATGCGGCCGAAGGTCGTCTTGGCCTCGAAGAAGCCGTAGTCGACGTTCGCACGAAGGGTGTGCAGCGGCACACGGCCCTCGCGGTAGAACTCCGAACGGCTCATCTCGGCGCCGCCGAGACGACCGGAGCACTGGACCTTGATGCCCTTGGCGCCGGACTTCATGGTGCCCTGCATCGACTTGCGCATGGCACGGCGGAACGACACGCGGGAGGACAGCTGCTCCGCGACGCCCTGAGCCACGAGCTGGGCGTCCAGCTCGGGGTTCTTGACCTCGAGGATGTTCAGCTGGACCTGCTTGCCGGTCAGCTTCTCGAGGTCGCCGCGGATGCGGTCGGCCTCGGTGCCACGGCGACCGATGACGATGCCGGGGCGAGCGGTGTGGATGTCGACGCGGACGCGGTCGCGGGTGCGCTCGATCTCAACCTTCGAGATGCCGGCGCGCTCCATGCCCTTCGTCATCATGCGACGAATGGCAACGTCTTCCTTGACGTAGTCCTTGTACAGCTTGTCGGCGTACCAGCGGGACTTGAAGTCCGTGCTGATGCCGAGGCGGAACCCGTGCGGGTTAACCTTCTGGCCCATTACCGGGTCCCTTCCTTGCTGCTGACGACCACGGTGATGTGGCTGGTCCGCTTGCGGATCCGGTAGGCACGGCCCTGGGCACGCGGACGGAACCGCTTCAGGGTCGGACCCTCGTCAACGTACGCCTCGCTGATGACGAGGTCGTCCACGTTGTTGTGGTTGTAGTTGTGCACGGCGTTGGCGATGGCGCTGTCGAGCACCTTGCCGACCGGCACGGTGGCGGCCTGCGGAGCGAACCGCAGGATCGCCTGGGCCTCCGTGGCGTTCAGGCCACGGATGAGGTCCACCACGCGGCGGGCCTTCATGGGCGTGACGCGGATGTACCGCGCCTGGGCCCTGGCTTCCATGGTTGTCCCCTTGCTGGTGTAAGTCATTTGAGTCGTTTGGCAGTTCTGCCGGCGACTAGCGACGCTTCGACTTGCGGTCGTCCTTGACGTGGCCGCGGAAGGTGCGCGTCGGCGCGAACTCGCCGAGCTTGTGGCCGACCATCGACTCGGTGACGAACACCGGGACGTGCTTGCGACCATCGTGAACCGCGATCGTGTGACCGAGCATGCTCGGGCTGATCACGGAGCGACGGGACCAGGTCTTGATGACGTTCTGGGTACCCGCCTCGTTCTGCGCGTCCACCTTCTTGATGAGGTGGCCGTCGATGAAGGGGCCCTTCTTGAGACTGCGCGGCATCTGACCTGCTCCTAGCGCTTCTTGTTGGTCTTGCGGCGGCGCACGATGAGGGCGTCCGAAGCCTTGCCGGGCTTACGGGTGCGACCCTCCTTCTGGCCCCACGGCGAAACCGGGTGGCGACCACCAGAGGTCTTACCCTCACCACCACCGTGCGGGTGGTCGATCGGGTTCATGGCCACACCACGCACGGTCGGGCGGACGCCCTTCCAGCGCATACGGCCGGCCTTGCCCCAGTTGATGTTCGACTGCTCGGCGTTGCCGACCTCGCCGACGGTGGCGCGGCAGCGCACGTCGACCAGGCGGATCTCACCGGAGGGCATGCGCAGGTGCGCCATGCGACCCTCACGGGCGAGCAGCTGAATGCCGGAACCGGCGGAGCGGGCCATCTTGGCACCGCCACCGGGACGCAGCTCCACCGCGTGAATGGTGGTACCGACCGGGATGTTGCGCAGCGGCAGGTTGTTGCCCGGCTTGATGTCGGCCGTCGGGCCGTTCTCGATCCGGTCACCCTGCGCGACGCCGCGCGGCGCGATGATGTAGCGCTTCTCGCCGTCCGCGTAGTGCAGGAGCGCGATGCGCGCAGTGCGGTTGGGGTCGTACTCGATGTGCGCGACCTTGGCCGGCACGCCGTCCTTGTCGTGACGACGGAAGTCGATCACGCGGTAGGCGCGCTTGTGTCCGCCACCCTGGTGGCGAGCGGTGATACGACCGGCGTTGTTACGGCCGCCCTTGCTGTGCAGGGGGCGAACCAGCGACTTCTCCGGCGTGGACCGCGTGATCTCTACGAAGTCGGCCACGCTGGAGCCGCGACGGCCCGGCGTAGTCGGCTTGTACTTGCGGATGCCCATTTGGCTCTCTCGTCCTCGTCCTTATCGACGATCACGATCCCCGTTAGGAGACCGGACCACCGAAGATGTCGATGCGGTTGCCCTCAGCCAGCGTCACGATGGCGCGCTTGGTGTCCTTGCGCTTGCCAAAGCCCGTCTTGGAGCGCTTGCGCTTGCCCTGACGGTTGAGCGTGTTGACGGACTCGACCTTGACCGAGAAGACCGCCTCGACGGCCTGCTTGATCTGGGTCTTGTTGGCACCGGGCGACACGACGAACGTGTACTTGTTCTCGTCGAGGAGCGCGTAGCTCTTCTCGGAGATGACCGGCTTCACCAGGACGTCACGGGGGTCCGTGAACGTCTTGCTCGTGATGTCTGCAGCCATCAGGCGGCGCTCCCTTCGAGCTCGCCCTCAGCAGCCACAGCCTTGGCGGACGCGGCGGGACCCGCCACGAAGCGCTCGAAAGCAGCCTGGGTGAAGACCACATCGTCGGAGACGAGCACGTCGTAGGTGTTCAGCTGACCGGCGTCCAGGATGTGCACGTTCGGCAGGTTGCGGGCGCTCTTCAGACCCAGCTCGTCGGCACGCTCGACGACGAGGAGGATGTTCTTGCGCTCGGTGATCTTGCCGAACAGGCCCTTGGCGGCCTTGGTCGACGGCGTCTCGGTCGCGGTCACGCCGGTGATGACGTGAATCCGCTCGTGGCGGGCCCGGTCGGTGAGCGCGCTGCGCAGGGCGGCGGCGATCATCTTCTTCGGGGTCCGCTGCGAGTAGTCGCGCGGCACGGGACCGTGCACGACGCCACCGCCGGCGAACTGCGGCGCACGGGTCGAGCCCTGACGAGCCCGGCCGGTGCCCTTCTGGCGGTACGGCTTGCGGCCGCCGCCTCGGACCTCGCCGCGGGTCTTGACCTTGTGGGTGCCCTGACGGGCCGCAGCGAGCTGCGCCACAACGACCTGGTGCATCAGCGGAACGCTGACCTTGGCGTCGAAGATCTCGCCCGGCAGCTCGAGGCTGCCGGCCTTGTCGCCGGAGGGCGACAGGATGTCAATGGTGCTCATATCCTTCACAGCCCCTTCGCCGCGGTGCGGACGAGGACGAGGCCGCCGTTCGGGCCCGGGATCGCACCCTTGATCAGGAGCAGACCCTTCTCCGCGTCAACCGCGTGCACGGTCAGGTTCTGGGTGGTCACGCGCTCGTGGCCCATCCGGCCGGCCATCTTCAGGCCCTTGAACACACGACCCGGGGTGGCGCAGCCACCGATCGAGCCGGGCGAACGGTGCTTGCGCTGCACGCCGTGACCGGCGCCGAGGCCCTTGAAGTTGTGACGCTTCATGACACCGGCGAAGCCCTTGCCCTTGGAGGTGCCGGTCACGTCGACCTTGACACCCGCCTCGAACAGCTCAGCGGTGATCTCCTGGCCCAGCGTGTACTCGGACGCGTCCGAGGTACGCAGCTCGACCAGGTGGCGGCGCGGGGTGACACCGGCCTTGGCGAAGTGGCCCGCGAGGGGCTTGTTCACCTTGCGGGGGTCGATCTCGCCGAAGCCGATCTGCACGGCGTCGTAGCCGGTGCTGTCAGCGGTGTGGATCTGGGTCACGACATTGGGCCCGGCCTTGACGACGGTCACCGGAACGATCCGGTTGTTCTCGTCCCAGACCTGGGTCATGCCGAGCTTCTCGCCCAGGATGCCCTTAATCTGCTTTGCCATCTTCGTCGCGCCTCTCAGAGCTTGATCTCGATGTCGACGCCGGCCGGAAGGTCGAGGCGCATCAGCGAGTCAACGGTCTTCGGGGTCGGGTCGAGGATGTCGATCAGACGCTTGTGAGTGCGCATCTCGAAGTGCTCGCGCGAGTCCTTGTACTTGTGCGGCGAGCGGATGACGCAGTAAACGTTCTTCTCAGTGGGCAGCGGCACCGGGCCCGCGACCTGCGCACCAGTGCGAATGACGGTCTCGACGATCTTCTTCGCCGAGGAGTCAATCACCTCGTGGTCGTAGGCCTTGAGCCGGATGCGGATCTTCTGTCCCGCCATGGCTACTCAGTAGTCCTTTGTGTCGTCTGCTGCTTCTGCGGCCGGATTCCGCCGGGTGGCTTGGTCCGGTGGCGCCCTGGATGATTCCCGCCGGTCCACGCGCTCGGGCGTGTCGCGCCTGGGCTTAAGAAAAGGGACGAACCCTCTTCAGGGGGAACCGGGTCGGCATTGCACCCATGGACGCCGGGTCGAGGCCCCGCCCACGCTTCCCGGAAGATTCCCGTACGTCCGCCCCGCAGCTGCCGCGGTGTCGCTTACACACCACTACCCCCACATACAGTCCGTGGAGATATGAACGGCCATCACGGGAACGACGAGTACTTGGGACTCGCTTCCGGTCCTCCCGGCGGGAGGCGCGCAGCATCGGCAACTCAACCGAGCAACTTGGCTATCTTGCCATATCAGAGGCGTTTGACGCCAATCAGCCCAGGGTAGGCGCGCTGATTCCTCGTCACACTCCTTGCGCGGCACGGCAAAGGGGCCCCGGAACCCGTTCTCGCGAACGGGTTCCGAGGCCCCTCCAAGCCTGTGGAGCAGGCAGGTCAGATCATCAATTACTTGATGATCTCGGTGACCTGGCCGGCGCCGACGGTGCGGCCACCCTCACGGATGGCGAACTTCAGGCCCTGCTCCATGGCGATCGGCTGGATCAGCGCGACGGTCATGGCGGTGTTGTCGCCCGGCATGACCATCTCGGTGCCCTCGGGGAGGGTCACGACGCCGGTCACGTCCGTGGTACGGAAGTAGAACTGCGGGCGGTAGTTGTTGAAGAAGGGGGTGTGACGGCCACCCTCGTCCTTCGACAGGATGTAGGCCTGGGCCTTGAAGTCGGTGTGCGGCGTGACCGAACCCGGCTTGATGATGACCTGGCCGCGCTCGACGTCCTCGCGCTTGATGCCACGGAGGAGCAGACCGACGTTCTCGCCCGCCTGGCCCTCGTCGAGCAGCTTGCGGAACATCTCGATGCCGGTGACCGTGGTGGTGGTCTTGGTCTCCTTGATGCCGATGATGTCGACAGTCTCGTTGACCTTGAGGATGCCACGCTCGATACGACCGGTGACGACGGTGCCACGACCGGTGATCGTGAAGACGTCCTCGATCGGCATCAGGAACGGCTGGTCGACAGCGCGCTCCGGGGTCGGGATGGCCTCGTCGACCGCGTGCATGAGGCCGAGGAGCTTCTCGCCCCACTCCTTGTCGCCCTCGAGCGCCTTGAGCGCCGAGACGCGCACGACCGGCAGGTCGTCGCCCGGGAACTCGTACTCGGAGAGCAGCTCGCGGACCTCGAGCTCGACGAGCTCCAGGATCTCCTCGTCGTCCACCATGTCGGCCTTGTTCAGGGCGACAACGATGTAGGGGACGCCGACCTGGCGGGCCAGGAGGACGTGCTCCTTGGTCTGCGGCATCGGGCCGTCGGTGGCGGCGACGACGAGGATCGCACCGTCCATCTGGGCCGCACCGGTGATCATGTTCTTGATGTAGTCCGCGTGACCCGGGCAGTCGACGTGGGCGTAGTGACGCGCCTCGGTCTGGTACTCGACGTGCGCGATCGAGATGGTGATACCGCGCTGCCGCTCCTCCGGCGCCTTGTCGATCTGGTCGAACGGCGTGAAGGGGTTGATGTCCGGGTACGCGTCGTGCAGCACCTTGGTGATGGCCGCGGTAAGGGTCGTCTTACCGTGGTCGATGTGACCGATGGTGCCGATGTTGACGTGGGGCTTCGTCCGCTCGAACTTCGCCTTCGCCACTGCAGTCCTCCTGAGGACAGTTCTGTACGCCGTACGACGTCAGTTGGTCTTTGATCGGGTTTGGGTACGGGGTGCTGGTAGCACCCCATGCCGTCCCGCGGATGGGGGCGGAGGTACCGGCGGGGTCGGGGTACGACCCCGCCGGGTTTGCCTCCATAAAGCCTAAGGCTTGCGGTAGATCCGGATTGTCCGGACCTTACTCGCCCTTGGCCTTGGCGATGATGTCGTCCGCCACGTTCCGCGGAACCTCGGCGTACGAGTCGAACTGCATCGAGTAGCTCGCGCGACCAGAGGTCTTGCTGCGCAGGTCACCGACGTAGCCGAACATCTCGGAGAGCGGCACCAGCGCGTTGACCACGCGGGCACCGTGACGCTCGTCCATGGACCGGATCTGGCCACGGCGAGAGTTGATGTCGCCGATGACCTCGCCCATGTAGTCCTCGGGCGTGGTGACCTCGACGGCCATCATCGGCTCCAGCAGGGCCGGACCGGCCTTGCGGGCGCCTTCCTTGAAGGCCATCGAGCCGGCGATCTTGAACGCGAGCTCGGAGGAGTCGACGTCGTGCGAGGCACCGTCGAGCAGCGTCACGCGGACACCCTGGAGCGGGTAGCCGGCGAGCACACCGAACTCCATGGCCTCCTGGCAACCGGCGTCGACCGAAGGGATGTACTCCTTCGGCACGCGGCCACCGGTGACCTTGTTCACGAACTCGTAGCCCTCGCCGGACTCGAGCGGCTCGATCGCGATCTGGATCTTCGCGAACTGGCCGGAACCACCGGTCTGCTTCTTGTGCGTGTAGTCGATCCGCTCGACGGCCTTGCGGATCGTCTCACGGTACGCCACCTGCGGCTTGCCGACGTTGGCCTCGACCTTGAACTCACGGCGCATACGGTCGACCAGCACCTCGAGGTGCAGCTCGCCCATACCCGCGATGATGGTCTGGCCGGTCTCCTCGTCCGTGTTGACCTGGAAGGAGGGGTCCTCCTCCGCGAGACGCTGGATGGCGACACCCAGCTTCTCCTGGTCGCCCTTGGACTTGGGCTCGATGGCGACGCGGATGACCGGGGCCGGGAAGTCCATGGACTCCAGGATGACCGGGTTCTTCTCGTCGCTCAGCGTCTCACCGGTGGTGGTCTGCTTGAGACCCATCACGGCGATGATGTCGCCGGCGCCCACCGAGTCGATCTCCTCACGCTTGTTCGCGTGCATGCGGTAGATCTTGCCGATGCGCTCCTTCTTGCCCTTGACGGAGTTCAGCACCGAAGAGCCGGACTCCAGGCGGCCCGAGTAAACCCGGACGAAGGTGAGCTTGCCGAGGTGCGGGTCGGACATGATCTTGAAGGCGAGCGCGGCGAGCGGCTCGTCGTCGGAGGCCCGACGGACGATCTTCTCCTCGTCGTTGCCCGGCTTCGTACCCTCGATACCCTCGATGTCGAGCGGCGACGGCAGGTACTTCACGACCGCGTCGAGCAGGGGCTGAACGCCCTTGTTCTTGAACGCGGAGCCGCAGAAGATCGGGGTGAAGTCCGAGTTCAGCGTGCCCTTGCGGATCGCGGCGACCAGCAGCTCCTCGGGGATGTCCTCGCCCTCGAGGGCGAGCTCCATCACCTCGTCGCTGGTGTTCGACACGATGTCGAGCAGTTCCTCGCGGTACTGAGCGGCCTGGTCCGCCAGGTCGGCCGGGATGTCGACCTCGTCGTACATCTCGCCCTTGGTCGCCTCGGGCGACCAGACCAGGGCCTTCATCTTGACCAGGTCCACGACGCCGACGAAGTCGGACTCGGCACCGATCGGGAGCTGCATGACCAGCGCGGTCGCGTTGAGGCGATCCTTGATGGTCTGCACGCAGAAGAAGAAGTTCGCGCCCGTGCGGTCCAGCTTGTTGACGAAGCAGATGCGCGGGACGCCGTAGCGGTCAGCCTGCCGCCACACGGTCTCGGACTGGGGCTCGACACCGGCAACGCCGTCGAACACCGTCACGCCACCGTCGAGCACGCGCAGCGAACGCTCCACCTCGACGGTGAAGTCGACGTGGCCCGGGGTGTCGATGATGTTGATGGTGTTGTCAACGCCGTCAAGCGTCCAGTGACAGGTCGTCGCGGCCGACGTGATCGTGATGCCGCGCTCCTGCTCCTGCTCCATCCAGTCCATGGTGGCAGCGCCATCGTGGACCTCACCGATCTTGTACGAGACACCGGTGTAGAACAGGATCCGCTCGGTGGTGGTGGTCTTGCCCGCGTCGATGTGCGCCATGATCCCGATGTTGCGGACCTTGGCGAGGTCAAGGGAGGTTGCAGCCATGGTGGCTCGTTCTCTCTCTGTCTAGTGACGGGGTTCGGACTACCAGCGGTAGTGCGCGAAGGCCTTGTTGGACTCGGCCATCTTGTGGGTGTCCTCGCGACGCTTCACGGAAGCGCCCAGGCCGTTGCTGGCGTCGAGGATCTCGTTCATCAGACGCTCGGTCATGGTCTTCTCGCGACGGGCGCGGGAGTAGCCGACCATCCAGCGCAGCGCCAGGGTGCTGGCGCGGCCCGGACGGACCTCGACCGGAACCTGGTAGGTCGCGCCACCGACACGGCGGGACTTGACCTCGAGGGCCGGCTTGACGTTCTCCAGCGCGCGCTTCAGCGTCACGACGGGGTCCGAGCCGGTCTTCTCACGGACGCCCTCGAGGGCGCCGTAGACGATGCGCTCGGCGGTGGAGCGCTTGCCGTGCAGCAGGATCTTGTTGACCAGCGAGGTCACCAGCGGGGAGCCGTAAACCGGGTCGATGATGACCGGGCGCTTCGGGGCGGGGCCCTTACGAGGCATTCTTACTTCTCCTTCTTGGCGCCGTAGCGGCTGCGGGCCTGCTTGCGGTTCTTGACACCCTGGGTGTCAAGGGAGCCGCGGATGATCTTGTAGCGGACACCAGGAAGGTCCTTCACACGACCGCCGCGCACGAGCACGATGGAGTGCTCCTGCAGGTTGTGGCCCTCGCCGGGGATGTAAGCGGTGACCTCGATCCCGCTGGTGAGGCGCACACGGGCGACCTTACGAAGCGCCGAGTTCGGCTTCTTCGGGGTGGTCGTGTACACACGCGTGCAGACGCCGCGGCGCTGGGGCGAGCCCTTCAGCGCGGGCGTCTTGTTCTTCTCGACCTTGTCCTGCCGGCCCTTCCGGACCAGCTGCTGGATCGTAGGCACCGTTTCTCCGTTTTCTGTGTGCCAAGGCTGGGTGAAACTAACCTGCGGTGTTCCCACGCGTTTTCCCAGCTCACACCGACCCACGCGGTCGGGTGTGTTGGGCCCCGTCAGGGGAGGAATCTCGCGGAATCCCATGGGCTGATGCACAGCGACGGCGCGGGCAGAGCGGGTTGAACCACGCCACTGCGGCTGCCGGTGTGCTTGCACGCACAAGGACCCGGGGACACCCCAGGCACAAGGTCAGAGCGTACCTAGCGCATCGGGCGCGGTCAAAACAAATGAGACACCGCAGGTCGTGGCGTCAATCGGGAAAATCTCCAGCCGCCCGCACGGTCGGCCCGAACCGCGGTCGCGCGGGTCGGGTCAGCCGCCGTGAGCGCTGAAGGCGACGGCGCCGAGCAGCAGCAGGAGCGACCAGCCGGCCAGCGAAAGGTAACCCAGAACCAACCCGAAGGTCGCCATCCCGTCACCGCTCTCCTTCGTCTGGCGGATCTGACGGCGGGCGAGGTGGCCGGTGACCACGGCGGGGATGGCCAGGGTGCCGACGCTGGGCACGCAGAGCAGGCCGAAGACCAGGGCGGAGATCGCCAGGCCGTTGTTGGGCGCCGGGCGGGTCGGCGGCAGGAAGGTGGGCGGCACCGGCATCGCCATCGGCGCGGCCATCGGTGCGGCCATCGGAGTGACGACCGGGCCGGCCGGCAGGTCGGCGACCAGCTGGGCCAGCTGGCCGTAGGTCTGGGCGCGGTTGGCGGCGTCGAAGCGGTCCGAGTACTCCTCGGCGGAGAGCCGGCCCTCGGCGTAGGCGGCCTTGAGCACATCCACCGTCCGGTCGCGGTCGGTGTGGGCGGCGCGCATCTGGGCCATCGGCTGGGCCTGGGCGGCCATCGGCTGGGCCTGCTGCGCGGGATACCCGGGGTGCCCGCTCCCGGGCCACGGCTGCACGTCACCCATCCGGACTCCTCCCCTAGTGCTGTCGATGGTTAGGACGATCCGCACCCGCTCACGGGTTCCGGTTCGGCCGCACGGACTCATCATGCCCGCTTCCGGGCTCCGGCATCATTGCCGAGTGAGCACTGATGAGGTCGGACCGATGGTCGAGTTGTGGGAACGTGCGCTCGGCACAGTGCTGGGCGCGCCGCCCAAGCGGGCCGACCGGGCGGTGGACGACGGGGCCTCGGTGCTCGCCGCCTCCGCCGACCGGTGGCCGACCGCGAGCCGGTCGCTGCTGGTGCTGGCCGACCGCTCGCTCGACTCGCTCTGGGCCCGCGGCTGGCGGCCGGCCGACCTGGCCCGGCTGGTCCGCCGCGACCTGGCACCGGTGCACCTCGCCCTGCTGGTCGACCTGGTGGCCGCCGAGGCGCGCCGCCACTCCCCCGCCGCGCTGGACCGCCGCTGGCACGAGCAGCTGCGCGAACTGGCCGCCGAGATCTGGTGGGCGGGCGACGGGCACGGGAGCGGTCTCGAGGACGGGTTCCTGCCGGCCTTCGCCGAACGGCACCGGCTGGACCGCTTCGCGCTGGCCACCGTCGCGCTCGAGCTGCTGCCGCTGCTGGCCCGGCTGCCGGCGATCGCCCCGGTCGGTCCGGCGCCGGGCGCCCGCCCGGTCGAGCACCGGGCCACCGTGCCGGTGCCCGGCGAGCCGCGGATGCTGTCCCGGATCCGGGCCCTGCTGGCGAAGGCGGAGTCCACCGAGTTCCCGCAGGAGGCCGAGGCGCTGACCGAGAAGGCGCAGCAGCTGATGGCCCAGCACAGCATCGACGAGGCGCTGCTGGCGGCCGGGCAGGCCGGGCAGTCGGCCGGTGTGCCGGGCTCGGTGCGGATCGGGGTGGAGAACCCGTACGAGGGGCCCAAGGCGATGCTGCTGGACGCGGTCGCGGCGGCGAACCGGTGCCGGGTGGTCTGGGCGAAGGAGTTCTCCTTCTGCACCGTGATCGGCTTCGACTCGGACCTGGACGCCGTGGAGCTGCTGTACACCTCGCTGCTGGTGCAGGCCACCGCGGCGATGCAGCGGGCCGGCAGCCGCCAGCACCTGGACGGGGCATCCCGCACCCGGGCCTTCCGGCAGTCCTTCCTGGTCTCCTACGCGGCGCGGATCCGCGAGCGGCTCACCGAGGCGACCGAGCGCACCACCCGCGAGGCCGCCGCCGGCCGCCACCTGCGCGAGGACGGCACCGCGGAGCAGCTGCAGCCGGACGAGCGGCTGCTGCCGGCGCTGGCCGCCCGCGAGGAGGCGGTGGACTCGGCGACCGACCGGATGTTCCCCAAGCTCACCTCGCAGCGGGTCCGGGTCAGCGACGGCGAGGGCTGGGCCGCCGGCCGGGCCGCCGCCGACCGCGCGGCGCTGCACAGCCGCGGCCGAGTGGAGAAGCGGCGCTAGACCGGCTCTCAGTCCCAGAGGGATCCGAAGGCGAGGAGCTCCTCGCGGTACTCGATCCCGGCGGTCCACTCGGCCGGCCAGGCGTCGGCGCCGTGGTAGGCACCGGCGAAGGCGCCGGCCAGGCAGGCCAGGGAGTCGGAGTCGCCCGAGGAGTAGGCGGCGCGGCGGACCGCGAGCACCGGGTCGTCGGGGAAGAGCAGGAAGCAGAGCAGCGCGGTGGCGAAGGCCTCCTCCGCGATCCAGCCCTCGCCGGTGGCCAGGCAGGGGTCCGCCTCCCGGTCCGGCGCGGCGAGCGCGGCCTCGAGGCGGTCCAGAACGCCCAGGCACTCGTCCCAGCCACGGGCGATGAACTCCTCGCGCGAGCGGTCGTGGGCCAGCTCGGCCAGGTCGCCGAGCCAGCCGGCGTCGTAGCGGGTGCGGTTGGCCAGGGCGTGGGCGCGCAGCAGCCCGGGGAGCTCGGCGGGTCGGGCGCCCTCGGTGAGCCACCGGACGGTGAAGGCGGTGAGTTCACTGGCGGCCAGCGCGGTGGGGTGTCCGTGCGTGAGCGCGGACTGGAGCTGGGCAGCACCGGCGACTTGATGCTCCGTCAATTCGCGGATCAGACCCAGCGGGGCGACTCGCATATTGGCGCCGCAGCCCTTGGAGCCGATCTGGCTGGCTTCCTGCCAGCGGCGGTCGGGCTTGCTGAGCAGGTGGCAGGCGGTCATGCAGGTGCGCCCGGGGGCCCGGTTGTTCTCCGGGGAGCGCCACCACTCGACGAACTCCTCGCGCACCGGCCGCTCCATCCGCAGCGGAGCCAACGGGCCGCGCTCCAGTGCGGTGCGCAGCCCGCGCGCCAGAGCGAGCGTCATCTGGGTGTCATCGGTGACGAACGCCTTCTTGGGCAGCGGGAGTTGACGCCAGTCCGGGTGACTGCGGGCAATCATCGAGACGGTCTGGAACTCGGTCGGAAAGCCCATCGCGTCGCCGATCGCGAGGCCGAGCAGGGCGCCGGTAGCGCGCTTCATGTGGTCACCAGGAGTTCGGTCAGGCCGCGGATCACGTAGCCCGGTTGCCAGTCGGGCTCGCGCAGCAGCGTCAGATGGGGCGCCCGGCGCAGCAACGCGCCGTAGGACTCGGTGAGTTCGAGCCGGGCCAGAGGGGCGCCGAGGCAGAAGTGGATGCCGGCACCGAAGGTGATGTGCGGATTGTCGGCGCGGGTGACGTCGAGGCGGTCGGGGTCGGTGAAGCGAGCTCCGTCCCGGTTGGCCGAGCCGAACAGCAGGGCGAGTTCGCTGCCGCGCGGGATCGACACGCCGGCCACCTCGATGTCCTCGAGCACCCAGCGCTCGAACATCTGCAGCGGGGTGTCGTAGCGCATCAACTCCTCGACCGCGGTGGCGAGATGGGCATCGACATCGGAGCGCAGCAGGGCCAGCTGGTCGGGGTTGCGGAAGAGCGCCCACCAGCCGTTGCCGGTGGTGTTGACGGTCGCCTCGTGGCCGGCGTTGAGCAGCAGCACGCAGGTGGAGACCATCTCCTGCTCGCTGAGCGCGTCGCCGTCCTCCTGGGCGGCGATCAGTGCGGAGATCAGGTCGTTCCCGGGCGCGGCCCGCCGTTCCCGGATCAGCGCGCGCAGGTAGTCGGAGAATTCGACGCTGGCGTCCACCGCGCGCTTGGCCACCTCGGCCGAGGGGTTGAGCTCGAACATCCCGGTGATCGCGGCCGACCAGGGGCGCAACAGCCCCCGGTCGGCGGTCGGCACGCCGAGCATCTCGGCGATCACCGCCACCGGCAGCGGCTCGGCGACGGCGGCGATCAGATCGCCGCCGCCCTCCTCGAGCAGCCCGCTCACCAACTCGTCCGCCAGCCGGGCCACGGTCGGCCGCAGCCCTTCGACCATCCGCGGTGTGAACGCCTTCGCCACCAGGCGTCGGATCCGGGTGTGGTCCGGCGCCTCCAGGTCGAGCAGGCCGTTGCTGTTGAGCGTGTGGAACGGCTCGTGCGCCGGGTCGGGCGGGGTCTGCCCGAACTCCTCGTGGCTGAAGCGATGGGTGTAGGTCCGCCCCAGCCGCCGGTCCCGCAGCAGCGCGCTGACGTCCTCGTACCGCGACACCAGCCACTGCCCGGTCGGCTCGTGGAAGTGCACCGGGGAGGTGGCGCGCAGCTCCGCGTACGCCTCGTACGGGTGTGCGATGAAGTCCGCTGACCAGGGATCGAAGAGCGTCATCCGGTCAGCCTAGCGACCAGGGCCGGCAGAGCAACGGAGATGGGCTCGCGGATCACCTCGTCCGCCTGCTCGTCGAAGGGGGTCGGCTCGCCGTTGACGATGATCAGCCGGGCGCCGGCCTCCAGGGCGATCTGCGGCAGCGAGGCCACGGGGTACACCTGGAGCGAGGTGCCGACCGCGACGAAGACCTCGCAGGCCTTGGCGATCGCATCGGCCCTGGTCAGCACCTCCGGGTCCAGCGTCTCGCCGAACATCACGGTGGCCGGCTTGAGGATCCCGCCGCACTCCCGGCAGGCCGGGTCCGGCTCGCCGGCCGCCACCCGGTCCAGTGCCTCGTCCATCGCGCTGGAGCGCCGGCACCGCATGCACTGCACCCGCAGTGCGGTGCCGTGCAGTTCGAGCACCTTGCGGTCCGGCAGCCCGGCCTTCTGGTGCAACCCGTCCACGTTCTGGGTGAGCACCCGCAGCGGCAGTGCGCGCTCCAACTCGACCAGTGCGCGGTGCCCGGCGTTCGGCTCGGCCGTCAGCGCACCGACCTCGGCCCGCATCCGCCAGGACCGCTCCCGCACCTCGGTGGAGGCCAGGTAAGGCCCGATGGTCACCAGTTCCTGGACCGACGGGTCGCGCTGCCAAAGGCCCTTGGGGCCACGGTAGTCGGGGATTCCGGAGTCGGTGGAGATGCCGGCGCCGGTGAGGACGGCGACAAGCGTGCGGCTGCTCATGCGGCGAGCGTAGAGCCCCCGGGCCCGGCGCTGCACCTGGCTTTCGCACGGTGCAACGGGCTTTCGGCCGGTGCAGCGGGCTTTCGACCGGTGCAGCGGGCTTTCGACCGGTGCAGCGGGCTTTCGACCGGTGCAGCGGGCTTTCGACCGGTGCAGCCGGCGCTAAAACCGGGTGCGGCCGCGGTTCTGTGACGCGCTGAGCGCCGGCGCCGGCTGTCAGCGCGGGTCGCCCGCCACCACCGCGCCGGCCTCGTAGGCGAAGACCACCGCGTGTACCCGGTCGCGCAGTTGGAGCTTGCTCAGCACGTTGGAGACGTGCGTCTTGACGGTGTGTTCGCTGACCACCAGTTCGCCGGCGATCTCGGCGTTGGACAGGCCACGGGCCAGCAGCCGCAGGGTCTCCTGCTCGCGGGCGGTCAGCTGCTCCAGCAGGCGGGACGGGGTGCGGGCGCCTGCGGCCGGCCCGGCGGCGGGGCCGCGGGCGGCGAACTCGCTGATCAAGCGCTTGGTCACGGAGGGTGCCAGCAGCGCCTCCCCCGCGGCCACCATCCGCACCCCGTGCGCCAGGTCGTCCCGGCGCACGTCCTTGAGCAGGAAGCCGCTGGCCCCGGCGTAGAGCGCGTCGTAGACGTAGTCGTCGATGTCGAAGGTGGTCAGCATGATCACCTTGGTCTCCGGGTGCTCGGCGCAGACCCGGCGGGCCGCCTCCAGGCCGTCCATCACGGGCATCCGGACGTCCAGCAGCAGCACGTCGGGCCGGTGCGCGGCGACCGCCTCGACCGCCTCGGCGCCGTTGCAGGCCTCGGCCACCACCTCGATGTCCGGCTGCGCGTCCAGGATCATCCCGAACCCGGCCCGGACCAGCTCCTGGTCGTCCGCGACCACTACCCGAATCGTCATCCCACGTCCGTTCACGCGCTCAGCGGCAGTTCTGCCGTCACCAGAAAGCCCTGTCCGGCCGGCCCGGGCCCGGCGCTGGCCCGCCCGCCGCAGGCCGCGGCCCGCTCGCGGATGCCGACCAGTCCGCGCCCGCCGGACCACACCCCGGTGGCACCGGTCGGCGCCAGCCCGCGCCCGTTGTCCAGCACCGAGAGCGCAAGCACCGAGTCCCGCGCGGCGACCTCCACCGCGACCCGGTCCGCCCCGGAGTGCTTGACGATGTTGGTCAGCGCCTCCTGGACGATCCGGTAGGCCGCCGCCTCCACCTCGGCCGGCAGGGCCCGAGCGGGCTCGGGCAGCGCCAGCTCCACCCGCACCCCGGCCGCCCGCACCCGCTCGGCCACCGCCGGCAGTTCGGCCAGTCGCGGCTGCGGTGCCAGCTCCGGCCCGGCCCCCTCCTCCTTGAGCACCCCGAGCACCCGGCGCAGCTGCACCATGGCGTCCCGGCCGGTGTCGCCGATGGTGTCGAAGGCCTTGATCGCCTTCTCCGGGCTGCTGTGCACCACCAGCGGGCCGGCCTCGGCCTGAATCACCATCAGCGAGACGGCGTGCGCCAGGATGTCGTGCATCTCCCGGGCGATCCTGGCCCGCTCCTCGGCCACCGCCCGGGCCGCGTCGCTGGCCGCCCGGCGCCCGGTCTCGCGAGCCCGCTCGGCCTCGATCCGGGCGAGCCGGCGCAGCTCGCGCACCAGCGAGCCGAAGACGAAGGAGCCGATCGACAGCAGCAGGCTGAAGAGCATCCCGTTGGGCGAGCGGGTGCCGAGCACGTTCGCCACCACCAGGACCAGCAGCATCGACCAGCGCTGCCACTCCTTGGCCCGGTCCGCCAGGGTGTAGACGGTTATCACCGCGTAGACCGCGATCTGCGGCTGGGCCGAGTGCGCCCAGATGCTCAGCGCCAGTGAGGCCACGCCGGTGAGCAGGAAGACCAGGAAGGGTGCCCGGCGGCGCCACGGAATCGGCAGCGCCGTGGCGGCCGCGAGCAGGTAGACCCACCACGCCCAGCCCTTGCCGTCGCAGAAGACGGTCCAGAGCGAGACCGCCGCCGAGAAGGCGGCCAGCAGGCTGTCGGCCAGGTACGGGTTGATCCCGGTCAGCCGCTGCTGCCAGCGCTGCCCCAGCCCGGCCAGCCGGCCCAGCCGGCGCGCGATCCGCTCCACATCCGCCCCCCGCGTGTCAGTCGGGAGCCTATCGCCCGCGCTGAGCAGGTCGAATGCCGGCCGGAGCGGTCCGGACTCAGCCATGGGCGACGGTGACGTCACCGGTCTCGGCGTGCGCGTTGATGGTCCGCCCGAGGCCCTCCTGCTGCGGGACGGTCACCTCGACCTTGCCGGTCTGCGCGGTGGCGGCGACCGCGTAGCTGTCGCCGCCGGGGACGGTGAGCCGGACCGAACCGGTCCCGGTGCGCGCGTCGACCGCCGCCGGGGCGCCGGCGAAGGAGACCGACAGGTCGCCGGTCCGGGTCCGCAGCTGGGCCCGGCCGGTGCCCAGTCGCTCGCCCTCCACGTTCCCGGTGTCGGTGCTGGCCTCGACCGCCGCCGTCAGCCCGACCAGCCGCACCGTCCCGGTGTTCGCGGCCACCTTCACCACGGTGTCGGACGGGACCTGGACCTGGTAGTCGACCCCGCAGTCGTGGCAGTCGTAGGTCAGCGTCAGGGTGCCGTCGGCGGTGGTGTGCGTGGTGGCGGGCGCCTTCCCGCGGTAGTTCTGATGCTCCGTCACCGAGACGCCGGTGCCGCCGCCGACCACCCGGATGTCACCGGTGCTCCCGTTGATCACCAGCGTGTGCACCGGCTGGTCGATCTGGTAGCTCGCGTCGAGGTGCTGGTCCCCGTCGAGGAAGCAGCCGGACATGCCGAACGCGACGGCGGCGGTGATGACGGTCTTGGCGAGCAGGCCGGTGCGGCGCTGGTTCATCTTGGTCCCCCATGGTTTCGGCGGCCCGGACCTTCCCGGGCCGACACCCCTAGGCTGCCCGCCGACCGCCACCGCGCGGATCGCCCGCCGGAGCGGTTCTGCCGCCTCCCCCACAAGAGGGATCCCGGCCCCGCAGGAGGGAGTCGGAGCTTCCTGCTGTGACTGGGAACACTTCGGGAGCCGGGGAACCGATCGCCGCCGCGCCCCCTCCTCCGTAGGCCCCGACTCGAACGGAGACCGCCATGCACGAGCCACCGCCCGGCCTCGCCGAGCTCGTCCGCGCCGCCCAGGGCGGGGACCAGCTGGCGGCCGGCCGACTGCTCGACCTGATCACCCCGTACGTCCGGCGCCTGTGCGGCCCGATCGCGCTGGAGGACGGGGCGGACGCCACCCAGGAGGCACTGATCGCGGTCTTCCGCAAGCTGCGCCAGCTGCAGGACCCGCTGGCGCTCTACGGCTGGGTGCGGGCCATCGCGGTGCGCGAGGCGGTCCGGCACGCACAACGGGCCGCCCGGCAGCGCCCCGCCGAACTGGCCGAGGTGCCCGCCCCGGGCGATCCGCAGCTGGCCGCCGACATCCGCGACGTGCTCGCCCGGCTCTCCCCCGAGCACCGGGCCGTGCTGCTGCTGCGCGATCTGGAGGGGATCGACGAACGGCGCACCGCCGAACTCCTCGCGGTGCCGCCGGGGACCGTGAAATCCCGGCTCTCCCGGGCCCGACTCAGCTTCCGAAAGGCGTGGTCGCAGTGACCGAGCAGGACCGCGACAGCAGCCGCCCGACCGGCGATCCGGTCACCGGGGACCACCCGCCGACCACCGGGGGCGGCTGGCCGGTCGCCGACTTCGACCAGGTCCGCCGCCTGCGGGTGATCGCGGCCAGCACCCCCGGCGCCCGGATCGGCGAGCGGGTGCTGGCGGCGCCCTTCGAGCAGGTCTGGGCGCTGGCCCAGGACCTGGAACGGACCATGCCGCTGTGGATCCCGGACGTGCGCACCGTACGGCTCAGCGGCCGGCCGGGCCGAGGCGGCCCGCTGACCGCCCGGATCCACGGCCACACCCGGCTGCGCGCCACCTTCACCATCGACCTCGAACCCGGCTGGTGCCTGATGCAGAGCCGCTTCGTGCTCGGCGGCATGGCGGCGTACCCGGAGAGCGAGAGCACCACCCGGTTCGCCTTCCTCGGCGGCCTGCGGCTGCCCGGGGTCCGGTACTGGGGGCCCGTGCTGCGCCCGTTCACCGGCTCACCGCTGGACCGGTTCGAGGCGCTGCTGTAGCACCGGAAACGCCGCAGGGCGGCCACCCCGTGAAGGGTGACCGCCCTGCGGCGTTCAGTGCGCGACTCAGCCGGTGTACGGGCCGTAGTCGTAGTCGTCCAGCGGGACCGCCTGGCCGGAGCCGGCGCCGAAGGGCGACAGGTCGTAGTCGTCGTAGCCGACGGCCGAGTACATCGCGGCCTTGGCCTCCTCGGTCGGCTCGACCCGGATGTTGCGGTAGCGGGGCAGACCCGTACCGGCCGGGATGAGCTTACCGAGGATGACGTTCTCCTTGAGGCCCAGCAGCGGGTCCGACTTGGCGTGGATCGCCGCGTCGGTGAGCACCCGGGTCGTCTCCTGGAAGGAGGCGGCCGACAGCCAGGACTCGGTGGCCAGCGAGGCCTTGGTGATACCCATCAGCTGCGGACGGCCGGAGGCGGGGTGACCGCCCTCGGAGACCACTCGACGGTTCTCGGTCTCGAACCGGCCGCGCTCGACCAGCTCGCCCGGGAGCAGCTCGGCGTCGCCCGACTCGATGATCGTCACGCGGCGGAGCATCTGCCGGATGATGATCTCGATGTGCTTGTCGTGGATCGACACACCCTGC
This sequence comes from Kitasatospora azatica KCTC 9699, assembly GCF_000744785.1. Classification (NCBI taxonomy): domain Bacteria; kingdom Bacillati; phylum Actinomycetota; class Actinomycetes; order Kitasatosporales; family Streptomycetaceae; genus Kitasatospora; species Kitasatospora azatica. The sequence continues at coordinate 3,516,738 of NZ_JQMO01000003.1, read as the reverse complement.
GAGTTGTAGACCTTCTGGACCTCGGCCACCAGGTGGACCTGGACGGCACGCTGGCCCATGATCCGCAGCACGTCGTGCGGGTTGGTGGCGCCCTGGGTCAGCTTCTGGCCGACCTCGACCGCCTGGCCCTCACTGACCAGCAGCTTCACACGCTTGGAGACCGGGTAGGCGATCTCGTCGGTGCCGTCGTCCGGCGTGACGACGAGCTTGCGGGTCTTCTCGGTGTCCTCGATCCGGACCCGGCCCTGCGCCTCCGAGATCGGGGCCACACCCTTGGGGGTACGGGCCTCGAAGAGCTCGACGACACGCGGCAGACCCTGGGTGATGTCGTCACCGGCCACACCACCGGTGTGGAAGGTACGCATGGTCAGCTGGGTGCCGGGCTCACCGATGGACTGGGCGGCGATGATGCCGACCGCCTCACCGATGTCGACCAGCTTGCCGGTGGCCAGCGAGCGCCCGTAGCACATGGCGCAGGTGCCGACGGTCGACTCACAGGTCAGGATCGAGCGGGTCTTGACCTCGGCGATGCCGTGGCGGATCAGCTCGTCGATCAGCACGTCACCGAGGTCGGTGTTGGCGGTCGCGACCAGCTTGCCGTCGATCGTGATGTCCTCGGCCAGCATGCGGGCGTAGACGCTGGTCTCGACGTCCTCCGCCTTGCGCAGCACGCCGTCCTCGCCGACCGAACCGATCGCCAGCTTGAGGCCGCGCTCGGTGCCGCAGTCCTCCTCGCGGATGATCACGTCCTGCGAGACGTCCACCAGACGACGGGTCAGGTAACCCGAGTCGGCGGTACGCAGCGCGGTGTCGGCCAGACCCTTACGGGCACCGTGGGTGGAGATGAAGTACTCCAGCACGGACAGGCCCTCACGGAACGAGGCCTTGATGGGACGCGGGATGGTCTCGTTCTTGGCGTTCGACACCAGACCACGCATACCGGCGATCTGACGCATCTGCATCATGTTTCCGCGAGCACCCGAGTCGACCATCATGAAGATGGGGTTGGTCTTCGGGAAGTTCGCGTTCATCGCCTCGGCAACCTCGTTGGTCGCCTTGGTCCAGATGTTGACGAGCTCCTGCTTGCGCTCGTCGTTGGTCATCAGACCGCGCTCGTAGTTCTTCTGGACCTTCTCGGCCTGCGCCTCGTAGCCCTCGAGAATCTGCGGCTTGCTCGGCGGCACCACGACGTCCGAGATGGACACGGTGACGCCGGAGCGGGTCGACCAGTGGAAGCCGGCCGCCTTCAGGTTGTCCAGGGTCGCCGCGACGATGACCTTGGGGTAGCGCTCGGCCAGGTCGTTGACGATCGCGGAGAGCTGCTTCTTGCCCACCTCGTAGTCGACGAACGGGTAGTCCTCGGGCAGCAGCTCGTTGAAGAGCGCGCGGCCCAGGGTGGTCTTCAGGCGGAAGGACTCGCCCTCGAACCAGGTCGACTGACCGTCCTCGTCCACCGGCGCGGTCCAGCCGCGGGGCGGCACGGTGCCGATCGGCAGGCGCAGGTCGATCGGGGCCTGGACGTCCAGCTCGCGGGCGTCGAAGGCCATGATCGCCTCGGCGGTGGAGGAGAAGGAGCGACCGGCGCCCTTCACCTCGTCCCGGTCCGAGGTGAGGAAGAACAGACCGAGCACCATGTCCTGGGTCGGCATGGTGACGGGGCGACCGTCGGCCGGCTTCAGGATGTTGTTCGAGGACAGCATCAGGATGCGGGCCTCGGCCTGCGCCTCCGCGGAGAGCGGCAGGTGGACGGCCATCTGGTCACCGTCGAAGTCCGCGTTGAACGCGGTGCAGACGAGCGGGTGGATCTGGATGGCCTTGCCCTCGACCAGCTGCGGCTCGAAGGCCTGGATGCCGAGGCGGTGCAGGGTGGGTGCACGGTTCAGCAGCACCGGGTGCTCGGCGATGACCTCTTCGAGGACGTCCCACACCACCGGGCGCGCGCGCTCGACCATGCGCTTGGCCGACTTGATGTTCTGCGCGTGGTTCAGGTCCACCAGGCGCTTCATCACGAACGGCTTGAAGAGCTCCAGCGCCATGGCCTTGGGCAGGCCGCACTGGTGCAGCTTGAGCTGCGGGCCGACGACGATGACCGAACGGGCCGAGTAGTCGACGCGCTTGCCGAGCAGGTTCTGACGGAAACGACCCTGCTTGCCCTTCAGCATGTCGCTGAGGGACTTCAGCGGACGGTTGCCGGGGCCCGTCACCGGGCGGCCACGACGGCCGTTGTCGAACAGGGCGTCGACGGCCTCCTGAAGCATGCGCTTCTCGTTGTTCACGATGATCTCGGGCGCGCCGAGGTCGAGGAGCCGCTTGAGGCGGTTGTTGCGGTTGATCACGCGGCGGTACAGGTCGTTCAGGTCGGAGGTCGCGAAGCGGCCACCGTCCAGCTGCACCATCGGACGCAGGTCCGGCGGGATCACCGGGACGCAGTCCAGCACCATGCCGTTGGGCTTGTTGGTGGTCTGCAGGAAGGCGGAGACGACCTTGAGGCGCTTGAGCGCACGGGTCTTCTTCTGGCCCTTGCCGGTGCGGATGATCTCGCGCAGCCGCTCGGACTCCTCGGCCAGGTCGAAGGTCTCGAGGCGGTCCTTGAGGGCCGCCGCGCCCATCGAGCCGGAGAAGTAGGTGCCGAAGCGGTCGCGCAGCTCGCGGTAGAGCAGCTCGTCGCCCTCGAGGTCCTGGACCTTGAGGTTCTTGAACCGGGCCCAGACCTCGTCCAGACGGTCGATCTCGCGCTGCGCACGGTCGCGCAGCTGCTTCATCTCGCGCTCGGCACCCTCGCGCACCTTGCGGCGCACGTCGGCCTTGGCACCCTCGGCCTCGAGCTCTGCCAGGTCGGTCTCGGCCTTCTTGGCACGGGCCTCGAGGTCGGCGTCGCGGCGGTTCTCGATCTGCTGGCGCTCGACCGAGACGTGCGCCTCCAGGGACGGGAGGTCGCGCTGGCGACGCTCGTCGTCCACCCAGGTGATCATGTAGGCGGCGAAGTAGATGACCTTCTCGAGGTCCTTCGGCGCCAGGTCGAGCAGGTAGCCGAGGCGGCTGGGGACACCCTTGAAGTACCAGATGTGGGTGACCGGCGCGGCCAGCTCGATGTGGCCCATCCGCTCGCGGCGCACCTTGGCACGGGTGACCTCGACGCCGCAGCGCTCGCAGATGATGCCCTTGAAGCGGACACGCTTGTACTTACCGCAGTAGCACTCCCAGTCCCGGGTGGGACCGAAGATCTTCTCGCAGAAAAGGCCGTCCTTTTCCGGCTTCAGCGTGCGGTAGTTGATGGTCTCCGGCTTCTTGACCTCGCCGTGCGACCACTGGCGGATGTCGTCGGCGGTCGCGAGGCCGATGCGGAGCTCGTCGAAGAAGTTGACGTCAAGCACTGGTCGTCAAGCCCTCTTTCGTAAGTCGAAAGTCGTTCATCTGGTCTGAGGGGGGCCTTGGGGGCGAGCCGGCTGGTTGTTCGCCTTGGGGCGGTACCAGCCGGCCCTAACCTCCGTCAGACCTCTTCGACGCTGCTCGGCTCGCGCCGGGACAGGTCAATACCGAGCTCCTCGGCGGCACGGAAGACATCCTCGTCGGAGTCCCGCAGCTCGATGTTGGAGCCGTCCGAGGACAGCACCTCCACGTTGAGGCAGAGCGACTGCATTTCCTTGATGAGCACCTTGAAGGACTCGGGAATGCCCGGCTCGGGGATGTTCTCGCCCTTGACGATCGCCTCGTAGACCTTCACGCGGCCCAGGACGTCGTCCGACTTGATGGTGAGCAGCTCCTGCAGCGCGTAGGCCGCGCCGTACGCCTCAAGGGCCCACACCTCCATCTCACCGAAGCGCTGACCACCGAACTGCGCCTTACCACCCAGCGGCTGCTGGGTGATCATCGAGTACGGGCCGGTCGAACGGGCGTGCAGCTTGTCGTCGACCAGGTGGTGCAGCTTGAGGATGTACATGTAGCCGACCGAGATCGGCATCGGGAACGGCTCGCCGGAGCGACCGTCGAACAGCCGGGCCTTACCGGTGGAGTTCACCAGGCGCTCACCGTCACGGGTGAGGGTGGTGTGGTCCAGCAGACCGGTGATCTCGTCCTCGCGGGCGCCGTCGAAGACCGGGGTGGCGAGGTTGGTGCCGCCCTCGACCTTGTCCGCGCCGATCGCCTGCAGGCGACGGGCCCACTCGTCGGCCAGACCGGAGACGTCCCAACCCTGCTGGGCGAGCCAGCCGAGGTGGATCTCCAGGACCTGTCCCGGGTTCATTCGGGACGGGACACCCAGCGGGTTGAGGATGATGTCGACCGGGGTGCCGTCCTCGAGGAACGGCATGTCCTCGACCGGAAGGATCTTGGAGATGACACCCTTGTTGCCGTGACGGCCGGCCAGCTTGTCACCGTTGGTGATCTTGCGCTTCTGGGCCACGTAGACGCGGACCAGCTGGTTCACGCCCGGGGGCAGCTCGTCGCCCTCTTCGCGGTCGAAGACGCGGACGCCGATGACCTTGCCGGACTCACCGTGCGGCACCTTCAGCGAGGTGTCGCGGACCTCACGGGCCTTCTCACCGAAGATCGCGCGGAGCAGGCGCTCCTCCGGGGTCAGCTCGGTCTCACCCTTGGGCGTGACCTTGCCGACCAGGATGTCGCCGGTGACGACGTCCGCACCGATCCGGATGATGCCGCGCTCGTCGAGGTCGGCGAGGACCTCCTCGGAGACGTTCGGGATGTCCCGGGTGATCTCCTCGGGGCCCAGCTTGGTGTCACGGGCGTCGACCTCGTGCTCCTCGATGTGGATCGAGGAGAGGACGTCGTCCTGCACGAGGCGCTGCGACAGGATGATCGCGTCCTCGTAGTTGTGACCCTCCCAGGACATGAAGGCGACGAGCAGGTTCTTGCCCAGCGCCATCTCGCCCTCGTCGGTGCACGGGCCGTCGGCCAGCACCTGGCCGGCCTCGACCCGGGCGCCCTCGTCCACGAGCACCTTCTGGTTGAAGGCGGTGCCCTGGTTGGAGCGGGTGAACTTGGCGGCCCGGTAGGTGTTGTACGTGCCGTCGTCGTTGGCGACGGTGACGTAGTCGGCCGAGACCTCCTGGACCACACCGGCCTTCTCGGCGGTGATGACGTCCGCGGCGTCGACGGCGCAGCGGTACTCCATGCCGGTGCCGACCAGCGGAGCCTCGCTCTTCAGCAGCGGCACCGCCTGACGCATCATGTTCGAGCCCATGAGCGCGCGGTTGGCGTCGTCGTGCTCGAGGAACGGGATCATGGCGGTCGCGACCGACACCATCTGGCGCGGCGAGACGTCCATGTAGTCGATCTCGGTGCCCGGGATGTAGTCGATCTCGCCGCCACGGCGGCGGACCAGGACACGCGGCTCGGCGAAGTGCAGGTCATCGGTCAGCGGCGCGTTGGCCTGGGCGATGACGTAGCGGTCCTCCTCGTCAGCGGTCAGGTAGTCCACCTGCTCGGTGACGATGCCCTCGACGACCTTGCGGTACGGGGTCTCGATGAAGCCGAAGGCGTTGACCCGGCCGTACGAGGCCAGCGACCCGATCAGACCGATGTTCGGGCCTTCCGGGGTCTCGATCGGACACATGCGGCCGTAGTGCGAGGGGTGCACGTCACGGACCTCGAAGCCGGCCCGCTCACGGGACAGACCACCGGGGCCCAGCGCGGACAGACGACGCTTGTGGGTCAGGCCCGACAGCGGGTTCGTCTGGTCCATGAACTGGGACAGCTGGCTGGTGCCGAAGAACTCCTTGATGGAGGCGACGACCGGCCGGATGTTGATCAGGGTCTGCGGCGTGATCGCCTCGACGTCCTGCGTGGTCATCCGCTCGCGGACGACGCGCTCCATCCGGGCCAGGCCGGTACGGACCTGGTTCTGGATGAGCTCGCCGACGTTGCGCAGGCGACGGTTGCCGAAGTGGTCGATGTCGTCGACCTCGACCACGATGTCGCGGCCCTCGTCGTCACGCCACTCGGTCTCGCCCGCGTGCAGCTTCACCAGGTACTTGATCGCACCGATGATGTCGGGCTCGGTGAGCACGCCGGAGTCCAGCGACTCGGCGTTGCCCAGCTTGCGGTTGACCTTGTAGCGGCCGACCTTCGCGAGGTCGTAGCGCTTCGGGTTGAAGTAGAGGTTCTCGAGCAGGGTCTGCGCGGCCTCACGGGTCGGCGGCTCGCCCGGACGCAGCTTGCGGTAGATGTCCAGCAGCGCGTCGTCCTGGCCCTGGGTGTGGTCCTTCTCCAGGGTGGCGCGCATCGACTCGTACTCGCCGAACTCCTCGAGAATCATCTCGTTGGTCCAGCCGAGGGCCTTGAGCAGCACGGTGACCGACTGCTTGCGCTTGCGGTCGATGCGGACACCGACCATGTCGCGCTTGTCGATCTCCATCTCCAGCCAGGCACCACGCGAGGGGATGACCTTGCAGGAGTAGATGTCCTTGTCGGACACCTTGTCCAAGGTGGAGTCGAAGTACACACCCGGGGAACGGACCAGCTGCGAGACGACGACACGCTCGGTGCCGTTGATCACGAACGTGCCCTTGTGGGTCATGAGCGGGAAGTCGCCCATGAAGACCGTCTGAGACTTGATCTCACCGGTCTCGTTGTTGGTGAACTCGGCCGTGACGAAGAGCGGAGCCGCGTACGTGAAGTCGCGGTCCTTGCACTCGTCAATAGAGTTCTTCGGCGGCTCGAAACGGTGGTCGCGGAAGGTCAGCGACATCGACCCACTGAAGTCCTCGATCGGGGAGATCTCTTCGAAGATCTCCTCCAGACCGGACTTGGTGGGGACGTCCTGACCACTCTCCAGGGCCGCCTCGACCCGGGACTTCCAGGCCGCGTTGCCGAGCAGCCAGTCAAAGCTCTCGGTCTGCAGGGCCAGGAGGTTCGGGACCTCGAGGGGCTCCTTGATCTTCGCGAAGGAGACGCGGAGCGGGGCGGTGGATGCGGCGGATGTGTTCGAGGCGTTGCGCGGCGCGGCCAAGAGGGGGGTCCTTCCGAGGGCTCGGAGCTCACTACGCGCGTACCGGCCGGGCCTTGCCGAGGGAGAATTCCCAGGTCAGGGCAGCGCACACTCCGGGCGACGAGTCACGGAGCAGCTAACAGGCAGCGCAAAGGGACAGTGTAGCCAAATGCCACACTGCTGTCCAGTCCTGATTCGGAGACCGAATCGGACGCTCCCTCCGTCGCATACTGCCCGTACCGCTCGCACGGCCTGTGACCGTGCGCACTACTGCGGTGCCCCACCTCCCAGGAGGCCGGCACCGCGACTCACGTGGAGTCATTTCCCGCCGCGGGCCCCGGTTATGCATCCGGGGGCCACCCAAACTAACGGCCAACCGCTCTCGCGGTATCGGCGCGCGCCTCGAGAATCGCGCGCCGGATGCCGTTCGTCAAGGCCCGGCCGGTGGCTGGACCTCGCACTGTCTATCGCCACCGGGGCCCGGGGCGTTACAGCGGTGATCACCTTACCTGCGCTGACTGACAAAGCCCACGAACGCGAACAGGCCGGGCCGGCCACCCCGCGAGGGGTGGCCGGCCCGGCCCGAAGAGTGAGCTCAGAAGCTCAACGTCACTTGACGGTGACCTTGGCGCCGGCACCCTCGAGGGCGGCCTTGGCCTTCTCGGCGGCCTCCTTGGTGACCTTCTCCAGGACAACCGCACCGGCGGTGTCAACGAGGTCCTTGGCCTCCTTCAGGCCGAGGGAGGTCAGGGTGCGCACCTCCTTGATGACCTGGATCTTCTTGTCGCCCGGGCCATCGAGGATGACGTCGAACTCGTCCTGCTCCTCGACGGCCTCGGCAACGGCGGCCGGACCGGCAACGCCGGCGACGGCGACCGGGGCGGCGGCGGTGACGTCGAACTTCTCCTCGAACGCCTTAACGAACTCGGAGATCTCGATGAGGGTCATCTCAGCGAAGACCTCGAGCAGCTCGTCCTGGGACAGCTTCGCCATGATGGCGTCCTTCCACTAAATCGGCAGGTGGTGCCGGTATGTACGGGATTGGCGGGCGCGGGCCCGCTGCGAGGGCACTGGACCCCGCGGATTACTCCGCGGCAGCGTCCTCGGCGGCGGGAGCCGGCGTACCGGCACCGCCCTGCTCGGCCTTCTTCTCGCGAAGCGCGTCCACGGTGCGGACGAGCTTCGAGGGCAGGGCCTGGAAGAGCGCGGCAGCCTGGGAGGGCTTGGCCTTCAGGGCACCCGCCAGCTTGGCGAGCAGCACCTCGCGGGACTCGAGGTCCGCGAGCTTCTTGATCTCATCGGCGGTCAGTGCCTTACCGTCAAGGACACCGCCCTTGATGATGAGAGCGGGGTTCTCCTTGGCGAAGTCACGCAGAGCCTTCGCCGACTCCACCGGGTCACCGGTGACGAAGGCGACAGCCGTCGGACCGTTGAACTGGTCGTCGAGCTCGGTGATCCCGGCCTCGTTGGCCGCGATCTTGGTCAGCGTGTTCTTCACCACGGAGTACTGGGCGTTCGCGCCCAGCGAGCGACGCAGGGTCTTGACCTGCTTCACCGTCAGACCGCGGTACTCGGTCAGCACGGCCGCGTTGGAGGAACGGAACTTGTCCGCGATCTCCGCAACGGCAGCAGCCTTGTCAGGCCTGGCCATAGGCTTACGCCTCCTTCCGTGATGTCGAGGTCGGCCGACCAGGGAAAGTCGACCTACGGCGCCTGGGACCACGGGACGGAAGGGAAGCTCGCACGGGGAACGAAAAGAGCCCCGGTGCGCAGGCGCACGGGGCTTCAAGAAGACCTCGACGGGCGCATGACGAGTCACGCGAACCGGAAGTCCAAGCTCCAAACACTCCTGCGCGGGCTGCCTGCGACGAAGCGCAGATCCTTCGGTCGGACGAGCCCGAGGGCACGACACGACAACCAGCGGTCTTTGGCAGCCCCCACAGTACGGTCAAGAGGGCGCGAACACCAAATCGGACATGACGGGCCTGGTTCCTGCGTGTCGCTACTGCCCGGCCTGACGGGTGTCGTTCTCGGCCGGGGCCTGGACGGCCAGCGGGCCGCCCCAGTCGCTGTACTGGACCAGCTGGTCCAGGTCCCCGCCGCTGCCCGAGCCGGTGCGGTGCAGCTGGACCAGCTGGTCCTTGTCGTTCAGCCAGAGGTCCACGGTGAGCGTGCTCACCCCGCCCCGGCCGAGCGCGCCCGCCAGCTGCTCACGGCGGTCGGCGGTGAGCAGGTCCTGCTGGGCGGCGACGTACTCGGCCACCGGGAGGGTCGCGGTGTAGTGCTCCACGGTCGCCTCGCCGATCCTCTCCTCGCCCAGCAGCCGCAGGTCGGCGGCGCCGGCCGCAGCAGTGACCGCCTGCAGCGGGTTGAGCTGGTCCACCAGCGGGGCGAACGGGGTCTCCTTGCGGCCGTCCGGGCCGGTCACCTCGGCGGACTTCTCCCAGTGCCGGCCGCCGAGCCGGGCCGCGGTCGCCGCGTCGCCGCCCCGGTAGCTGACGGTGTCCATGACGATCAGCTGGTCGGTGGCGCCCGGGGTGGTCTTGATCAGCTTCATGATCGTCCGGGGCGCCCAGAAGAGCATCCCGTCCGCGCCGTCGCTGTGGCCGTCCGGGGTGTCGAAGCGGTAGCTGAGCCTGGCCCGGCGGGCGGTCTCCAGCAGCTGGCCGGCCGAGAGCAGCACGCCCTTCGGGGAGCGGTCGGTCGGCTTGGCCGCCGAGGGCGACGGGGAGGCGACCGGCGGGGGCGAGGGCCGCACCGGATCGGGCCCGCCGCCCCCGCCACCGCAGGCCGTCAGGGCGCCGATCAGCGTGACCGCGGCCAGTGCCGCACCCCACACCCGCTGCCGCCCTGCCACGCTCGCCTCCCGGTTCGGTCCGTCGATTCAGAGTGTCATGGGCCGGCGGCTCAGCTCGCGGCGGGCTGCCCGGACTGCTTGGCCTTGGCGATCAGCTCGGCGGCGTCGGCCGTGTCGGCGGCCGGCGGCGGGGTGGGCTGGACCTGCACGCCGTAGTCGGAGTAGCTGATCGTGACGTCCAGCGGGCCGTTCTTGGTGTCAGCCGTGTCCCGCACCTTGACCAGCAGGTCCTGGTCGTTGACCCAGACGTCGTAGTGCGTGGTGCTGATGCCCTGGCTCTCCAGCTGCTTGCGCAGGCCGGCGAGCTGGTCGGCGCTCAGTGCGCCGCCCTGGGTCCCGTCGAGCTGGGCGGTCGTCACCTCCGCCGCGTAGTGGGTGGCCGGGGCGCCGTCGACCGACTCCTTGCCCACCTCGGTCACCTGGCCGGAGGCGATCGCGGTCTGCACCGCCTGGACCGGGTCGGCCTTCTTCAGGCCGTCCTTGATGACGTCGCCCGACGCGCCCATCACCTTGGACAGGTCCGCGTAGGCGTACTTGAACCAGTGCTTGCCGCCCAGCTGGTCCAGCGCGGCCTGGGGCATGTGCATGTTGATGTACATCGCGTCGCTGCCGTAGACGGCGTCCATCGCGCCGTCGGTGCCCATCTTCTGGGCGGCGGCGGAGGGCAGCTGCATGGTCATGGTGCCGAGGATGCCGTTGGCCCAGGAGATGCTGCCCTTGCCGGTGATCTCCGTGCTGCCGTTCTTGATGGACTCGGTCACCCTGGCCGACTTGGCCGCGCCGGTCTTGGTGCCGGCCTTCTGCAGGAAGGCGGCCGGGGTGGCGGCGGCCGGGGACCGGCCGGCCGCCGGCGCGGACGAGGCGGCCGCGGCCGCCGAGCCGGCGGCGGCCTCGGGCGCCTTGGGCTTGTCCGCGGGGCCGCAGGCGGTGGCGCCGACGGCCAGTGCGAGCACCGCGGTGGCGGCGGCGAGCGTGCGGGTGGTGTTCATGCGGTGGGTCCCCCTCGGACGTGTCAGTTGAGGTTGCCGAGCAGCTTGAGCGCCTCGCTCGGGTCGGCCAGGTCGGTGGCGGCCGGGGTGGCGACGTTCACCTGGACGCCGAAGTCGGAGTACTTGGTGGAGGTCGCACCGCCGCTGCTCGGGCTCGCGCCGTCCGCGCCGTCCTCCTTCTGCTGGACCAGCTGGCGCTTGCTGTTCAGCCAGAAGTCCGAGACGACCGTGGAGCCGTCCTCCTTCAGCACGCCCAGCACGGCGGTGCGCTGCTCGGCGGAGAGGTTGGGAACGCTCTTCACCAGGGTCTCGGTCGGCATGGTGCTCTGGTAGTGCTGGGTCTGGGCGCCGTCCACGGTCTCGGCGCCGACCTTCTTGAGGGTGCCGTTCTGGGCCGCGACGGTCAGCTGGGCGGCCGGGTCGAGCATCAGGGCCAGTGCCTGGAAGCTGGCGCCCATGCCGCCGCCGGCGCCCGAGCCGCTGGGCAGCTTCACCCAGTGCTTGCCGCCGGCCGCGGCGACCTGGGCGTCCGGGACGCCGAGGTAGACCGCGTCGTCCACCACCCGGATCTTCATCGCCGTACCGCCGGTGCCCTGCTCGGCGAGGTCCAGTCGGGGCTTGCTGCCCCAGGCGTAGACGCCGCTGCCGTCGTTGCTGGTGGTCCCGGGAGAGCTGACGGTGAGCTTGGCGCTGCCGGCCTTCTGCATCACCGCGGCGGCCGCGAGCAGCTCGGTCTTCGGGTCCCCGCCGAGCCCGGCGGCGGGCGCGCCGGCCGCCCCGCTGGCGGCACCTCCCGCGGCGCTGGACGAGGCCTTGCTCGCGCTGCTGCCGCAGGCGGCCAGGGCGCCGACGAGCAGGGTGGCGGCGGTCATGGTGGTGACGATGCGGGTGATCCGCATGGGTGCTCCCCCGTAGTGTTCCGATGATCAGAGCGGACTCTAGCCGAGAGCTGGGACACCTCCGCCACCGTTTTCGGTTCCGCGCAGGCATGACGAAGGCCCGCACTCCCGGAAGGAGTGCGGGCCTTGACGGTGCGTCAGACCAGGTGAGGTCAGACCGCAGCCGGGTCCTCCTCGACGAGGAGGTTGCGGGTGCGGTTCGGGTCCACCTGGATGCCGGGGCCGATCGTGGTGGAGATCGCGGTCTTCTTGATGTAGCGACCCTTGGCGGCGGACGGCTTGGCCCGCAGGACCTCGTCCAGCGCCGCGGCGTAGTTCTCGACCAGCTGCTCGTCGGTGAAGGAGGCCTTACCGATGATGAAGTGCAGGTTCGAGTGCTTGTCCACGCGGAACTCGATCTTGCCGCCCTTGATGTCCGTGACAGCCTTCGCCACGTCCGGGGTGACGGTGCCGGTCTTCGGGTTCGGCATCAGACCACGCGGGCCGAGCACGCGGCCGAGGCGGCCGACCTTGCCCATGAGGTCCGGGGTGGCGACGACGGCGTCGAAGTCCAGACGACCCTTGGCCACCTCGTCGATGAGCTCGTCGGAGCCGACGATGTCGGCGCCCGCAGCCTCCGCAGCCGCGGCACGGTCGCCGGTCGCGAAGACCAGGACCCGGGCGGTCTTACCGGTACCGTGCGGCAGGTTGACGGTGCTGCGGACCATCTGGTCGGCCTTGCGCGGGTCGACACCCAGACGCATGGCAACCTCGACGGTCGCGTCGAACTTGCTGGTGGAGGTCTCCCGGGCGAGGCGGATGGCCTCGAGCGGGGCGTACAGGCGGTCGCGGTCGACCTTGAGGTCCGCGGCCTTGAGAGCCTTGCTGCGCTTCACTGCTGCTCCTGATTTCTTGGAGTCGTGGTGTACGGGCCGCGCTGGGCCCTACCACTGCGGGAAAGAAGGACTTCAGCCCTCGACGGTGATGCCCATGGACCGGGCGGTACCCGCGATGATCTTCTCCGCGGCGTCCAGGTCGTTGGCGTTCAGGTCGGGGAGCTTGGTGGTGGCGATCTCGCGCACCTGGGCCGAGGTCAGCTTGGCGACCTTGGTCTTGTGCGGCTCGCCGGAGCCCTTCTCCACGCCCGCGGCCTTCAGGATGAGGCGCGCGGCCGGCGGAGTCTTGGTGATGAAGGTGAAGGAGCGGTCCTCGTAGACCGTGATCTCCACCGGCACGACCATGCCACGCTGCGACTCGGTCGCGGCGTTGTAGGCCTTGCAGAACTCCATGATGTTGACGCCGTGCTGACCCAGCGCGGGGCCGACCGGCGGCGCCGGGTTGGCCGCGCCGGCGTTGATCTGGAGCTTGATAAGCCCCGTGACCTTCTTCTTCTTGGGAGGCATGTCTCTCCGGGTCCTTCCTTCGATGGACGTGTGTACGACTCCGGGGCGACACCCGGGCGAGAGTACACACAGCGGACCAGGCTAACGCGGATGCGCCGCCCGGCCAAAACGAGACCGGGGGCGAGGCCTGGGCCCCGCCCCCGAAAGCTTCGGGAAACTCGGTTCTTCCGGCTGTGCCAGTTCTTCCGGCTGTGCTAGTTCTTCTGGATCTGGTCGAACGACAGCTCGACCGGGGTCTCGCGGCCGAAGATCTCGACCAGGCCCTTGACCTTCTTCGAGTCCGGGTTGATCTCGTTGATGGTCGCCTGCAGGGTGGCGAACGGACCGTCGGTGACGGTGACCGAGTCGCCGACCTCGAAGTCGAGCACCTGGATCTCGCTCGGCTTGACCGGGGAGGGCTTGCCGGCCTCCTTGGCCGCCGCGCGCTCCACGTCGGGGGCCAGCATCTTGACGACCTCGTCCAGGGTCAGCGGGTACGGGTCGTAGGCGTTGCCGACGAAGCCGGTGACACCCGGGGTGTTGCGGACCACGTTCCACGACTCGGGGGTCAGGTCGAGGCGGACCAGCACGTAGCCGGGGAGCTTGTTCTGCCGGATCGTCTTGCGGTCGCCGTTCTTGATCTGGACGACCTCTTCCTGCGGCACCTCGGCCTGGAAGATGTACTCCTCGACGTTGAGCGAGACGGCGCGCTGCTCCAGGTTCTGCTTCACCCGGTTCTCGTAGCCGGCGTAGGTGTGGATCACGTACCACTCGCCCGGCATGAAGCGCAGTTCCTCGCGGAACTTGGCGACCGGGTCGACCTCCTCCTCCGCAGGCTCCTCGACGGCCTCGGCCTCGGCCTCGGTCTCCTCGAGTGCCTCGGTGGCGGCCGACTCCTCGTCGCTCACCTCGTGCAGCGCGGCCTCCTCGGCGGGCACGCCGGCCTCGGCCTGGTCGGCCGCCTCGACCTCGTCCTCGTCGCTGTCCACGCCGTCGGTGATCTGCTCGGCGTCCTCGGGGTCGGCAGCCTCAGCCGCATCCAGCTCGGCGGCGACATCCGCATCCGCCTCGCGGACGGTCTCGTCGGCGTCGTACAGGGGGGACTCAGACACGGTGGCTGCTTCTTTCCTGGAGATGTGGAGATGGGTACGGCTGTGGGCAAGCCTCAACAGTACCGAGTCAACGGTAGCGGGCTTGTCCGGTCGGTGCCGACAGCTCGACCCGGGCGGTCCCCCGTTGGTGCTGCAGAGGGGCCGACCCGGGTCGGTGAGGTAGTGCTGGGGCTGTCCGGCAGGATCAGCCGAAGATCCAGAAGCTGGCCTTGGCGAAGCCCCAGTCCAGGGTCGCCACCAGGCCGATCATGACGACCACGAAGACCACCACGACGCTGGTGTAGTTCATCAGCTCGCTGCGGGTCGGCCAGACGACCTTGCGCAGCTCGGCGATGATCTGCCGGTAGTAGAGGCCGATGCGGGAGAACAGGCCACGCTTGGCGCGCTTGCCCGACGGCTTGCCGCCGTCGCCGGCCTGCTTGTTGGCGCGCTTGCGCTCGCGCCGCGAGAGGTTCTTCTCACTCTCGGCCGTGGTGCCCTCGGCGGCACCGTCGACCGGCGCCGCGTCCTCGGCACCCTCGGGGTTGCCGCTCTCAGGCGTTGCGGTGGAGCCCGTGGTCTCCGTCACTCGTCCTCACCTGAATCCGGTCGCTGATGCTGGTCGGGTCCCTCTCCGCATCAAGCCCGCTCGCTCTGTTTGAGCGAACGGGCTGGACGTGGAACGAGGAGCAGGGCACGAGGGACTTGAACCCCCAACCGCCGGTTTTGGAGACCGGTGCTCTACCAATTGAGCTAGTGCCCTCCAGCGCCTTGCGGCGCTTGGAACGTCACACAACCTACCGCATCCGACCGACTGCGTGGTGAACGCTTCTGGTCGTCGCGGTGCGGCTGAGGCCGTCGATCAGTGAGTGTACGGGTTCGGCGGCGTTTGGTCGAACCTCTTCACCTGGTGGACCTGAGCCGTACGGATGGTGAAACCAGCACGCACCCGGGATCCCGGTTCTGCGACCATGCACCTATGAGCGCTTCCACCCCCGCCAACGTCCGCCCCGCCGACCGCCGGGTCTCCGCCCGGATCGGCGGCATCGCGGAGTCCGCCACCCTCGCTGTCGACGCCAAGGCCAAGGCCCTCAAGGCGGCCGGCCGCCCCGTGATCGGCTTCGGCGCCGGCGAGCCGGACTTCCCGACCCCGGACTACATCGTCGAGGCGGCCGTCGAGGCCTGCCGGGACCCGAAGAACCACCGGTACACCCCGGCCGGCGGCCTGCCCGAGCTCAAGGCGGCCATCGCGGCGAAGACCCTGCGGGACTCCGGCTACCAGGTCGACGCCTCCCAGGTGCTGGTGACCAACGGCGGCAAGCAGGCGATCTACGAGGCCTTCGCGGCGATCCTGGACCCGGGCGACGAGGTCATCGTGCCGGCCCCCTACTGGACCACCTACCCCGAGTCGATCCAGCTCGCGGGCGGTGTCCCGGTCGAGGTGGTGGCCGACGAGACCACCGACTACAAGGTCTCGGTGGAGCAGCTGGAGGCGGCCCGCACCGAGAACACCAAGGTGGTGCTCTTCGTCTCGCCGTCCAACCCGACCGGCTCGGTCTACACCCAGGCCGAGGCCGAGGCGATCGGCCGCTGGGCGCTGGAGCACGGCCTGTGGGTGCTGACCGACGAGATCTACCAGCACCTGGTCTACGGCGACGCGACCTTCACCTCGCTGCCCGCGCTGCTGCCCGAGCTGGCCGACAAGTGCATCGTGGTCAACGGGGTGGCCAAGACCTACGCGATGACCGGCTGGCGGGTCGGGTGGATGATCGGCCCCAAGGACGTGGTGGCCGCCGCCGCCAACCTGCAGTCGCACGCCACCAGCAACGTCAGCAACGTGGCGCAGCGGGCCGCGCTGGCCGCCGTCAGCGGCGACCTGTCGGCGGTGGACGAGATGAGGGTGGCCTTCGACCGGCGCCGCCAGACCATCGTGCGGATGCTCAACGAGATCGAGGGCGTGTACTGCCCCGAGCCGCTGGGCGCGTTCTACGTCTACCCGTCGGTCAAGGCGCTGCTGGGCAAGGAGATCCGCGGCAAGCGGCCGCAGAGCTCCAGTGAGCTGGCCGCGCTGATCCTGGACGAGGTCGAGGTCGCGGTGGTGCCGGGCGAGGCCTTCGGCACCCCGGGCTACCTGCGGCTGTCCTACGCGCTGGGCGACGCCGACCTGGTCGAGGGCGTGGCGCGGATGCAGAAGCTGCTCGCGGAGGCGCAGGACTGACCTCCCGTCAGCTTTCCGGAACCGCCCCTTTCACCCTATCGAGGGATAAGAAAGGGGCGGTTCCCCTTTCGGGGGTGGATGCGGCAGGATTCGTGGATGGAACACCCGCCACTTCAGCGAGACGTCAGGGCGCTGCCGAAGGCCCATCTGCACCTGCACTTCACCGGATCGATGCGCCCCGCCACGCTGCTGGAGCTGGCCGAGAAGCACCGGGTGAAGCTGCCCGAGGCGCTGAGTTCCGGTCGGCCCCCCAGGTTGCGCGCCACCGACGAGCGCGGCTGGTTCCGGTTCCAGCGGCTGTACGACACCGCGCGCTCGGTGCTGCGCGACGAGCAGGACATCCGCCGGCTGGTCCGGGAGACCGCCGAGGACGAGGTGGCGGACGGCTCGCGCTGGCTGGAGATCCAGGTCGACCCGACCTCCTACGCGCCGCGGCTGGGCGGGCTGATCCCAGCGCTGGAACTGATCCTGGACGCGGTCCGGGAGGCCTCGGCGGCGACCGGGGTGGGGATCCGGGTCCTGGTGGCCGCCAACCGGATGAAGTCCCCGATGGACGCGCGGACACTGGCCCGGCTCGCGGTGCGGTACGCGGACCAGGGGGTGGTGGGCTTCGGGCTCTCCAACGACGAGCGGCGCGGGCTGGCCCGGGACTTCGACCGGGCCTTCGAGATCGCCCGCAAGGGTGGGCTGCTGGCCGCGCCGCACGGCGGTGAGCTGGCCGGGCCGGAGTCGGTCCGGGACTGCCTGGACGACCTGGGGGCCGGCCGGATCGGGCACGGGGTGCGGTCCGCGGAGGACCCGCGGCTGCTGCAGCGGCTGGCGGACCGCCAGATCACCTGCGAGGTCTGCCCGGCCTCCAACGTCTCACTGGGCGTCTACGAGAAGGCCGACGCGGTGCCGCTGCGCACCCTCTTCGAGGCCGGGGTGCCGCTGGCGCTCGGCGCGGACGACCCGCTGCTCTTCGGCTCCCGGCTGGCGGCGCAGTACCGCTCGGCCCGGGAGGTGCACGGTTTCTCGGACCAGGAGCTGGCCGAACTGGCCCGGCAGTCGGTGCGCGGCTCGCGGGCTCCGGAGGGGGTCCGCAAGGAACTGCTGGGCGATATCGACGCCTGGTTGGTCGCCGTGCCAAGCTGACGCCTCATGAGCAGACATCACACCACCCATCATGTGACCCACCATCACTGGTACTCCGGCTCCAGCGGGAGCGGCGGCAGCACGGCCCTGTGGATCGTGCTGCTGGTCCTGTTGATCGTGGTGGTCGGTGCGGTCTGGGCGGTCAGAGCTCGACGCCGATGAAGACCGGCTCGTTGACCAGCTCGACGCCGAAGGCGGCGTGCACTCCGGCCCGGATCTCGCGGGCCAGGGCGAGCAGGTCGGCGGTGGTGGCCCGGCCGCGGTTGGTCAGCGCCAGGGTGTGCTTGGTGGACAGGGTGGCCGGGCCGTTGCCGTAGCCCTTGCCGAAGCCGGCCTTGTCGATCAGCCAGGCGGCCGAGGTCTTGGTGTGGCCGTCGGGGGCGGGGTAGGCGGGGGCCGTCAGCTCGCCGAGCCGGGCCAGGAAGGCCTGGTACTGCTCGGGGGTGAGGATCGGGTTGGTGAAGAAGGAGCCGGCCGACCAGGTGTCGTGGTCGGTCTCGTCCAGCACCATGCCCTTGCCGGCGCGCAGCGCGAGCACCGTTTCGTAGGCCGTCCGCAGGTCGACCCGCTCGTCGGCGACGGTGCCCAGGGCCTTGGCCACCTCGGGGTAGCGGATCGGGCTGGAGCCACCGGCCGCGTCGGTCAGCGCGAAGCGGACCCGGAGCACCACCCAGCGGTCGGGCTCGGCCTTGAAGCGGCTGTGCCGGTAGGAGAAGGCGCAGTCGGCGTTGGCGAGGGTGACCGTCTGCCCGGTGCCGCGGTCGTAGGCGGTGACCTCGGTGATGCTCTGGGCGACCTCCTGGCCGTAGGCGCCGACGTTCTGCACCGGGGTGGCGCCGGCCGAGCCGGGGACGCCGGCCAGGAACTCGATGCCGGCCAGACCCGCGTCCACGGTGCGGGCGACCGCCTCGGCCCAGACCTCGCCGGCGGCCAGCTCCAGGCTGGTGCCGTCCAGGGCGAAGCCGGTGGTGGCGATCCGCAGGACGGTGCCGTCGAAGCCGGCGTCGCCGATCACCAGGTTGCTGCCGCCGCCGAGGACCAGCAGCGGCTCGCCGGCCGCGTCGGCGGCGCGGACGGCGGCGACCACCTCCTCGTCGGTCCGCGCGGTCACCAGCCGGCGCGCGGGGCCGCCGAGGCGCAGGGTGGTCAGCGGGGCGAGGGGGGCGTTCTCGGTCACGTGCACCCGACCACGGTATACGGCGGGCGGCGGGTCCGATCGCAAATGGAGACGTATGCTATCCATATGCGCATCGGAGAGCTGAGCAAGCGGACCGGGGTGCCGGTGCCCACGATCAAGTACTACCTGCGCGAGGGCCTGCTCCCGGGCGGCGAGCTGACCAGCCACAACCAGGCCCAGTACGGGGAGAAGCACCTGCACCGGCTGAAGCTGGTGCGTGCGATGACCGAGGTGGGCAAGCTCTCGGTGGCCGCCACCCGCGAGGTGCTGGGCGCGGTCGACGAGCCGAGCACCGGGCTGCACGAGGTGCTGGGCGTGGCGCAGGCCGCGGTCACCCCGCACGTGACGGCCGGCGACACCGAGTCCTGGGAGCAGGCCGAGGCGCTGGTGAGCGAGCTGGTGGTCCGGCGCGGCTGGACGGTGAAGCCGGAGAACCCGGCCCGCCAGGCGCTCACCCAGCTGGTGGTGACCTTCCGCGACCTCGGGCAGGAGGACCTGCTGGAGGTGTTGGACGACTACGCGACCGCCGCCGAGCAGCTCTCCAAGGCCGAGCTGGGCGTGATCGGGCGGCGCGAGGGCGTGGACAGCAAAGTGGAGGGGGCGGTGCTGGGCACCGTGCTGGGGGATGCGCTGATCGGGGCGATGCGGCGGCTGGCGCAGTCCGACGCCTCGCACCGGATCTTCGAGGCGCCGGACGTGTGAGCCGGACATGTGAGCCGGACGTGTGAATGGGCGCGGCGCCCGGGGAGAGTGTCTTCCCCTGGGCGCCGCGCCCACTCGGTCGTGTTCCGGCCCGTTCGGCCGTGATCAGACCCCCGCCAGCACCTCCTCGGTGTCGGCGGGCTCGGTCTCCTCGCGGACCGGCGGCCGGTGCGGGATGAACAGGGCGCAGAGCCCGCCGAAGACCACCACGCCGACCCCGACCCAGACGGCCGGGTGCAGGCCGCGGACGAAGTCGCCCGCGCTCGCCGCACTGCCGTGGGCCAGGAAGACGCTGCTCAGCACCGCGATGCCGAGCGCGCCGCCGATCTCCCGGACCGTGGTGTTGGCACCGGAGGCCTTGCCGCGGTGCTCGGGGCCGACCGCGCCGAGCACCACCGCGGCGGTCGGCGCGATCGCGAAGCCCATCCCGGCGCCGGCCAGGATCATCGCGCCGACCAGGTGCGAGTACGGCGTGTTGCTGGTGGCCTGGAGGTTGATCCAGGCCAGGCCGCCGGCCTGGAGGAAGAGGCCGAGCGCCATCAGCCGCCCGCCGCCGACCCGGTCGGTGATCGCGCCGGCCACCGGGGCGATGAACATCGGCATCAGGGTCCAGGCCAGGGTGAGCAGGCCGGCCTGCAGCGGGGTGCGGACCGGGGCGATCTGCAGGTACTGGGAGAGGAAGAAGATCGAGCCGAAGACCCCGAAGTACATCGAGGCGGAGACGATGTTGGTCAGCGTGAAGGCGCGGATCCGGTAGAAGCCGAGCGGCAGCAGCGGGTGCTCGACCCGGCGCTCCCAGGCGACGAAGGCCGCGAGCAGCGCCGCGCCGGCGGCGAAGGCCCCGACGATCCGGCCGTCGGTCCAGCCGTCGGTGCTGCCGTTGACGATGCCCCAGACCACCGCGAGCAGGCCGGCCGCGGCGAGCAGCATGCCGACCAGGTCGAGGCCGACCCGCTCGCCCTTGCTCTCCTTGACCACCTTGAGGATCAGCGGCACCGCGAGGATGCCGACCGGGACGTTGATCCAGAAGATCCACTGCCAGGCCAGCCCGTCCACCACCGCGCCGCCGACCACCGGGCCGAGCGCGATGGCCAGCCCGCTGACCGCACCCCAGAGTCCGAGCGCCAGGCTGCGCATCTTCTCCGGGACCGCCTGCGAGAGCAGGGTGAGCGAGAGCGGCATGACCGCCGCCGCGCCGAAGCCCTGCACCACCCGGGAGGCGATCAGCTCGCCGCTGGTGGTCGCCAGACCGCAGGAGATCGAGGCCAGGGTGAAGACGGTGATGCCGATGACGAAGATCCGCCGGCGCCCGAAGCGGTCACCGAGGGCCGCGCCGATCAGCAGCAGGCAGGAGAAGCTGAGCACGTAGGCGTTGACGAACCACTGGAGGTCCCTGGTGTTGGCCTTCAGGTCGACGGCCAGGGTGTGCAGCGCGGTGGAGACGACCAGGTTGTCCAGCGCCACCATGAACATGGGCACGCTGCACGCGACGATCACCAGCCACAGCGGCGCCTTGCGATCGGACGACGGCATAGCGGTTCCCCTTCAAGGGAGTTGACGGTAACTCAGGCCTCGGTGCCGGCGGCGTCGGCGCGCTGCTGCTCGGCGAGCCGGGCGCGGGCGTCGGGCCAGCGGATCGGGAGCTCCCCGACGGGGACCTCCCAGAAGGTGAAGACCGACTGCTGCATGGTGGAGCGCAGCGAGGTCATCACGGTCTTGTGCGGTTCGGTCTTGGCGTAGGTGTAGAGGTCCTCGCGGCTCTCCCAGGCGGAGAGGGTCCAGAAGGTGCGCTTGAGCGGCTGGGCGACCAGCGAGGCGCCGAGCGCACCGGGGGCCGTCTTCACCTGCCGCCAGGCGACCAGGGACTTGAGGAAGAACCGGGGAACGTCCCTGAACGAGCGGACCTCCAGCCTGGAGGCCATCACCAGGGCGCTGGTGGTCTGCGGTCGGGGCGGGTTGGGAGTGACCCAGGGAAGCGTGGGCACGGCGCCACCTTCAATCGATAGTGGAACCTGACACTATCCATAGTACACCTAGGCGCCGATCGCGCGAAGGAGATTCTGTGCTGCGTCAAGTCCGGAGGAGAAGGCGGCCTCGTGCGAGCCGATCTGGTCGTGGTGCAGCTGCTTGGAGTGGAAGTAGGAGCCGCAGAGCTTGATCCGGGTGCCCTCGTTGACCTGGTAGATGGTCTGCTGCAGGGTGCGCAGGTCCAGGTCGATCACCGGGTGCTCGTAGCGCAGTTCACGGATCACCAGCTCCTCGCGCAGCTCACGCGGGTAGTCCAGGGTGACGAAGTAGTCGGTGGCGGACTCGAAGCCGTGCAGCTTGTTCATGTAGTACGCCACGTACGGGCGGGTGCGGCCGTCCACCTCGACCTTGCCGTAGTTCCAACTCTCCCAGCGGGAACGGTCGCCGGGCATCGCGGCGGGGTCGGTGTGGAGCACCGCGAGGGAGGCGTTGTAGCGGATGGCGGCCAGCGTGCGGCGCTGCACCTCGTTGGGGTCGGTGAGCAGCGCGCGGGCCTGGTCGCCGTGGGTGGCGAGCACCGCGTAGTCGAACTGCTCGGTCCCGGCGGTGGTGGCCACGCTGACCCCGTCGGCCTCCTCGCGCACCCCGATCACCGGCTGGGAGAGCCGCAGCTTCGGGTCGATCGCGGCGATCGCGGCCCGCACGTAGGAGATCGAACCGCCGCTGACGGTACGCCAGTCCACCCGCTGACCGCCGAGGCCGCCCTCGTCGTGCGCCATGAAGAAGGCGATCACGGTGGTGGCCGGCATCTCCCAGATCAGCTCGGCCGGAACCGACCAGACCGCGGTGCAGAGCAGGATCACGTAGCCGTAGCGGAACTCCTCGCTGTAGCCGCCGCGGTCCAGGTACTCCCCCAGCGGCAGGTCGGTGCGCTTGCGGAAGAAGTCCTTGCGGCCCTCGGCGTGGAAGCGGCGGGCCTCGCGCCAGATGGTCCCGAACTCGGCCGGGTAACGGGCCGCCACCTCCTCCTCGGGCAGGTTCATCTCGTCGGTGCCGTACTGCAGGCCGGTGTCCAGGTCGAAGAAGTTGAAGCCGCCGGCGTGCTCCTTGGTCGCGACGCCCAACTCGTCCAGGAAGCGGCTGAAGTTGGGGTAGCTGGGGCGGTTCATCACGACGAAGGCGGTGTCGATGCCCAGGGTGCGGCCGGCGTCCTCGACCTCGATGGTGTTGGCGTGGCCGCCGAGCCGGTCGTCCTGCTCGAAGAGGGTGATTTCGGCGTGCTCGCGCAGCTTGTACGCGGCGGAGATGCCGGCCACGCCGGCGCCGATCACGGCGACCCGCGGCTTGGGGGCGGTGGACATAGCTTGGCTCCTTGGCTCAGTGCGGTGCGGTCAGCTCGGTGCGGTCAGCTCGGTACGGTGCGGTCAACTCGGTGCGGTCAGCTCAGGACGGTGCGGTGCAGGCGCCCGCCACGGCCGTTCTCGACGGCGGCGGCCAGCACGAACCCCGGTTCGGGGTAGAGGAGTTCGAACTTCCAGGCGGCGTTGACGGCGGGCGGGTCGGCCGGGTCGTCCAGTCGGATCGGGCCGCGGCCGGGCGCCGAGAAGGCGAACTCGGCCAGGTCCCGGCGCAGTCCGGTGCCCCGGGCCTTGAGGTAGGCCTCCTTGAGCACCCAGTACGCGGCCAGGGTGCGGGCCAGCTCCGGCGGCTCGGCAGCAGCCAGCACCGCCCGCTCGGCGTCGGCCAGGAAGCGCGGCAGGTAGCGCACCGCGTCCCGGCCGGCCGGCGAGGGCTCCACGTCCACCCCGCAGGCCACCCGGTGGGTGACCAGGCAGGCGATCAGGCCGTCGGTGTGCGAGAGGTTGAAGCGCAGCCCGTCGGCGGGCTCGGCCGGTTCCGGGCGGCCGTCCGCGCCGGTGCGGAACTGCCAGGCGCTGAGCGGACGACCCGAGCGGGCACTCAGCGCGTAGCGGGAGAGCACCCGGGCGCCCAGGTACCGGCGGCGGGCGCCCGGGGTGCGGCGGCGGTCCAGCAGGGCCTGCTCGGCCTGGCTGAGCAGTTGCCGGCCGCCGTGCCGGGCGGCGAAGCCGTCCACGGCGTGCTCGGGCAGCAGCCACAGGTGGCTGTCGGTCGGTTCGCGGTCGGTGATCGTGCTGTCGGTCGGCTCGCGGTCGGTCATCGCGCGGTCGGTCATCGTGCTGTCGGTCATCGCGGCTCCCGGGCGAGTACGGCCAGGCCGACCAGGTGCATCAGCCAGCCGGTCAGCTGGTGGCGCAACTGCTCGCAGCAGTCGGGGCAGAGTTGCAGGTCGGGGTCGAGCACGGGGGTGGCGGCGGTACAGCGGGGGCAGATCGGCTTCGCCATGTCCGGACTCCTTGATGACGGATCGTCAGCTGCGGCGGGCGAGTTGGAACTGCCCGTAGGAGAAGAGCCGGTCCTCCTGGTGGAGCCGGCGCAGCACCCCCATCACCTCGTCCACCACCGCGCTGTCGGTGACCGCCTCGTGCGGGTGCCACTGGCGGCGCAGCCGTTCCAGCTGGAGCAGCAGCAGCGCGCCGTTGGGGAAGGGCTCGCCGAGCGAGGCGTGCAGGTGGGCGTGCAGGCAGGCGGCGACGGCGTGCAGCAGGCAGTACTCCTTGGCCAGGTCGAAGAGTTCGGCGCTCTGCCCGTAGGCCCGGCCGAGGTCCGCCTTGAGCGCCTGGCAGCGTTCCCGCACCGCGCCGACCTGGTCGAGCAACTCCTCGGCCAGTTCGGCCGACTGGACCAGCCAGCCGCGCTGCGGCTCGGCGGCCTCGGTGGCCCGCCGGCGCAGCTCGTCCAGCGCGGCGGGGGCCGCGAGCAGCGCGTCGTCCCGGCCGCGACTGAACAGCTCCTGGTCCCACGGGCGGTAGAGCGGCAGCGGCTGGTCCGGGCCGTAGAGCACCCGGACCCGCTGCTCGGCCTCGGCGACCGCGTCGGCGTCGGGCTCCCGCGCCGAGCTCAGCAGGCCGTCCAGCTGCAGCGCGAGGTTCTTCAGGTTGACCACGGTGTTGCCGTCGGCGAAGTTGGCCACCAGCAGGTCGCGGAGCATCTTCTGGTGGATGCCGTAGTGCTCGGTGTCGCGCAGGTAGAAGCGGGCGCCGAGGACGATGTTCAGCTGGGACATGGTGCGTTCCAGCAGGGTGGGGACGAAGTACTTCACCACCGAGGACCAGACGCTGGTCTGCTCGGGCACCAGCTGCAGGCTGCGCACCGCGCCGAGGCTGACCGCGTCGGCCACCATCAGGTCGGCGAAGCTCTCGGTCAACTGGCGGCGGGAGTACGGGATGTCGCTGACCTTCTGATTGAAGATCACCCGCTGCTCGGTGAAGTCGAGGGTGACCCGCAGCGCGGTGTCCACCGCGGACAGCGCGATCGAGCCGATCAGGGTGCGGGCCACCTGCGAGGTCTGCAGGGCGATCTCCAGGCCGGCGCCCTCGGCGCCGATCAGCGCCGCGTCGGGCACGAAGACGCGGTCCAGCCGGACCCCGCTCATGTCCAACGCCCGTAGTCCGTGCAGCCGTTCGTTGGGCAGCTCGTCCACGCTGCCGGCCGGGGTGCGGCGCTTCTCCAGCAGGAAGACCGAGTAGCCGGCCGGTCCGCCGGCGGGCCTGGTCCGGGCGAACAGGACCAGCCCGTCGGCCACCCGGGCGTTGCCGATCAGCCACTTCTCGCCGCTGAGCAGGTAGCCCCCCGGGACCTTCTCGGCGGACATCTCGTTGGCCAGCACGTCGCTGCCGTGCTCCCGCTCGGACAGGCCCCAGGCGTAGCGGCTGCCCTGCTTCATGGCGTCGGAGAGGTACTGCTTCTGCTCGGTGCTGCCGGCGATCCAGGCCGGCATGAAGGCCAGGCTGGTGATGATCAGCGCGGTCGCGGTGGTCGGGTCGCGGCGGGCGATCAGGCGCAGCAGCTGGAAGCCGGTCTCCACGTCGCCGGCCCGGCCGCCCTGCGCCTCGGGGATGTTGTACTCGTGCACGCCCCAGCGCTGGAGCAGGTTGACGAAGGGGTACGGGTACTCCTCGCGCTCGTCGTGGTCGAGGATCCGCAGATACGGCATCCGGCTCGCCGGGTCGTGCGGGTGCCCGAGGTGTTCCTCCAACTCCGCGGCAAGTTTGGCGAGTTCTTGGTACGGCACGGCCTCTCCAGGTCTGTCAGCAGGGGCGGGCGAGCGGGACGGGCAGGGCGGAGAAGAGCCGGTGGTCCGCGCGCAGGCCGAGGACCAGCTCCAGCGCCTCGGCGGCGGCCCCGGCGGCGCGCCGGGGCGAGGCCTGGTCGGCCCGGGCCAGCAGGTAGCCCAGGCAGGCCCCGAGCCAGCCGGGGGCGGCGGGCTCGGCGCCGAACAGTGGCAGGTGGCGGTTGGCCCACCACAGCTGCAGGCAGGCCGCGGCGGCGTGCAGCCAGGCGAACCGCTCGGCCAGGTCGACCTGTTGCAGTCCGACCTGCGGGGTGGTCGGCAACCCGGCGATGTCGGCGAGCAGTTGCTCGACCATGGCGGCCACCGCCGGGGCACCGGCGGCGGTCAGCTCGCGGGCCGCCGGCTCGGCGGTGAGTTTAAGCTCGCCGGTGACCAGCTCGCGGCCACGGGCGGTGAGGTCGAGTCGGGACGGGTTGTAGGGCGGCAGCGGCGCGTCCAGCGCGAAAGCGCTGCGCAGCGCCTGCTGGTCGCCGATCGCCCCGGCCAGGGAGGGCAGTTGGCCGCTGAACGAGCGCAGGTTGGCCAGCGGACTGGTGTCCACCACCCGCACCAGGTCGGCGTCGCGGCGCAGCTTCTGGAAGAGGCCGCCGCCCGGGCCCTCGGCGCGCAGCACCGAGCGGGTGGCGAGGGTACCGGCGCAGCGGTCGAGCACGTCGTCCACCGCCTCGGCGACCACGTGCTTGGCCGCGCAGCCCCAGACGCTGAACTGCTCGGGGACCACGTGGATGCCGCGCGCGGCCGCGAGTGCGACCGCGTCGGCGGCCAGCAGGGCGGCCGAGGCCAGCGCCAGTTCGCGGCGCTGGTACGGGGTGTCGAGCAGTGCGGTGCGGCCGATCCGGCGCTCGGCGGCGAAACCGAGGGTCAGCCGCAGCGCGGTGTCGGCGATGCCGAGACTGCCGGCCGTGCTCATCACCCGGACCACCTGCTGGGCCTTGACGGCGACCTCCAGCGCCTCGCCCGGCCGGCCCACCAGATCGCCCTGGGCCACCGGCAGTTGGTCGAACGCCAGGTGTGCGAAGTCGATCCCGCGCATGCCGCTGGTGCGGACCTCCTCTCCGCGGTCCAGGTCGGCGGTGTCGATCAGGACGGCCGAGAAGGCGCCCGGGCCGCGCTCCCCGGTGCGGGCCACCAGGTAGAGCGCCTCGCAGCGGTGGCCCAGGCCCACCATCCACTTGGTGCCGTCCAGCCGGTAGCCGTCGCCGTCGGGCGCCAGCCGGACGGCGTTGGCCAGCAGGTCGCTGCCGTGCGCCGCCTCGGAGAGCGCGAAGCCCACCGCGCCGCCGCGGCGCAGGACGGCGGCGGCGCGGGCCTGCTGCTCGGGTGAGCCGTGCAGGCGCAGACAGGTGGCGGCGGTGATGCCGAACATGGTGGCCGGCATCGCGTTCAGGTCCCGGCGGGCGGCCGTGCGGACCAGTTGCAGGCTGCGGTCGAAGGACTCGAAGCCGCCGCCCCACTCGGCCGGCAGGTAGTCCAGGTGGAACCCGGCCTCGCGCAGCACCGCCGCGTACTCGGTCGGGAACTCCTCGCGCTCGTCGCGCCGGGCGGCGGCCGCGAAGCCGTACGGGTTGCCGTCGTCCTCCGGGTCGCCGAGCAGCAGTTCGAGCGCGGCGGCCTTCGCGGTGACCTCCGCTGCCGTGACGTCCGCCGCCGTGGCCTCCGCTGCCGTGGCCTCCGCTGCGGTCGCCTCCACCTCGGTGCTGACGGATACGGCGGCCGTCACAGCGCACCTGCCAGGGTGCCGGCCTCCAGCGGGACCGGGCGGTAGTCGCCGGCGGCCGCGGGGATGTGGACGCCGGCGGTGCGCAGGGCGGCCAGCCGGGTGTGGAAGGCCGCGCCGCGCATCAGGTGGTGGGCCACCTCGGCCACCCGGCGGTTGCCCGGGGCCTTGAGGTAGCTGGCCGTCACCCAGTCGTTGAAGCTGCCCATCGCCGGGCCGCACCAGATCTGGTAGTCCAGGGTGCGGTCCGGGTCTCCGGTGGTGGACCAGCGCGAGGACATCCCCAGGTACCAGCGGAAGACCAGGGCCATCCGCCGCTTGGGGTTGTCGGCCGCGCGGGCCAGCTGCTCGGGGTCGCGCCGCTGGAAGTAGCCGACGCACTCCTGCCAGACCTCGGCCAGCGGGCGCCGGAAGAGCTGCGCCTCCAGCCGGGCCCGGTCCTCCTGCGGGATCGCCTCCAGCGACTCGTACGCCTGGTACAGCTCGTAGAGCCGCTTGGCCCGCATCGGGAAGAGCGTGCCCTTCTTGAGGACCTGCAGCTCCACCCCCATCTCGAACATGTCGGCGGCCGGGGCCATCTCGCAGTCGGCGATGCCGGCCTCGGCGAGCAGGGCCTTGGTCGCCTTCGAGGCGCCGGACTCGACGCAGGACTGGTTGACCGAGCCGGTCACCACGTAGGCCGCGCCCATCGCGAAGGCCGCCGCCAGCGCCACCGGGCTGCCGAGGCCGCCGGCCGCGCCGACCCGGATCGGCACCGGGTAGCGGTGCTCGCGCTGCACGGCGTCTCGCAGCCGCAGGATGCTGGGCAGCAGGGCGGGCAGCGGCCGTCGGTCGGTGTGGCCGCCGGAGTCGGCCTCCACCGTGATGTCGTCGGCCATCGGGACGTACTTGGCCAGCTCGGCCTGGACCGGGGTGATCAAGCGCTTGCTCAACAGCTCGCTGACCAGTGCTGCCGGGGCCGGGCGCATGAAGCGCTCGGCGGTCTCGGTCCGGGAGATCTTGGCGATCACCCGGTGCTCGGCCACCGGCCGGCCGTCGGCGCCCTGGCGCAGCCCGGCCAGCCGGTAGCGGACGATGTGCGGGCTGAGCGCCATGAAGGCGGAGGCCTCCACGCAGCGCACCTGGTGCTTGAGGAAGAGCTCGACTGCCTCGCGCTCCAGGCGCTCCTCACTCGGGCTGTGGATCAGGTTGACCGCGAACGGCAGGCCGGGGATCTGCGCGGCGAACCGCTCCAAGGCCTTCTCGATGGTCTCCGGCAGCAGTCCGGCGGCGCCGTAGGAGGCCAGGAACCCCTCCCTGGCCAGCGCGATCACCAGCTCGGCGGAGGCGATGCCGCCGGCCATCGCACCGGCCAGGTACGGCTGGCGCACCCCGTGGGCGCTCAGGAAGGCGGCCGAGCCGAGTCGGTGCGGGGGCAGCGGCGCGGCGGCGGCGAGCAGCGGCAGGCTGCCGGCCGGGGCGCCGGCGCCCGGTCGGACCTGGCCGCCGGAGGCCGCGCCGATGCCGTGCGGGGTGCGGACGATGAAGCAGGGGCGTTCGAGCTCGGCCAGTACCTGGTAGACACCGGCCGGATCGGTGCTCGGATACGTGGCCCCCTGCCAGTGCAGTGGCGTGGGCGGGTTGGTCATGGCGGTAGTCGTCCCCTCGTGGCGGTCAGGCGGTGGCGCGGACTTCGATGGCGACATCGGTCAGCTCGTAGATCCGCAGGCCCGGCTTCCACAGGTCGGCGTCGGCGATGACCACGATCCGGTCCGCCTCCCTGCGGACCTCCTTGATGTGCGCGTCGAAGCGCAACTCGCCGTCGTGGCGCAGGATCTGGCCCCGGTACTTCCAGCTCGTCGGGATGTCGACGGCGAGCGCGAAGTGCGGGTCCGACAGGCCCTCGGCGAGGCCCTGCTCGAGGACGTAGAGCCGCAGCGCCTGCAGCACCGCCTCGACGCCGAGCGAGCCGGGCATCACCGGGTCGCGGTGGAAGTGGCAGTCGAAGTACCACTCGTCGGGGCGCACGGCCCGGTAGCCGTGCAGGTAGCCCTGGCCGTGCTTGCCGCCGTCGGGCACCAGATCGACGTGGTCGACCAGGTGGTAGTGGCCGCCCGGCAGGTGCAGTCGGCCGCCCTTCGGATCGGTGAACTGTGGTGCGTCGTCCGGCAGTTCGATCCGTCGCGCGGGCGCGTCGGGGTGCTGCTCGAGCCAGGGCGCCGCGTACTGGCCCGCGTCCAGGCCGGCCTGGTTGGCCAGCGCCGCGTCGCTGAAGTAGCCGAACAGCGACTCGCCGACGTAGAACACCTCGCCGTCGGCGGAGAGTTCGTAGCTGAAGTTCTGCAGCACCGCGCCGGAGACCGCGCTGGTCATCAGCAGCTTGGAGTGGTGGCGGATGGTCTTGCCGCGCAGGTCGATATCCGCGACCACGGTGGCCTTGCCGTCCAGGTTGCGGATCGCGTACTGCGTCTCGGGCTGCTTGAGGGTGGCGCCGAGGTAGTAGCCGAGCAGGATCGCGGCCTGCAGCGAGGTCTCCATCAGCACCGCGTTGGGCAGGTGCGGGTGGGAGTTCTGCTGGTAGTACCAGGCGTCGACGGGCGAGTCGTACTCGGTGACCATCTCGGAGCCGGGGGCCAGGTCGCCGCGGGTGCCCTTCAGCGACATGATCCGGTCGACGAACTGGAAGTCCCCGTTGGGGATGTAGGGCGCGCGGCTGTTCGCGTAGACGTCGAACTCGGGGCCCATCGCGGTGCCCAGGTCGCCCTTGGCGGCGTGCGCCAGGTGCAGCTCGTTGATCATCGCGGGCTCGCCGGAGCGGTTGCGCCGGCCCAGGAAGGCCGGGACGCCGCCGAGTTCGGGCCGGTACGGGGTGCCGTCCTTCTCCCGGATCTGGATGCCGAAGTTGCGCATCCGGATCACCGGCTTGTCGCCGAGGTAGACCAGTACGTCCGCGACCACCGAGGGGCGCGGCAGCATGGTCAGCTCCATGACCTCCAGCTCGTAGCGGATCTCCCGGTGGGCCGGGGTGATCTGGCCGCGCACCTGCACCTCGGTCTGCAGGCCGATGATGGTCTGGAACCGGGCGTCGGGGAGCACCAGGTGCATGCCCTGGTGCAGCAGGTAGGTCTGCAGCACCTGCACCGCGCCCTCGGCCACCATGGAGCCGGCGAGCACCGGGTCGTCCGGGAAGTGGCACTCGAAGTACCAGGCGTCGGGGTCGAGTTGCTTGGTCGCGGAGATCGCGCCGAGGCCGCGCGGGCCGCCGGTGCGGTCGATCCGGATCTCGTCCACCATCCGCAGCCGGGCGTCCGGCAGCCGCAGCGCCGGGTTGAGGCCGGGGTCCTGGGCGTGCTCGGGGCCGAAGACCTCGCCGGGGCGGCCCTGGGCGAGCAACTCCAGGTCGGTGGTGGTCAGGTGGTTCTTCTCGGTGGCGGCCAGCGGCTTGAACCAGCTCCTGGTCAGGGCCGCCCGGGCGGCCCGTTCCTTCTCGGTGATCACCACGCCGAGCGGGGTGTCCAGCTCGGCCTGGGAGAAGAAGCCGGCCGAGGCGTCCTTCAGCTCCAGGATCAACTCGCCGTCGGCGTAGCAGAGGTAGCTGAAGAAGAAGAGCGTGGTGTTGCCCTGGGTGACGAACCGGTTGATCGAGATGTCGTAGCGCAGGGTCTGACCGGCCCTGGGCAGGTCGCCGTGGAAGACCAGGGTGCTGTCCAGCAGGCGGTAGACCCGCTCGCCCTTGTTGCGGAAGTCGATGCCGAGGTAGCTGATCAGCAGCAGGTCGCACTGGCCGGCCTCGATCGCCACGGCCGGCGGGACGCCGCCGTCGACGGTGTACCAGGCGTCCTCGGGGACGTCGTACTCGGTGCGGATGAAGGAGGGTTGGTAGACGCCGGTCTCGGCGCGCAGCCCGGTGACCCGGGTGACGAAGTGGTACGGCGGGGCGGGCAGCCGGACCCGCTTGGCGTAGGAGTCGATCTCGGCGAAGGCCGGGCCGAAGACCTTGGCCAGCGAGCCGGTGGCGAACTCCAGCAGGTCGGCCTGGTCCCAGATCACGCCCGGGTTCTGCGGGGGCGGGGTGAGGGCGAGCGGCTCGGCGACCGGCTCGGGCGGGAGGATCACCCCGGTGAGGGGTTCGGGGGTGGGGGCGGCGGGCTGCTGGAGCAGGGCCTCGGTGCGGGCGAGGGTGCTCTCCTGCAGGACGCGCTGGGTCTCCATGACCACCGAGTGGGTGCTCATCATCTGCTCGCGCAGCTCGCGGACCAGGTCCTGGGCACGGTAGGCCTCGGGGTCCACGGAGGTCGCAGCCGGCGTGGCAGCGGCGGCGCCGCGCGCGGGAGCGGAGCCGCCACCCGAGGCAGCGGGCGTGACTGAGCGCTTGCTCACTGGCGCTGCGTCAGCCGTCGGGGCCGGCAGCGGCGCGGGGTCGTCGGCCCAGGGCAGGAAGGAGATCGGCTCGCCGTCGAAGGCGATGGCCTCCGGGTCGGCGACGGTCGGGTCGGCAGGCATCGGGGCGTGCTCCTCCAGCGGAAGGTGAACGGCTGGGCCGGCGTAAGGGGTGGGGACGGCGGGACCGCGCCCGGCGCCCGCGAGGACGGGCAGCGCGGCCCGGGCGGATTCGCGTCCGGAGCCGCTTCCGGCTCCGGCACCAGCGCCGACACCGGCCGTCGCGGCGACGGGCGGGCGGGCGCGCAGCACCGCGCCGGCGGTGGCGGCGATCCGCTCGGGGATCGAGGCGCCGCCACCCACGGGCACCAGCAGCCGGGCGGCCCGGCGGGCGCTGCCCGTGGCCCGGCCGACCGGCTCCGCGCCGAGCAGCCCGGCCAGGTCCAACGGCACGCCGTGGGCGACCAGTCGGGCCGCCAACTGGGCCACCGCGCGCACCGTCGGGACCCCGCGCCGGTCCACCGAGACGGCGACATGGTCGGCGCCGCCCAGCGTCTCGCGCACCCAGCGGGTGCAGGTGGCGCTCGGGCCGACCTCGATGAAGTAGCGGAAGCCCCGGTCGTAGGCGGTGCGCACCAGCTGCGGGAAGTCGATGGTGCTGCGCAGCGTGTGCGCGATCCGGTCGGCCAGCTCGTGCTGCTCGAACCGTTCGATCGGCCCGTAGTCGTACGCGCTCAGCAGTTCCAGGCCACCGGGTGAGCCGGTGGGGTGGTTGTTGAGCTCGGCCAGACCGGCCAGCTCGCCGTCCACCACCGGGCAGTGCATCACCCCGTTGACCGGCGAGCGGGCCGCCGGGCAGCCCAACTCCTCGATCAGCGCCCGGCACTGGGCCGGATCGCCGGCCACCACCACCTCGGCGGGAGTGTTGACGTGGGTGAGGAAGACCCGCTCGTAACGGGCCAGCGCCGCGCGAACCGTGTCGGCGCCGGTGAGCAGCACGAAGCTTCCCCAGACCGCCGGGTCCGGGGTCTCCTCGGGCAGGCCCCAGAGCTCGCGCACGGTGCGGCGCGGGCCGTTGAGCCGGTGCTTGAAGAGCGGGGTGGCGCTGATCCGGTCGTCCCGGCGGGCCGTGCGCTGCCAGCCGCCGGTGGCGAAGAGCATGCTGCTCTCCCCCAGGCTGTAGCCGAAGGCGCCGTGCGCGGGGACGCCGAGGATCTCGCGCACCAGGTCGGTGTGCAGGATCGCGAAGGTGGTCCCGGTGGCCAGCATGAACGGCAGGTCCTCGCTGAGCTCCGCCTCCAGGGCCATCAACTCGCGTCGGCCCGGTGTCACTTGGCCGCGCGGATGGAGCCGGGCGGTGCGGAAGGTGAGGTCGGGTGCCGCCACCTCGGCCTCGAACCGCTCCAGTAGGCCGGGGAAGGCCCGGAACAGGTCACGGCCCAGCCCCGGGTAGGAGTTGACCGCGCCGGGGTAGACCAGCGCGACCTTGCCCTGCGGGCCGATCGGGCGGGCGGCGAAGTAGCTGCCGGCCGGCGTGGCCCAGTCCTCGCCGCGCGCCTGGGCGCCCGGCAGGTCCTTGGCGGCCAGCTCCAGCTGGCTCAGCAGTTCGGCGCCGTCGCGCCCGACCAGCACCACTCGCGGACCGCCCGGGGCGAGCTCGGCCAGCCGGCCGGCGGCGGTCCGGGCCAGGGTGAGCGGGTCGGTGCCCTCGGCCAGGGCGGTCCGGTGCCGGTCGACCTCGGCGAGCAGCCCGGCCGGGTCGGTCGCGCCGAGCGCGAGCAGGATCGGGCCGCCGGCGCGCTGCCAGGCGCGCTCCTCCAGGGCGCCGCTGGTCCGCTCGGCGGAGAGCAGCAGGTGGCCGTGGGCCCCGCCGGCACCGAGGAAGGAGACGGCCGCGTGCCGCCGCCCGTCGCGGGCCGCGCGCAGCCAGGGGCGGGCGGTGTCGGGCAGGTAGCAGCCGGTACGGGCCAGTGCCTCGGTCAGCTCCGGCGCGGGCCGCTGCCAGCCGGGCACCCCGGGCAGGTAGCCGTGGTGCAGGCAGAAGACGGCGCGCAGCAGTCCGGCCATCGCGGCCGCGCCCTGCGCGTCGCCGAGCTGGGCCTTGGCGCTGCCGAGTGCGAGTTCGGCGCCGCCGGCCGGGTAGACCTTGGCGAGCGCGGCCAGTTCGGCCGCGTCCTGGGCCTGTGTGCCGCCCGCGTGGGCTTCCAGGTAGCCGATCTGATCGGCCGTCACCCCGGCTTGAGCAAGCGCTTGCTCAGCAGCGGCGGCCAGCGCTTCGGCATCCGCCTCCGGCAGCACACCGTCCACCGCGACGGCGTGGCGCACCGCGACGGCGTCCAGCCGGGCATAGGCGGGGCGGTTGCCCTCGCCGGGACGGGTGAGCACCACCGCGCCCGCGCCCTCGCCGA
The DNA here is from genome assembly GCF_000744785.1 of Kitasatospora azatica KCTC 9699. Taxonomy (NCBI): domain Bacteria; kingdom Bacillati; phylum Actinomycetota; class Actinomycetes; order Kitasatosporales; family Streptomycetaceae; genus Kitasatospora; species Kitasatospora azatica. The sequence goes on along the minus strand of NZ_JQMO01000003.1, from coordinate 3,482,699 downwards.
TCCGCCACCCCCGGCTGCCCTCGCCGAAGCTCAGCCCGGCCCCCGCGACCGGCGCCTGGTCCGTGCCCAGCCGCAGCAGCAGGCTCTCCGGCGAACCGGCCAGGTCGACCGCACCGACCAGCACCGACTCCACGGTCGGGTCGAGCAGCAGCAGCCGGGCGGTCTCCAGCGCCTGGGCGGTGCCGGCGCCCTCGGCGGACAGGGTGAAGGAGGGGCCGGTGAAGTTCCACAGCGAGGAGATCCGGCTGGCCATGATGTTGCCGATGTAGCTGAGCACCTCGTTGGCGACGATCGGCTCGTGAACCCCGTCGCGGGCCAGTGCGGCCAGCTCCTCGCACTGACTGTCCGTCAGTTCGAGGCCTGCGGCGGCGAGCTGCTCCCGCAGCCGGTCGCCGAGGCCGTACCGGGCCAGGTGCAGGTGGGCGCTCGGCTCGATCTCCATGGCGATCACCACGCCCACCCGGCGCGCCGCCGGGACCGACTGGCCGGGTGCGGCCTCGCGCCGGTAGCCCGCGTCGGTCAGTGCCTCGTCCGCCACCTTGGAGATCAGCGCGTGCTGCAGGTTGTAGTTGCGCAGGTCGGCGGGCGGGATCCGGTAGTCCACCGGGTCCAGGCCGACGGTGTCCACGAAGCCGCCCTCGGGCAGGCCGTCGCGGCTCAGTCCGGCGGCGGCCAGGGTGCCGCCACCGGTGGACTCCAGCCCGCGCCACCGGCGTTCGGGCAGCGGACCGAAGGCGTCCAGGCCGTCGTGCACGGCCCGCTCGTAGGCGGCGGCGCTTGTGAAGGAGCCGAAGTGGGCGCCGACGCCGACGATGTCCAGCGCGGGCAGCTCCGGGCGCGCGCCCGCCCCGGCACTTTCACCCGTACCCTCGCCGGGCGCGGTCTGCTCCGGTCCGTGAGTCGAATCCCCCAGCACCACATGCGCGTTGGTGCCGCCGAAGCCGAACGCGGAGACGGCGGCCCGACGCTGCCCGGCCGGCGTCGGCCAGGCGCGCACCTCGCGCACCAGGGCCGCGCCCGCCGCACCGTCGATCGGCTCCGACACCCCGATGGTGGGCGGCAGTTGGCCGTGCCGCATGGCCAGGATCACCTTGAGCATGCTGCTCAGGCCGGCCACCGTGAGCAGGTGGCCGATGTTGCCCTTGACCGAGCCGAGCAGCGGCAGCGGCCCGTGGCCGCCGAAGAACTCGGCGACCGAGGCGGCCTCGGTGCTGTCGCCGATCGGGGTGCCGGTGGCGTGGCACTCCAGGTAGTCGATGTCACTCGGCGCGGCGTCGGCCTGCGCGTAGGCGAGTTCGTAGGCGCGCTGCTGGCCCGAGCCGCTCGGCACCAGCAGGTGGCGGCCCGCGCCGTCGTTGGACAGGCCGATGCCGTCGATCACCGCGTGGATCACGTCACCGTCGCGCTGCGCGTCGACCAGCCGACGGACCGCGAACATGCCCGCGCCCTGGCCGGTCAGGATGCCGCCCGAGCGGGCGTCGAAGGGCTGGCTGAAGCCGCTCTCGGGGTAGGCGTGCAGGTCGGAGAAGGACAGGTGGATCAGCGTCGGGTCGGGGGCGCAGACGCCGCCGGCCAGCATCAGGTCGGCCTGCCCGGTGGCCAGGTGGTCGCAGGCCAGCTTGAGCGCGTAGAGCGCCGAGGAGCAGGCCGCGTCCAGCGCGTAGCGCGGGCCGCCCAGGCCCAGCGCGGCGGCGGTGATCCGGGCCGGGGCCCCGCTCACCCGGGCGTCGGCCGGGTCGGCGGCACCGAGCAGCGAGCCGGTGGGCAGCTCGGCGCCGGCCCGGCGCAGTCCCTCGCGCACCGCCTCGTCCACCAGCGGCACACTGATCCGGGCCGAACCGGGCGTCGGGAAGGAGTAGTTGCCCAGCACCAGTCCGGTGCGCGGCAGGAGTGCGGCGCTGTCGGCGTGGCCGCTGTCGCGCAGTGCCTCGCGGGCCACGTGCAGCGACCAGTGGAAGACCGGGTCGAGGCCGGCCAGCCGCTCGGGCCGCAGCTGGTAGCCGGTCGGATCGAAGCTGAAGTCCCGGACGAAGCCGCCCTTGGTGCAGTAGATCCGGTGCTGCGGGTCGGTGTGCGCGGCGGCGGGCCCGAAGACCGCCGCGCCGCCCTCGGTGCGGCTGTCCGTCCCCGTGCTGAGGTTCTGCCAGAACGCGTCCGGGGTCGCCGCACCCGGGAAGAGGCAGGAGAGGCCGACAATGGCGTACTTGGTCATGGAAGTTCGAATCCCTCCAGGGGTCGGCCGGTCCGGCCCACCGCGCGGGGCGACAGGCCGGACCGATCGATTCGGGGCGTCAGCTGGTGGCGAACTTGGCGGCCAGCTGCGGGGTGGAGACCAGGCTGACGCCGGTGAGCCGGGCCAGGATTCGGCCGTCTCGGCCCACTGCGGTGACCGTCAGGCTCGCCGAACTGCCGTTGACGGCGGTGGGTTCGACCACCGCGAGGAACGGCTCACCGTCCGGCAGCGCCTGGTGGAACTCGGCGCGGGTCACCGAGAGCGGCAGGCTCGCGGTCTCCTTGAAGCGGCGCATCCAGACCAGGCCCGCCTGCAGCAGCAGGTCGGCGGTGCCGGGCGAGTACAGCCGCCCGCCCCAGGCGCCGCCGGCCGGCCGGTGCTCGGCCAGCGCGCACTCCAGCACCAGCCGGGACTCCTCCTCGGCCAGCACCCGTCGCACACCGCGCAGTGAGCTGCCGTGGAAGAGCGTGCCGTCCTGGTAGAAGCCGCCGGCGTCGCGCCCCTCGCCGAGGGCCGGCAGCGCCATCGGGTGGCTGAACTCCCCGGCCGGATCGGCGCCGAGCACCACGCTGGCCGCGTAGTGCGGGCGCACCGCGCCGTCGGCGGCGACCGAGCGGATCACCACCTCGGTGGTGGCCTGGTCCCCGGCCGGGTTGGCCGAGAGCTGCAGCCGGGCCGGCTCGGTGCCGTCGAAGACCACGCCCTTGTGCACCGCGAAGTCCCGCACCTGGCGGACCGTGCCGCCGCTGAGCCGCTCCACCGCGCCGATCGCCCAGCCCAGTGCCAGCGCGGCCGGCAGCACCGGGACCCCGCCGATCTGGTGGTCGGTGACGATCGCCGCCGCGGTCAGCTCGGCCAACTCCCGCTCCAGCACGGCGGCCCGCGGACGGACCTCGGCCGAGCGAACGGAGAGCGGGGTGGTCGGGCCGAGCACGGTGACCACGTCGTGGCCGCGCTCCGACGCGAACTGCCCGGTGAACAGCGCGACTCCGGTCTGCGGCGCGATCAGCGTGATGCCGCGCTCCTGGAAGACCGCCTTGATCTGCGGCGAGACCATCCCGCTGTCCCAGGCACCCCAGTTGAGCGAGCTCACCCGGGCCTTCGGGTGCCGGCGCTTGAACGAGGAGGCCCAGGCGTTGAGCACCTCGTTGGCCATCGCGTAGTCCGACTGGCCCTGGTTGCCGAAGAAGCCGGCCACCGAGGAGAAGAGCAGCACGTGCCGCAACCGGTCGGCGTCCAGGGCGTCCAGCACCGAGCGCAGACCGCCCAGCTTGGCAGCGAACACCCGCTCGATCTCGGAGGCCTTCTTCTGCGCGATCAGCTGGTCGGCAAGCACCCCGGCGCCGTGCACCAGACCGGTGATCCGGTGCGCGTAGGGGGCCAGCGCGGCGGCGGTGGCGGCGGTGTCGGTGATGTCCACCGCGAGGTACTCGGCCGTGCTGCCGGCCGCCGCGAGCTCGGCCAGCGTGGCGCGGACCTCGCGCTCACCGACCACCGCCTGGTAGAGCTGCTCGACCCGCTTGGGGGTGGGCTTCTCGCCCTCTGCCTTCAGCTGGGCGACGGCGGCCGCCTTCAGCTCGGCGGCGCCGGTCAGACCGGCCGCCCAGGCCGGCTCCTCGCCGAGCGCGGTACGGCCGAGCAGCAGCAGGCCGGGACGGTGCGCCTTGGCCAGGTCGATCACGCAGCCCGCGGTGATGCCGCGGCCGCCGCCGGTGACCACCAGCAGGTCCTCGGAGGTCGGCGCGGGCAGCGGGCCGCTCTCCTGGTGCGCCAGCGTCGACGGACGCTCGCCGAGGGTCAGTTCGTACCGCCGGCCGTCGGCGGCGCGGGCCACCTGGACGGGGCTGACCGAGGCGTCCTGAAGCTCCGTCAGGACCAAGTCGGCGGCCGCGGCCGGATCCAGCGAGGGCGCCAGGTCCAGGGCCCGGCAGAACAGCTCGGGCGCCTCGACGGAGAGCGTCTTCGCCAGGCCGCCGTAGCCGCCGGCCGGGACCAGCTGCTCGGCGACGCCGCTGAGGCCGAAGGCGCCGTCGAGCCGGGTGACGGTGACGAAGCCGGCCCGGCCGTTGGCGGCCTGCTTGGTCAGCGGCTCGACCAGGTGCTTGGCGACCAGCAGGGCGTGCGCCAGGCGGCGGACGCCCTCCGCCCAGTCGCTGTCCTGGCGGGTGCCGAAGGCGATCACCAGGGACACCCGCTCGGCCAGCAACTCCTCGGTGCGCTCGGCGAGTTCGGTGGTTCCCCAGCCGCTGAGCGAGAAGTCGACGGCACCCTCGACGGTGCGGGACACCGAGGGCAGTCGCAGCACCCGCAGCTGCCAGCCGGTCGCCCGCAGGCGCTCGGCCACGGCCGGGACGAGGTCGCCGCCGTCGTCGATCAGCAGCGCGCCGGCACCGGCCGGGTAGGCGGCCACCAGGCGGTCGGGGTGTGGGAGTTCGGCGAGCACGGCCTGAGCGCGGCCGATCGCGCCGGGACGGGGCGCCGCGGGCTCCTTGGCGGGCTGCTCCTTGGCAGGCTGCTCCGTGACCCCGGGCGCGGCTGCGGGCTGCTCGGCTGCGGGCTGCTGCGTGGCGGCCGGCGCCGGAGCGCTCGCGGGGCCGCCGGCCATGAACTCCACGATCTGGCCCAGCGTGCGCAGCTCACCGAGCTGCTCGGGGCCCACATGGACGTCGCTCGGGAACTGCTCGGAGAGCACGCCCATGATCTCGACCCGCTTGATCGAGTCGATCCCCAGGTCCGCCTCGACATCCATCCCCAGCTCGAGCATCTCCGCCGGGTAACCCGTCTTCTGCGCCACCACCGCCAACAGCGCGGCACTGACCTGCTCGGCCGTCACACCGGCCGAAGCGGAGGCCGCCGGAGCAGTGGCAGCGGCAGCGGCAGCCGGAGCGGCCGCGACACCGGCCATGAACTCCACGATCTGGCCCAGCGTGCGCAGCTCACCGAGCTGCTCGGGGCCCACATGGACGTCACTGGGGAACTGCTCGGAGAGCACACCCATGATCTCGACCCGCTTGATCGAGTCGATCCCCAGGTCCGCCTCGACATCCATCCCCAGCTCGAGCATCTCCGCCGGGTAACCCGTCTTCTGCGCCACCACCGCCAACAGCGCCTCGGCCACCTGCTCGGCCGTCACACCGGCCCCGGCAGGAGCAGCAGAGGCGGCAGCGGTCGGCGCAGCCGCCGCGACACCGACCATGAACTCCACGATCTGGCCCAGCGTGCGCAGCTCGCCCAACTGCTCGGGGCCCACCGGCGCATCGCTCGGGAACTGCTCCGAGAGCACACCCATGATCTCGACCCGCTTGATCGAGTCGATCCCCAGGTCCGCCTCGACATCCATCCCCAGCTCGAGCATCTCCGCCGGGTAACCCGTCTTCTGCGCCACCACCACCAACAGCGCCTCGGCGACCCGCTCGGCCGTCACAGCGGAACCGGCAGGAGCAGCGGCAGGAACGGCAGGAGCGGCAGCAGGAACGGGAGCCGCAACGGGCTCGGTCGCCGGAGCAGCGGCCTGCACCGCCGGTGCGGGCAGCGCCATCGGCGGCAGCGAGGGCGCCACCGCCACCGCAGGCACCGGAGCGGCCACCGGGGCAGCGACCGACGCCGCCGGCGTCACCGGAGCAGCGGGCGCCACCGGGGCGACCGGCGCCACCGCGCCCGTTCCCGGCACCAGTTCCAGCGCCGCCAGGTCCCGCAGGATCTCGTTGGCCCGCAGGTGGGTGCGCCCGATCGCCAGCCCGTGTTCCTTGACGGCCGTGACCCCGGGCAGGACCTCGTCCACCCGGCCCTGGTCGGCCGCGTTCTCCAGCAGCCCGGCCAGCCGCTGCGCGCTCTGCAGCTGTCCGTTGAGGTAGTCGTCGTGCAGCGCCAGATGGTCGGCGATCAGCTCGGCCAGCCGGTCCGGCTGGTGTTCGTGGTCCACAGGCAGGTTCTCCTGGTTGGGAGCCGGGACCGACACAGCGGTCACCGTGGTCTCGACAGCAGGGGTCGGCACCGCCACCGGCGCCGTCACCGGCACAGCCACCGCCGCCGGAGCGGGCGGTGCGGGCACGGGCACCGGCGCAGATGCGGGAACGGCCGCCGGAGCAGGCGCGGGCGCACTCGGCAGCGCCACCCGGTACCCGTTCTCCAGCGCCTCCCGGTACGCCGCCTTTCGCGGCTCGGAGACGTAGTTGATGCCGTTGAGCAGCACCGTCATGCCCTTGCTCGGCGCCGCCTCGGCCACCGGCGCGACATAGCGGTCGGCCAACGCCAACGGCAGGCCGAGCACGCCCAGTTGCGCGACCGCCCGCTTCATCGCGAGGTCCGCGTCGCCGCCCGGTCCGGCGTCCAGCTGGACGGCCTGGTGCGGCCGCTCGCCGAGGATCCGGCGAACCAGCTTGGTCAGGACGCCCTGCGGCCCGAACTCGACGAAGGTGCGGTACCCGGCCGCGTACATCTCCTCGACCCGGTCGGCGAAGTGCACCGGGTTGACCAGCTGCTCGGCGAGCAGCGTCCGGTTCGCGGCGAGGTCCGAACCGTAGGCGCCGCCCGGCGTGTTGGCGAAGACCGGCGTCCGGGGCTCGCGCACCTCGACCCGCTCCACGGCCGTCCGGAAGGCCTCCACGGCATGCGCCACGAACGGCGTGTGGAAGGCCGCCGACACCGGCAGCCGGCTGACCCGGATGCCCTTCGTGCCCGCCGCCGCGACCAGCCGCTCCACCGCGGCGGTTGCGCCGCCGACCACCACCTGGTCCGCCGCATTGCGGTTGCAGACCATCAACTCGGGATATTCGCTGAGCAGTTGGCTGACGGTCTGGTCATCCGCGGCAACCGCCGCCATGGCTCCCGGGTCGAAGTCACCGGCAGCCTCGGAGGCCGGCGGCGCCATCGCCGCCCCACGGGCCCGGGCCAGCGCGAAGTACTCCTCGTCGCCCAGCGCGCCGGCCGCCCAGAGCGCGGTCACCTCGCCGAAGCTGTGCCCGAGCTGTCCGTCGGCGGCAAAGCCGAGTTCGGTCAGGTAGCGGAACTGCCCGGCCGACAGCGCGCCGATCGCGGGCTGCGCGTACTCGGTGCGCCGCAGCGCCGCCTCCTGCACCGTCCGGGCGGCCTGGTCGAAGGCGGGCGGCGGGAAGGCCGCCCGGGCCAGCGTGTCGCTGCCGGTGAAGTGCCGGTTGGCCTGGTCGAAGGCGGCCCGCAGCGGCGGCAGCGCGAGCACCGCGCGGTGCCCGGGGTTCACGTACTGGCTGCCCTGGCCGGCGAACAGCGCCCCGACCTTGCCGAGCTCGGCGGCCCGCCGCCGGTACCAGACGCCCTTGGGGTGCGCCCACTCCTGGGCGTCGCCGCGCTGCCGCAGCTCCCGCACGGCCAGCTCGCGCAGCTCGGTCAGCTCCGCCTCGCCGCGTGCGGCCAGCGCCACTCGGGCGTGGTCGGCCGGGACCGCTGCCGCGTTCGGCACCCCGGGCGCGCCCGAGGCGAGCAGCGTCGCGAGCGCCTCGGCGTCCGGCGCGTGCCACAGCTGCGCCTGCGCGACCGGGAACATCACCTGCAGGTCCTGGCCCTCGCCGTACTCCTGCAGCACGAAGTGGAAGTTGGTGCCGCCGAAACCGAAGGAGGAGATCGCGGCCAGCCGCTGCGGCCGGTTCGGGTCCTTGATCCACGGCCGGGTCTCGGTGTTGACGTAGAACGGCCCGCCGACGGCCGAGCTGGGCTGCTCGACGTTGATGGTGGGCGGCAGCACCTTGTGGTGCAGCGCCAGCGCCAGCTTGATCATCCCGGCCGCGCCGGCCGCCGCCTTGGTGTGCCCGATCTGCGACTTGACGCTGCCCACCGCGGCGAACCGCTGCTCCTCGGTGGCCTCGGCCACCACCGCTGCCAGCGCCGAGAGTTCGGTGGCGTCCCCGACCGCCGTCCCGGTGCCGTGCGCCTCGAAGAGCTCGACCGCGGCCGGCGAGACGTCGGCGTCCTGGTACGCCCGCCGCAGGGCCACCATCTGGCCTTCCTTGCGGGGCGCGTAGATCGACTTGAACCGACCGTCGCTGGAGGTGCCGATGCCGCGGATCACCCCGTAGATCTCGTTGCCGTCCCGCTCCGCGTCGGCGAGCCGGCGCAGCGCCAGCATGCCGATGCCCTCGCCGATCAGCGTGCCGTCCGCGTCCTGGTCGAACGGGCGGATCCGGCCGCTCTTGGAGAAGGCCGGGGTCTTGCTGAAGCAGAGGTACATGAAGATGGTGTTCTCGGCGTCGCAGCCGCCGGCCAGCATGGTGTCGGCCCGGCCCTCGAGCAGTTCGCTGACCGCGGCCTTGGTGGCGGCGAGCGAGCTGGCGCAGGCGGCGTCGATGGTCATGTTGGTGCCGCCGAGGTCGAGGCGGTTGGCGATCCGCCCGGCCACCACGTTGCCGAGCATGCCGGGGAAGGAGTTCTCCTCCCAGGGCGCGAAGGCCAACTTGAACTTCTCGGCGATCTCCTCGGCGTCGCGCTCGCTCAGCCCGCAGCTGCGGACCACCTCTTTGAGCACCGGCGTCTGCAGGCGCGCGGAGAGCGGCTGGGTCAGCTGGTTGGCGCCGGTGATGCCGAGCACCACGCCGGTCCGCTCGGGGTCGTACCAGGGCTGGTCGGCGCCGGCGTCCTTGAGCACGTCACGGGCGACCACCAGGCTGAGCAGCTGCAGGACGTCGGTGACCTCCAGCGTGGTCGGCGGCAGGCCGAACTCCATCGGGTTGAACGCGACCGGCGGGATGAAGCCGCCGCGCTTGGCGTAGGTCTTGTCGGGCGCGGCCGGGTCCGGGTCGTAGTGCTCGGCGACGTCCCAGTGCGTGCTGGGGACGTCCTCGATGCAGTCGGCCGCCGCCACCACGTTGCCCCAGAACTCCCGCAGGTCACGGGACTTGGGGTAGAGGGCGGACAGGCCCACGATGGCGATCGGGTTTCTGGCCAGTCTGCGGTCCAGATCATCGTCCGAGCGCGACTGTGCCGAGGGTATGGGTGACGGATTGCTGGGCTGCGAATCGTTCACGGCAGGGCTCTCTTGGTCTCTTCGGGCCGGGGACGGCCCAGGGGAGGGAGCGGGGTGACCGAACGGGTGCGGCGCGGGCGGTGTCAGCGGTACTCGGCCGGGCTGACCAACCGCGAGATCAGCGCCGACGCGTCCGGCCTGGTGAGCATCGTGTAGTGGTCGCCCGGACTCTGATGGACCGTCAGTCCGTGCGGGGCGAGCGGCGGCCAGCCGAGCGTGCGGTCGCCCGGGAGCAGGCTGCGCTCGGCGGTGACCAGCACCAGTGGCACCGAGGAGGGCCGCGGGCGGTAGGGGGCGGTGAGCCGGTTGTTGCGCAACAGCCCGTCCACGTAGGTGTCGTAGAGCTTGCGCAGGCCCGGTAGCGGGGTGTCGGGGAGCAGGGCTCCGCCGGCCACTGCCGCGTCCAGCACCAGCAGCAGTCCGTCCTCGGTGTCGCAGTGCGCCAGCCGGTCCGGGTCGAGGTCGACTGGGCGCCCCCGCTTGGCGCCCAGGTACATCGCGAACCAGCCCAGCAGCAACGGGGGTTGCAGGGCGTCGTCGGGCTGCTGGTAGGCCTCGGTGGGCGCGATGCTGTCGAGCAGCACCAGCTCGCGCGGGCGCCGCTCGGCGGGCCGGCGCTCCACCATGGCCTGGGCCACCACTCCGCCGAAGGACCAACCGGCCAGCGTGTAGGCCTCGGTGGCGTCCGGCCGGGTGTCCGACCGGGCGTCCAGCTCGGCGTCCAGCTCGGCGTCCAGCTCGGCGTCGAGCTCGGCGGCCAGCCGGTCGGCCAGGGCCTCCACCGTGGTGTCGGCCCGCCCGCCGGTGAGCGCGGCCTCGAAGTACTCCGGCAGCCCGGACAGGTCGAGCACGGTCAGCCCGACCCCGGGCGGCAGTGCCCCGGCCAGGCTCTGGTGCACACCGGCGGCCAGCGCCCCCGGGTGGACCAGGTAGACCGTGCCGCGCCCGCCGGCCGCCGCCCGCAGGCGGTGGACGGCGGCCGGGCCCGCGTTACGCCGAGGCCGCATGCCGGCCCTCGGCCTGCGACGCGGACTCCTGGGCCAGGTACTCGGCCAGGTCCTTGACCGTCGGGTGGTACCAGAGGGTGGTGCTGCCCAGCTCGAAGCCGAGCCAGTTCTCCAGCTCACCGGCCAGGATCAGGGCTTCGGTGGAGTCCAGATCCAGCTCGTCGAAGTACTGCTCGGGTGCGATCTCGCTCTGCGGCACCCCGAGGCGATGGGCGATCTTCTCGATCAGCCACTGCTGGGCCTCGGCCGCTGACACTACGGACACGGGATGTCCCTCCCTGATCGTGGGCCCGGACGGGCCGTCAGGAATAGCTCTGAAAAAGGGCGTCGAGCAGCCCGGAAACCGGTCTGTTCGACCTGTGAATGGCGCTGAATGACGATGAAATGCAGTGAATGAGGCTTGGCTGACGGTGGATGGCGGGCCGTCTGAATACGGACATTCAGTGATCCGGACAGACTGGTGCCGGGGCGGCCGAATTCGACACAGGACGGCACCGGAGGCGCCGGGCCCGACTGCCGTGGACCCGCGACCGCTGGCTGACCAGGTTGTATGCCAGCGCTCCAGGTCTTGGTCAGGACCGTACGTCGGGGGGAACTGACCGCGCAACTAACCGTGTGTAAACACGGCGGGTCACCTACAGGCGGCTCGTCAAATCCGATTTGATAGATAGTCAGGAAATCGGTAAACCCAGCTAGTTGACGCGCTGTCTACCAGAAAACCGCACGTCAGAGCGGGAATTGCCGCACACTGGGAGCTTCCGGTGAGAAAGCTGGCAGACACTGCCGATGTTCAACTGTGGAAGGTGGGTGTGAAAACGAAAACGCCGCCCCCGGGGCTTCCCGAGGGCGGCGTGGAGCGGTGAATCAGCCGAGCTGGACCACCGCGCGCGACATCCCGAGCACCTTCTGCCCGGCACTGGTGACCAGCAGGTCCACCTGCACCCGGCGGCCGTCCAGCAGCTTGGCCACCTTGCCGGAGACCTCGATCACCGCCCCGGCCTCGTCATTGGGCACCACCACGGGCCGGGTGAACCGCACCCCGTACTCGACCACCGCGCCCGGGTCCCCGGTCCAGTCGGTGACCACCCGGACCGCCTCGGCCATGGTGAACATCCCGTGGGCGATCACGTCCGGCAGGCCGACCCCTACCGCGAACTTCTCGTTCCAGTGGATCGGGTTGAAGTCGCCCGAGGCACCCGCGTAGCGCACCAGTGTGGCGCGACTCACGGGAAAGGACTGCGCGGGCAGTTCGGTCCCGACCGCGACCTCGTCGAAGCTGACAGCCATCACTGCTCTCCCGCCTTCTCGTCGGCCTGCTCGTCGGCCGCCCGGGCGACCAGCGTCATGATGGAGGTCACAACGTGCTCGCCGCTCTCCTCGACCACCTCGCCACGCACGGTCAGCACGTCGTTGCCCGCCAGCGACTTGATGTTGTCGATGGCGATCTCCACCCGCACCCGGTCGCCGGCCCGCAGCGGGCGGGTGTAGGCGAACTTCTGGTCGCCGTGCACCACCCGGCTGAAGTCCAGGCCCAGCTCCGGGTCCTCGACCACCTGGGCGGCGGCCGCGTAGGTGAGCACGAACGGGAAGGTCGGCGGCGCGATCACGTCCGGGTGACCGAGCGCCTTGGCCGCCTCCCGTTCGGTGTACGCCGGGTTGGGGTCGCCCACCGCGACCGCGAACTCCCGGATCTTCTCCCGGCCCACCTCGTACGGTTCAGTGGGCGGGTAGGTCCGCCCGATGAAGGAGGGGTCGAGCGCCATGGACTACTCCTCAGTTGTGCGTGTGCAGAAACGACTTCAGGCCGCACCCCGAAGGGTGCGGCCTGAAGTCGATGACCTGATCACTGCCAGGCCCGGCGACGCCCTAGGGGGTCAGCGGGTCTCGCGGTGCGCGGTGTGCGAGTTGCAGCGGGGGCAGTGCTTCTTCATCTCAAGACGGTCCGGGTCGTTACGCCGGTTCTTCTTGGTGATGTAGTTCCGCTCCTTGCACTCCACGCAGGCCAGCGTGATCTTCGGGCGGACATCGGTGGCAGCCACGGGAGTGCCTTCCTTGGACAATGGGTGATGACACAACAAGAGTAGCCGATCGGGAGTTCGATCTCCCGACCGACTACGCGGGGTAGCGGTGACCGGACTTGAACCGGTGACACAGCGATTATGAGCCGCTTGCTCTACCAACTGAGCTACACCGCTTTGATGATCGCACTTCACCGAGGTGAAGCCCGTCCATCAGAGCCCCCATGCGGAATCGAACCGCAGACCTTCTCCTTACCATGGAGACGCTCTACCGACTGAGCTATAGGGGCGAACCGGTTGAACGAGGAAGAGATTACACGCTTCCGGGCCAGAGGTGAAATCCGTATCCCGACCGCAAGATCGCAGGTCGGCGGGCTCGCACGGGCGAGCGACCCCGGGTGGGGCGTTCGACTCCCGATGCGGTCGCAGCGCGCCTGACGCGCGAGCCTGCGGGCATCGCGCGCACGCTGACCATAGGCTCGACCGCCACTGATCTTCCAGACCCGGGCCCTGGGGTCCTGTCGCTGAGAGGAGTCGGCCGATGAACGCGGACAGCGCATCTCCCGACGGACCGCAGCACGGCAACCGGTCGGACTCGGGCGCGGCCGGACCGGGCAGCTCCGGCGGCAATCCGCTCGGGCACGGCCCGGTGCTGCTGCTGGCCGGTGCCCGACTGGCCGACGGCCGGGTGGTGGACGTGCGGATCAGCGGCGACCGGATCCAGGCCGTCGGCACCGCCGGCAGCCTCGGCCCGCTGCCGCAGTCGGCCCTGCCCTGCGGCAGCGCGATCAGCCTGGCGGGCGAGCACGAGCCGGCCGTGGCGGCCGGCGCCCGGATCGACCTGACGGGCTATCTGCTGCTCGCCGCGCCCGCCGAGCCGCACGCCCACCACGACACCGCCTTCACCGCGCTGCCCCCGCCCGCGTTCGCGGACGCGGCCCGCCCGGTCGCCCCGCCCACGGCCCCGCCGACGGCGCCGGGCGCCGAGAGCCCGGGCGAGCTGATCCGCCGGGTCACCGAGGCGGCCCTCACCTCGCTCGGCTACGGCGCCACCGCCCAGCGCACCCACGTACGGATCGGCGACGTGCACGGCCTGCGCCGGCTGGAGGCGGTCCTCACCGCCCGCCAGGCCCTGCGCGGGCTGGCCGAGCTGCAGGCGGTGGCGGTTCCCCGGCTGCTCACCGGCACGGTCGGCGCCGACGGCCGGGCCGCGCTGCGCGAGGCGCTGCGACTGGGCGCGGACGCGGTCGGCGGCTGCCCCGAGCTGGACCCGGACCCGGTCGGCTTCGTCCAGGTGGTGGCCGAGCTGGCGGCCGAGTTCGACTGCCCGGTCGACCTGCACCTGCGCGGCGGCGACCCCGGCCAGCTGGCCCGGCTCACCGCCCTGCTGGCCCCGCTGCGGCCACGGTTCGCGGTGGGCCCGTGCGACCGGCTCGGGCCCGGCGGCGGCGCTGCGCTGCGCGCGGCCGGCGCCCGGGTGGTCTGCCTGCCGCAGAACGGCGCCTGCGGCGCGCTGGACGGCCCGCCCGGCGGGCTCACCCCGGCGGTGGTACGTGAACTGACGGATCATCAACTGCCGCTGGCGGCGGGCAGCGGTGCGCTGCGGGACGCCGTCAACCCGGTGGGCCGCGCCGATCCGCTGGAGGCCGCCTACCTGCTGGCGGCCGGCGGGGCGCTGAGCGCGACGGCCGCCTACGAGGCGGTCAGCGGGCAGGCCCGGCTGCTGATGGGCCTGCCGCCGGTCCGGGTGGACGCCGGCTTCCCCGCCGAGCTGCTGGCCGTGCGCGGGGACAGCCTGGCCGGCGCCCTGTCCGGCGGCCACAGCCGCCTGGTGGTGCACGGCGGCCGGGTGGTCTCCCGCACCAGTGCGGTCCGCGAGTTCGCCGACACCGTCGCCCTGGCCCTCCCCCGCCAGGGCGGGCACCACCGCTAGCGGTACTCGCGCAGGCGGGGGCGGACCGCCAGCACGGTCAGGGCGAGGGTCCCCGCGACCAGCAGGGCCAGCCAGACGGCGGCGCCGGCCCCGAGCTCGGCGTCGCTCTGCCGGACCGTCCGGTCGAAGGCCTGCTGGTTGATCGCGATCACCTTGTCGAAGGCGTCGCTGAGCTGGGCGAAGTCGCCGTTGGACTGGCCCTCGGCGGTGCCGGTGTCGAAGGCGATGGCCTCGCCGAGCCGGCCCTGCTGCTGGAGCACCCGGATCCTGCGGTCGTCCCGCTGGTAGGTCTGGAACGCGGTCAGCACCCGGTCCGCGGCCTGCTGCTCACCGGGGAAGGTGACATTGCGCAGCTCGTCGCCCAGGTACCCGGTGAAGCCCAGCACCCGGGGGCTCGCCCGGTGCGCGTCCACCACCTTGGCGAGCGCGTCGTCGTAGCTGTTCAGCGTCGTGCCGTCGAGCCGGACGATCTGCTGGGTCTTGTCGAAGAAGCTCTGCTGGTAGGCCGCCGCCCGGTTGTGGTCGACCAGCCAGCGGCTCTCGTCGGCGTTGCTGTCGTAGGCCACCGCGCGGGCCCGGCCGAGCGCGATCACCGAGTCGTAGGCGTTGGCCTTGGCGGTGTGCAGCTGGTCCTGCGCATCGGCGGCCAGGGTGAGCCCGTAGCCGAGGCCGATCGCCGTGAGCAGCAGCGCGCCCACCAGCGGCGGGCTGACCCGGCGGCGGTAGCGGACTGTCAGGGTGCGCTGCAGCGCGCCGAGGGCACCCAGTGCCAGCAGTCCGGTGACCAGCAGCCAGGTCCGGCCCTTGCCGAGGTCGGCCCGCTGCCCGGCGTAGATCCGCGTCACGGTGGCCTCGTTGTCGCCGGCCACCTGGTCGGCCGCGGGCAGCAGCTCCTGCCGGAGCAGGTCGGTGGCCTGCTGGTAGGAGACGAGCGCGTCGGCCGGCGGCTGTCCCGGCGCCGCCTTGGCCACCGTCTCCTGCAGGTCGGAGCGGGCGACCAGGGCCTCGTACTGGCCGAGCGCGTCCAGCAGGCCGCTGACCGTCCTGCGGGCTCCCGGGTCGCCGGCGGCGGCCTCGGTGGCCTGCTCCAGGTCGGCGTCGGCCTGGGCGCGGCGCTGGTTGTAGAGGTCGCTGACGGCCTTGCGCTGGGCGAAGTGGTCCTGGTCGGCGCCGACCAGCAGCAGGTTGGCGGCCTGCGCGTCGAGGTCGCTGAGCGCGAAGTAGAGGTCGGCGGCGCGCACCGCCTGGGGGGCCGCGCGCAGGCCGATCGCGTCCGTGCTGTCCCGGGTGCCGCTCAGCACGGTGCCGACGACGGCGGCGAAGACCAGCACCGTGGTCAGCGCGGTGACGGTCAGGGTGCGGACCTGGCGAGGGGTGCTGCCGAGGACGGCGGCGCGCAGGCGGCTCAGGGCGCCGGTCCGGATCGGGGCGGTGGCCCGGTTCGGGGCGCCGGTCCGGATCGGGGCGGCGGCCGCGCTCCTCGGTCTCTCCGCTTCCCGTGGTCTTGCCGCTGTACTGGTCCCCGTTGCCATGGCCGCGCGCCTCTCCCCCGACACCGCTCCGGGCTCCTGACCCGGCGTCATCCCGCATTCTGCGCCGCACCGGCCCGACTGTGGCACCCCGTGCAACGGTCTTGACGGATCATTAGCGCCCCCGGGGGTGGCGGATCGGCGGTCAGACGTTCTCCGGGACCGCTCAGACGTTCTCCGGAGCCTTGATCGCCTCGCGCGCCGAGCGGTTGCCGGCCGGCTCGCCGCGGCGGACCGAGCCGGGGGCCCGGCGGGCCGGGTGGTCGGCGTGCGGCGCCGAGGAGAGCTGCCAGGGCACGCTGATCACCATCACGCCCGGGGTGAAGAGCAGCCGGCTCTTCAGCCAGAGCGCGGACTGGTTGTGCAGCAGGTGCTCCCACCAGTGGCCGACCACGTACTCCGGGATGAACACCGCCACCGCGTCCCGCGGGCTGCTGCGGCGCACCGAGCGGACGTACGCCACCACCGGCTTGGTGATCTCGCGGAACGGCGAGTCCAGCACCTTGAGCGGCACCCGGACGTCGAACTCCTCCCACTTGGCCTCGAGCTCCTCGGTGGACTCCTTCTCCACCGAGACGCTGACCGCCTCCAGCGAGTCCGGGCGGAACGCCTCCGCGTACCCGATCGCCCGCAGGGTCGGCTTGTGCAGCTTGGAGACCAGCACGATGCCGTGCACCTTGGACGGACGGACCGACTCGGCGTGCGGGTCGTCCACGGTCAGCTCGTCGGCGACGGCGTCGTAGTGCCGGCGGATGCCGCGCATCATCACCCAGAGCACGATCGCCGCCACCACGGCCAGCCAGGCCCCCTGGGTGAACTTGGTGAGCAGCACGATCGCCAGGACCAGCGCGGTGGTGACCGCGCCGAAGCCGTTGATCACCCTGGACCGGTGGGCGCCGGACCGGACCTTGCCGTCCGTCTCGGTGGCCAGCGTCCGGTTCCAGTGCCGGACCATGCCGATCTGGGAGAGCGTGAACGAGGTGAAGACGCCCAGGATGTAGAGGTGGATCAGGCTGGTGACGTTCGCGCCGTAGAGCCAGAGCAGGCCGCCGGCCACCACCGCGAGCGCGATGATGCCGTTGGAGAAGGCGAGGCGGTCGCCGCGGGTGTGCAGTTGCCGGGGCAGGTAGCGGTGCTGGGCCAGGATCGAGGCGAGCAGCGGGAACCCGTTGAAGGCGGTGTTCGCGGCCAGCACCAGGACCAGCGCGGTGACGGCCTGGATGAAGTAGAACAGCACGCTGTGGTCGCCGCCGAAGATCGCGGAGGCCAGCTGGGCGATCACGGTCTGCTGCGGGGCGCTGTGGCAGTCTCCCGGGAAGCCGGTCAGCCGGCAGGCGTCGTCGGTGATGTGGATCTTCGAGGTGAGCGCGAGCGCGGTGATGCCCATGAACATCACCACCGCGGTGATGCCCATCACGGACATCGTGGTGGCCGCGTTCTTCGACTTCGGCTTGCGGAAGGCCGGCACGCCGTTGGAGATCGCCTCGACCCCGGTCAGCGCGGTACAGCCGGAGGCGAAGGCGCGCAGGCCCAGCATCAGCAGGCCCAGCCCCGCCAGCGTGTCCTTGTGGTCGGCCGGGATGATCCCGTACCCGGCGCTGGCCGCGACCGGGCCGTGGCCGAACGCGATCCGGACCACGCCGGTGATCACCATCAGCATGATGCCGGTGATGAACAGGTACGTCGGCGCGGCGAACGCCTTGCCGGACTCGCGCACCCCGCGCAGGTTCACCGCGGCCAGCAGCGCGACGCAGCCGACCGCCATCAGCACCCGGAAGCTGGCGATGCCCGGGAAGGCCGAGATGATGTTGTCCACCCCGGACGCCACCGAGACCGCCACCGTCATCACGTAGTCGACCAGCAGCGAGGCCGCCACCACCAGGCCGGCGCTCGCGCCGAGGTTGTGGGAGACCACCTCGTAGGAGCCGCCGCCGCTCGGGTAGGCGTGCACCACCTGGCGGTAGGAGAGCACCACGACCGCCATCAGCGCGACCACGGCGGCCGCGACCCACGGCGTGAGGTAGAGGAACGTGGTGCCGCCGAGGGTGAGCACCAGCAGGATCTCCTGGGTGGCGTAGGCCACCGAGGAGAGCGGGTCCGAGGCGAAGATCGGCAGCGCCAGCCGCTTCGGGAGCAGGGTCTCGCCCAGCTCCTCGCTGCGCATGGCCTTGCCGATCACGAGACGCTTGAGCACCGAAGGCACATTGAACACAACCGCGAGCGTATGCGGACAAACCGGCGCGGCCGTGGACCTGTGCTCGCCCGGATCCGAAACGGCGGCCGGCGCGTCTGATCGAGGTCCGCAGCTTCGCGGGGCGCGAGTAGTGGAGGTGACGGGAATGCCGGCCAACCGGATTCTGATGGGAGCGGCGGCGCTCGGGGTGGCGTTGACGCTGGCGTCCTGCGGGTCGGGGGCGTCGTCCCCCTCGGTGAGCGTCCCGCCCTCGGCCAGCCCCGCGGTGCTGAACCTGGACGAGGCCGCCAACCACACCACGGTGCACACCAGGGTCGGCACCTCCGTGGTGGTCACGCTGCACAGCACCTACTGGCCCGAGGTCACCAGCTCCGCCCCCGCAGTGCTCGCCCCCGTCACGGTCTCGCACCCGGCACCGACCGGGTCGGGCTCGCACGGAGCCTGCCCGGTCGGCGGCGGATGCGGTTCGGTGGTCAGCTCCTTCCAGGCCCGGGCGGCCGGAACCGCCCAACTGACCACCACGCGCACCACCTGCGGGGAAGCCATGGTGTGCGCGCCCGACCAACGCGACTATCTGGTCACGGTGGAGGTCAGCGGCTGACGACCAGCGCCGCCGAGGGCCTCCTCGTTGTCCAGTCACCACTCCGCTCAGGGCACCACGCGCGGACGACAGCACTGCGGTGCACAACGAAACAGCCCCCGATCCGCATTTCCGCAGATCGGGGGCTGTTTCTCTATCCTGTGGCTGGTGCAGGGTTCGAACCTGCGTAGCTTGCGCGACAGATTTACAGTCTGCTCCCTTTGGCCGCTCGGGCAACCAGCCAGGATTGGTGTCTTGCGGGGGACTGCCCCGTTCGACTGGGTAAACGATACCTGATGACGGGGGGTGCTCCGCCACTCGATTGGTCACGTGATGATCAAGGAGGCTGGGTGGGGTGGGGCTGGATAGGCTGTCGGCGTGAGTGCCCCGCATGGGTGGGGCCGCCAGTCGCCGAGTTCGCAAGGAGACCACCACAGATGGCCGACTCCAGTTTCGACATCGTCTCGAAGGTCGAGATGCAGGAGGTCGACAACGCGATCAACCAGACCTCCCGCGAGATCGCCACCCGCTACGACTTCAAGAACGTCGGGGCCACGATTGACCGGTCGGGCGAGAAGATCGAGATGAAGGCCGACGGCGAGGAGCGGGTCAAGGCCATCCTCGACGTGCTGCAGAGCAAGCTCATCGCCCGCAAGGTGTCGCTCAAGGCGGTCGAGGCCGGCGAGCCGCAGCTGTCCGGCAAGGAGTACAAGATCTTCGCGACGATCAAGGAGGGCATCTCCCAGGAGAACGCCAAGAAGATCTCGAAGATCATCCGGGACGAGGGCCCGAAGGGCGTCAAGGCGCAGATCCAGGGCGAGGAGCTGCGGGTCTCCTCCAAGAGCCGCGACGACCTGCAGACCGTCCAGACGCTGCTCAAGGGCAAGGACCTGGACTTCGCGCTGCAGTTCGTGAACTACCGCTAGTCGGTGTGGCGGGAGCAGGACACGAAAGGGGCGTCGCCGGTGGCGGCGCCCCTTCGGCGTGCCGGCTGGTTTCTGAGAGTTTGATGGGTACCTGCACGGCGGCTGTCGCTGGTACGGCGGGCTCGGGGGTGCTGCGGGCGGGGGCCGGTGGCAGTGGCTGGCTCAGAGATTCTTAAAAAACGAGCGTTACGTTGACCCGGCAAGCCCCCAGTTGATCTCGCGAAGGGGACGCCACCGGTGACCAGTCTGCTCCACCCCGCCCGTCCCGCCACCGACACGCCACGAGCCACGACAACTCAGGGCAGACCAAGCACCTGGACCCGCTACCTGCGGATGCTCGCCTGGCCGGCGTACTTCCTCGCGCTCTGGCGGTACATAGCCGACAACGGGGTGCCGTACCAGAACGACCTGGTCTTCTGCTGGCTGATCGGGGCGCTGATCGCGGCGGCCGTGCACAGCGGGTACCGGTTCGGCTGGCTGCGGGTGCTGCGCGACTGGGTGCCGGTGATGGCTGCGGTCTGGGCGTACTCGCTGCTCCGCGGCTACGGCGCGCACACGCCGTGGGCGGTGCACTGGGCGCCCCAGTTGGCGTTCGACAAGGCGGTCGGCTTCGGCCAGGTGTGGACGGTACGACTGCAGCAGTGGCTGTACACGCCGGGCCACCCGCACTGGTACGACTACGCGGCGACCGCGGTCTACATGTCGCACTTCTTCGCGGTGTTCGTGGTGATGGCGGCGCTCTGGAAGCGGCGGCACGACCGGTTCACCCGGTTGGTGGCGCTCTATCTGGCGCTCACCTTCGCGGCCTTCGCCACCTATGTGCTGTATCCGGCCGACCCGCCGTGGCTGACCGCGCAGAACGGGCACCTGCCGCAGCTGACCCGGGTGGTCTCCGACGTCCTCACCCAGAGCGGGCTGCCGCGGGCCGGGTCGATCTTCGAGAACGGCAGCCGGTTCGACAACGACGTGGCCGCGATGCCTTCGCTGCACGCCGCCTATCCGATGCTGCTGGCGCTCTTCTTCTGGCCGACGGCCGGGCGCAGGCTGCGGGTGCTGCTGGCGCTCTATCCGCTGGCGATGGCCTTCACGCTGGTCTACGGGGCCGAGCACTTCGTGATCGACATCCTGATGGGGTGGGCGTACGCGGCAGTGGTGGTCTTCGGCCTGGGGCGGCTGCTGGACCGCCGCGCGGAACGCAGGCTGGAGCGCGGGTAGCAGACTGGACTCCGTGCGCCCTACACCCGAACAGCTCGCCGCCGCCCAGGACACCACCATTCCCGACGTCATCGCGCCCGATCTGCGGGTGCTGTTCTGCGGGATCAACCCGGGCCTGTGGTCCGGCGCCACCGGGCATCACTTCGCCCGTCCGGGCAACCGGTTCTGGCCCGCCCTGCACCGGTCCGGGTTCACGCCCCGTCAGCTACGACCGGACGAGCAGGGCGAGTTGCTCGGTCTCGGGCTCGGCATCACCAATGTGGTGGCGCGGGCCAGCGCCAAGGCCGCGGAGCTGACCCGCGAGGAGCTGGAGGCCGGCGGAGTGGCGCTCGCCGAACGGGTGGAGCGGCTGCGGCCGCGGGTCCTCGCCGTGCTGGGCATCGGCGCGTACCGGACGGCCTTCGGGCGTCCGCGCACCGTGATCGGCCGGCAGCCGGAGGGGCTGGGCGGGACGGAGGTCTGGGTGCTGCCGAACCCCAGTGGCCTCAATGCGCACTACACGCTGGACGGGCTGGCGACGGAGTTCCGCACGCTGCGGGAGGCGCTGACGGAGGAGGGGTAGTCGCGGTCGGCGGCTGTGACGGCTTCCGGGGGCGGCTTCCATGAGCGGGATTCATGGAAGCCGCCGTTGCATCAACCGGGACGTCCGCAACCACTGGGACGCGCAGCAGGAGTTGACGGACTTCCTGGTGCCGCACATCCGCTCCGGCCGGGTGGTGCCGAACGAGACGGTGGTGACCGGCTTCGAGAACGTGGTCGGCGCCTTCCTCGGCATGCTCGACGGGGCGAACATCGGGAAGATGATCGTCCAGGTTGCCAGCCCGTCCTGACGGTGCGTCAACTCCCTTCCGGAGGCGGCCCGGTGTAGATGCCGTGGGCCCGCATCCGCAGCGGCTCCTCGCGGTACTCCTCCACCGCGTGGGCCAACCAGCCGGCGGTCCGGGCGACAGCGACCACCACCTCACCCGCCTCGGCCGGCATGCCGACGGCCAGGGCGAACGCGGCGAGCGCGAGGTCGACGCTGGGGCGCAGCCCGGGCTGTTCGGCGGCGCCGGCTGGTCCGGCAGCGGCCCGCACCACCGCCTCCACGGCATGCAACACCCGGTCGGAGTCGGGCAGTTGCCGCATCGAGGAGAGCAGTGCGGCGGCTCGCGGGTCGCCCTCCGGGTAGACCCGGATGCCCAGGCCGGGGATCGACCGGCCGGTCCGCAGGTACTCCGAGACCACCTGCACCGCGTCGCCACTGGCCAGCACCTCGCTCAGCAGCCGGTAGGCGAGTGAGCCGACGGCGCCGTGCAGCGGGCCGTCCAGTGCGCCGAGGCCGGCCGAGACGACGGCGTACGGGTGGGCCCGCGCCGAGGCCGCCACCCGGGCCGCGACGGTGGACACCGCGAGGTCGTGGTCGGCCATCAGCACCAGTGCGCGGTCCAGGCAGGCCACCGCGCCGGGAGCGGGCGGGACGGGCGTGAGCCTGGTCCACAGGCGCGCGGCCAGGCTGCTGTCACCGCGCACCGCACTGCCGGCCGGCGGCAGCGACTCGACCATCGCGGCGATCAGCCCCGCGCCGATGGAGAGCACGTTCTCCTCGCGCAGGTCGAAGCGGAGCGGGTCGGCCGACGACGCCACCGCCACCGAGACCCGCAGTCGGTCGGGCAGCCGGGTCTGCGCCGGTAGCGCGTCGGCGGCCCGGGCCAGTACGGCGGTCAGGGCGGCGGGCGCGCGCAGCGTGACGCCCGGGTCGGTACCGCGACCCCAGAGCCAGCCGACGGCGGCCTCGAAGCCGTGCCGACGCGACAACTCCACGACGTCCACGCCCCGGTAGTAGAGCCGACCGCCCTCGATCAGGGTCAGCCCGGTCCGCACGGTGACCGGTTCGTCGGCCACCTGGCGGGCCGGGCGCCTGGTCCGGCCGGCCAGCGCCGCCACCTCGCGGGCGTCGAAGGTACTGCCCTTGCCGCCGGGTGCCCGCTCACTGCTGAGCTGGCCCCGGCTGGCGTAGGCGTACACGGTCTCCACCTTGACGCCGAGCAGCTCGGCCACCTGCTGGGTGGTCAGCCGCTCGGCGTGATGCGGGGTGCGGTGCTCGGCCATGGACACAGCCTCCTTGATGTCGACTGCAGTATCTCACATTGATTTCAATCAACATTGACAATATGGATCAACGCTCGGAGAGTACAGAGGGCAGCGAGGACAGCAAGGAACTTCCTGGAGGCGTCACATGGCGAGCGCGACCGAGACCAACCCCACCGAGATCAACCCCACCGAGATCGAGGTCCCGCGCGGCCTCAAAGGTGTCGTCGTCACCGAGACCCGGCTCAGCGACGTCCGCGGACTCGAGGGCTTCTACCACTACCGCCAGTACTCGGCGATCGACCTCGCCCAGCAGCGCAGCCTGGAGGACGTCTGGCACCTGATGCTGCTCGGCGAACTGCCCGACGCCGCCCAGCTGAGCGCCTTCCGCGCCCGCACCGCGCCGCTGCGACGGCTCCCGGACGGGCTGCGCCCGCTGCTGCCCGCACTCGCCGCGGCCACCGCGCGCAGCGGCCCGCTGGCCGGCCTCGGCGCCGCACTGTCGATCGCCGCCGCCGACCGGGGCGTCCGACCGCTCTACGACACCGCGCCCGAGCAGCGGATCGAGGACGCGCTGTTCGCCACCGCGCTGGTCCCCACCATCCTCACCGCGCTGCACCGCCTGCAGCAGGGCGAGCAGCCGGTCGAGCCGCGCGCGGACCTGACGTACGCCGCCAACTACCTCTACATGCTGACCGGCCGCGAACCCGAGCCGGCCCAGGCCCGCGCCATCGAGCAGTACCTGATCGCCACCGTGGACCACGGCTTCAACGCCTCCACCTTCACCTCCCGGGTGATCGCCTCCACCGGCGCCGACCTGGTCGCCTGCCTGCTCGGCGGACTCGGCGCGCTCTCCGGTCCGCTGCACGGCGGCGCCCCGAGCCGAGCGCTGGACACCCTGGACGAGATCGGCACCCCGGACCGGATCGACGACTGGATCCGCGCCCATGTGCTCGCCGGTGACCGGATCATGGGCTTCGGCCACCCCGTCTACCGCACCGAGGACCCGCGCTCACGGATGCTGCGCACCGTGGCCGAGGGCTTCGGTGGCGAGCTCATCGAGTTCGCCGTCACGGTGGAGCAGCGGGTGGAGGCGATCCTCGCCGAGCTCAAGCCGGGCCGGGAGCTGCACACCAACGTCGAGTTCTACGCCGGCGTGGTCATGCACCTGTGCGGCCTGCCGCGCGAGATGTTCACCCCGACCTTCGCCGCGGCCCGCGCCATCGGCTGGAGCGCCAACATCCTGGAGCAGGCCGCCGACTCCAAGATCATCCGCCCCGCCGCCCGCTACGTGGGCCCGCCCGCCCCGCAGCCGGTGCCCGCCCCGCAGGGCCCGCTCCCCCGCTGACGGGCTCAGCCGCGCGCGCTCCGGCGCGCCTTGGCCAGGATCCGCAGCGGTGCCAGCACCCCGTAGCCGACGTCGCGCCGCAGTGCGCCCACGCCGGCCCGCTCCACGGCCGCCAGCTGGTGCGCCATCAGCTCCGTCATGGTCCGGGCCACCGTGCGCAGGCCCGGGTCGGCCAGCTGGACCACGTCCGAGGCGGCCGCCAGGGCCTCCCGGGCCCGCCGGCTCTGGTCCGCCAGCAGCGCCCGGACCCCGGGGCGGTCCTGCGCCTGCTCCAGCTCGGACCGGGTGACGCCGTGCTCGGCCAACCGCTCCTGCGGTATGCAAAGCCGCCCGGCCGCGAGGTCCCCGGCCAGGTCGGCCAGGAAGTCCACCCGCTGCGCGGCATCGACGAACCGGCGCCAACCCCGGGCCTGTTGCTCGTCCGGACCGCCCCGGTACTGGAGGCCGGTGAAGACCAGTACGCCCGGCCAGGCGTACGCGTCCAGATACTGCTGATAGTCGGACTCGGCCTCGAAGCCGGTGAATCCCGCCTCAGCCGTGGCCGCACCGGTCAGAAAATCGGATATCCAATGCTCCGGCAGCCCACGCGTACGCACCGCGTGCGCATACGCCCGCAGCACCGGGTCCGCGCTCCGGCCGGACTCCAGCACCGCCGCCACTTGATCACCCAACGCCCCCAGCCCGTCCGCCCGTTGCTGCGGCGATCCGTTCTCGGCCAGGTCGTCCACCAGGTTCATGAAGGCCAGCCCGCTCGCCAGGTAGGGCACCAACGACGGCGCCGCCAACAGGCGCAACGCCAGATACGGAGCCTGCTCCCGCCGCAGCACTCGGCGTGCCGCCACCGTGTAGTCAGCCCGCAGCGACTCCTCGGTGATCGCGGCGGCGGTCAAGGTGGTGCGCCAACTGGGCAAGGCGACCGGATCCCCTCAGTACGAGCGTTCGGAACCCGCCCACCGTACCCGCACCCCGCCCGGGCCGTAGCTCACCGACCGCCGAAGCCCTGATCCGTCGACACGACCTCGCGCCCCAGCGGCATCAGCGAGATCGGGATCATCTTCAGGTTGGCCCAGCCGAACGGGATCCCGATGATCGACAGGAAGAGCGGGATGCTGGTCACCAGGTGAGCGAGCGCCAGCCACCAGCCCGCGAAGACCAACCAGATCACATTGCCGACGCAGGACGCCGCACCCGCATCCGGCTTCTCCACCGTCGTCCGCCCGAACGGCCAGAACATGAAGCCGGCCAGCCGGAAGGCGGCAATACCAAATGGAATGGTGATGATCAGTACGCAACAGATGATGCCGGCGATGGCGTAGCCGATGGCCATCCAGAAGCCGCAGAAGATCAACCAGAGGACGTTGAGGACGAAATTGATCACCTTCATGCCCTCAGCGTTTCACGCACCCGACGTTGTGGCCCACCCGAAGCGGGCCTGAACTCGCCTGCAGCCGGGTCCGCCGCAGCGGGCGGTGGTCCGACGGCTGTCGCGGTCGGTGACGGGACCGGACACAAAACAGGACCATTCGGCTGACGGGGACCACCCGGACGGTGGAGCATAGGATGGCTCTGGCACCTGCCAGCCCGCCGCACTCGGAGGGTCGATGACCCGACGCCGCCCCACCCGCCACGCGAGCGCGGATGATCTGCTGACCGAACTCGGTCGGCTCACCGCGCAGGCCCTGGAGCGGGCGGAGCTGCAGCAGGCCCGGGTCGAACTGGCCGAGGCGCTGCAGCGCGAGCTGCTGCCGGCCGCCCTGCCCCAGCTGCCCGGACTGCGCTCGGCCGCCCGCTATGCGCCCGCCCGGCACGGGCTGAACATCGGCGGCGACTGGTACGACGGTTTCCAGCTCCCGGACGGCTCGCTCGCCTTCTCGCTGGGCGACGTCCAGGGCCATGACGTCGAGGCGGCCGCCTTCATGGGACAGGTCCGCGTGGGTCTGCGCGCGGTGGCCGCCACCGCCGCCGACCCGGGCGAGGTGCTCAGCCGGGCCAACGAGCTGCTGCTCTCGCTGGACACCCGGCTCTTCGCCACCTGCAGTTTCCTGCGCTACGACCCGCAGACCAGGGAGCTGGCGCACGCCCGGGCCGGCCACGTCCCGCCGATCTGGGCCTCCGAGGAGGGCGGCTGGGGCTTCTGCGAGGACGACGGCGGCCTGCCGCTCGGTGTGCTGCCCGGCGAGAAGTACCCGGTGACCCGTCGGCGGCTGACCGGCTCGGGCGCGTTCGTGCTGGTCACGGACGGGGTGATCGAGGGCCCGAAGTTCCCGATAGAGGCCGGTCTCGAGCAGGTCGCACGCGTGGTGCGGGCCGGCTCGGGGGCCGACCCGGCCGAGCTGGCCGCCGCCGTGCTCACCGTGGCCGACCTGACCGGGCACACCGACGACGCCGCGGTCCTGGTCCTGCGCCACGACGAGTAGGTCCCACGACACCGAACGGCACCGAACAGCACGGCACGGCGCGGCACGGCGCGGCGCGGCGCGGCACGGCACGGCACGGCGCGGCACGGCGCGGCTCGACACGGCACGGCGCGGCTCGACACCGCGCGACACCCCCGACACGCCCCCGCGCGTGTCGCGCCGGGCACGACGGCCGATACGTTGACTGCGTGCCGCTCACTGCCGTGCTACGCCCCCCGGACCTGCGCCGACTTTCCGTCCTCGGCCTGCAAATCCTCGCGGTCGCTGCCGTGTACCTCGCCGCCGGCCGGATCGGCCTGCTGCAGCAGGTGGTGGTCGCCGGCGCGAAGGTCACTCCGCTCTGGCCGCCCACCGGCATCGCGGTCACCTGCCTGCTACTGCTCGGGCTCGGCGTCTGGCCTGGCATCGCACTCGGCGCCTTCCTGGTGATCGCCACGATCGGCCCGGTCCACCCCTCCTCGATCGGCATCATCGGCGGGAACACCCTGGCCCCGCTCGCCGCCTGCCTGATACTCCGCCGGGTCGGTTTCCGGATCGAACTGGACCGGCTGCGGGACGGGTTGGCGCTGGTCTTCCTCGGCGCGCTGGGCGGGATGCTGATCAGCGCGACCATCGGCACCTGCGTGCTGGTCTGGGACGGCTCGCTGCCGCTGCACAGCTTCTGGTCGACCTGGTCGGCCTGGTGGACGGGCGACGCGATGGGCGTGCTGGTCTTCACTCCGCTGCTGCTCGCGCTGCGGATCGCCCGGATGCCCGAGGACCCCGGCGCGTTCGACTGGGTCGAGCCGTTGTTGCTGCTGGCCGTGACGGCCGGCGTGACCGTGGTCGCCACCTCGACCCACCTCAGCCTGCTCTTCCTGGTCTTCCCGGTGCTGATCTGGGCCGCGCTGAGGTACCAGATGATCGGGGCGGCCCCGTGCGTGCTGCTGGTCTCGGTGCTCACCGTCGCGGCCGCCCGGGACCACACCGGGCCGTTCGACAACCAGGGGCTGGTGGCGGAGATGGTCGTGCTGCAGGCACTCAACGGCTGCGCCGCACTCACCGGGCTGCTGCTCTCCGCGATCATCGCCGAGCAGAAGAGCACCTACAACAGGATCGAGCAGGCCTGTCTGGGGCTGGCCGAGGTGGTGGCCCGGCTGGCCCCGGGCGAGCCGGCCGCCCAGTGGCCGCCGCCCCCGGAGGACGGCGACCGCGACCAGTGACCACGATCAGTGACAACCCCCGGCCGACTACCGCTGCTCGGCGCTGAGCAGGATCGGATTGGTGAGCGCCGCCATCGGCCCCCAGGGCAGCGCCGGGCCCATCGCGTTGCCCTTGCCCGGGGTGCCGTCGGCCAGCGGGTGGCGGACCTCCGCCCGGACGTAGCCGGCCAGCGAGGCCGTGGTGCGCCAGCTGACGGTGCCGGCTCCGGCGGCGGGCAGCGACTCCTGGTGCAGCTGGCCCTCGTCGGTGATGAACCGCACCGTGCCGTTCGGCACACCGGAGACCGTCAGCCGCACATCCACCGGCGCGTCGGCCGGCAGCGTCAGCCGCTCCCCGATGCCGGCCTGCCGGCCGTGCCCGGTGGCGGTGAACTCCAGTTGCACGGCGGCGGACTCGGCCAGCCAGCTGCGTCCGGAGCGCAGGCCGTCCAGGATCTGGTCCCGGGTCAGGTCCTCGGCCAGCACCACGTTGTGCGGGGAGCCGATCACCTGCGGGACGCTGTGCGCGTCGCTGTTGCCCATGGCCGGCAGCCACGGCCGGCCGGCCCGCAGGTCCTCGGCCAGGTGCGAGTCCCAGGAGTCCACCGCGGACTCGTCGTCGTAGGTCCACGGGCCGTTCCACACCTCGACCAGGTCGGCCCCCTGGTAGCCGAACTTCCACTGGCAGGCGACGTACGGGCAGTACGGGTGGGCGGGCACCACCAGGCCGCCGGAGCGGTGCACCTGGCGGGCGAACCGGGCGAAGGCGTTGTCCCGGGCCCGGTAGCGCCAGTCGACCCACTCGCCCGGCTCCAGGCCGAGCGCCAGCCAGTGGCCGTTGCGGGTGGTGATCTCCTCGCCGGTGATGATCAGCAGGTCGGGGCCGGCCAGCGGGCCCCAGACGGCGTGCGAGGCCGAGGTGTTGTGGTCCGTGGAGACCATGAAGTCCAGGCCGGCCGCCCGCGCTCCGGCGGCCACCTCCTCGGGCAGCCGACGGCCGTCCGAGTAGACGGTGTGCAGGTGGCAGTCACCGCGGTACCAGGCGCGGCCGCGCCCCTTGGCCCGGTCCGCCGGGTAGTTCACCGGCGCGTCCGGACCGGGCTCACCGAACGAGAGGGTCACCTGGACCTGGTAGTCGAGGCCCTGGGGCGCGACCTGGTAGGGGCCCAGCACGATGTGCCAGGTCCCCTCGTTGACCGGGCCCGGCAGGTAGCCGGGGGTGGCCGCGGAGTTGCTGATCGCGAAGGAGGTGCGGAATCCGCCGGACCAGCCGCGGAAGCCGTCGCCGCCGAGTTCGGTGCCGCGCTCGTCGAAGATGCCGATGTCACAGGAGTTGCCCGGGGTGCCGGCGGGGACGGCGGGCTTGTCGTAGCTGTAGGAGACGGCGATCTCCCGGACCCCCTCGGGGACCTCGACGGGCAGGTAGACGAAGTCGGCCACGCCGGTGTCCAGGTGGCCGGTCAAGGTCCTGCTGGTGCTGCCGGGGGTGCCGCCCGGTGTCTCGGCGGCCGCGAAGGAGACCGGTGCCAGGGTCAGCGCGGTGGCCGCGCCGGCCAGCAGACCCCCGCGCAGCAGCGCCCGCCGGTCCGGCGCGGCATGCCGGTCCGCCGACCCGTGCTGCTCCGCCGGCCCATCATGCTCCGGCGGCTCGTGCTGCCCGCAGGTCCCGTTGACGCACATGGTGGTCCCCTCCGCTCCCGCAGGCCGGTCGGCCCGCCCCAGCGCTCCCTTCCCCGCCCGGTGAACCGGCGGGATGGGTCAGGCGGCCGAGGCCCGACCGGCGGGTGAGCGTTGGCCCAAGTCCGAGCCGCCGAGCCCCTCCAGCATCGGGGCTCACCCCTCGAGCAGCGCCCCGAGCCCCGGTGCCGCCTTGGTCGGGGTGAACTCGACCACCTGGTACTCGGCCACCCCGGCGCGGCCGAACGGGTCCTCGGCGAGGATGGCGTCCAACGCCTGGCGGTTGACGGCGCGGGCCAGGATCACGCCCCCGGTGCGGGGCACCTGGCGGCCGGAGGCGAGCAGCGCGCCGGTGGCGTAGTGCCGGTCCAGCCAGGCGACGTGCTCCGGCAGCAGCGCGTCGATGCGGTCCAGCGGTGCGGTGTAGGTGAGGGTGACGGCGAACAAGGAGATCTCCGAGAGCTCGGGGTCAGCGGCGGCCGGCCATGCGTTCCAGGCGGGCGATCCGCTCGCCCATCGGCGGGTGGGTGGAGAACAGTCGGGTGCCCGCCTGGCCTGCGCCGAACGGGCTGGCGATCATCATGTGACTGGCCGTCTGGATCTGCGGCTCGGCCGGCAGCGGCAGCCGCTGGGTGCCGGCTTCCAGCTTGCGCAGCGCACTGGCCAGGGCCAGCGGATCACCGGTGATCCGGGCGCCGTCGGCGTCGGCCTGGTACTCGCGGGAGCGGCTGACGGCCAGTTGGATCAGCGAAGCGGCGAGCGGGCCCAGGATCATGATGGCGAGCATGCCGAAGAGCCCGGGTCCGTCGTCGTCCTCGTCGCGGCCGGACGGGATCAGCCAGGCGAATTGCACCAGGAACATGATCACCGAGGCCAGCGCTCCGGCCACCGACGAGATCAGGATGTCGCGGTTGTAGACGTGGCTGAGTTCATGGCCGATCACACCGCGCAGCTCGCGCTCGTCCAGCAGCCGCAGGATGCCGTCGGTGCAGCAGACGGCGGCGTTGCGCGGGTTGCGGCCGGTGGCGAAGGCGTTCGGTGCCTCGGTCGGGGAGATGTAGAGGCGGGGCATCGGCTGCCGCGCGGAGGTGGAGAGTTCGCGGACGATCCGGTACAGGCCGGGCGCCTCGATCTCGCTGACCGGGCGGGCCCGCATCGCGCGCAGGGCCAGCTTGTCGCTGTTCCAGTAGGCGTAGCCGTTGGTGGCCACAGCAATCAGCAGGCCGATGATCAGTCCGGTCCGCCCGAAGAAGCTGCCGATCACCAGGATCAGTGCCGACAGTCCGCCGAGTAGGACGGCTGTTCTCAGTCCGTTGTGCTGGCGGTGCACGGCGGCCCCTCCAAGTGGTGCGGTGGGAAGCCCTCTGTTCACATCCCTCGTGCATGGTCAACGGAGGAGGTCGGGGCCCGGGTTCCCTTCCTCCCACGTGAGCACGGGTGCCGCAGCCCGGTCGGTCCTAGAAGAGCGAGCCGGAGACCACCTGGAGCACCAGCTGCGGCGCCACCGAGAGGACCACGGCGCCGGCCGCGGTCAGGCCGAGCGTGGTGGCCAGCGGGGCCGGCGTGCGGACCGGAGCCAGCTGCACCGGGGCCGGCGCGAAGAGCTTCGCGGTCCACGCCAGGTAGTAGTACAGAGCGATCACCACATTGGCCGCCATGACCACCGCGAGCCAGCCGAGCCCGGCGTCGATGGCCGCCCGGAAGACCACCACCTTGCCGAAGAGACCGACCACGCCCGGCGGCAGCCCGGCCAGGCAGAGCAGGAAGAAGGCGAGCGCCAGCGCCGCCCAGCGGTCGCGGCTGAACAGGCCCTGGTAGTCGTCCAGCCGGTTGGCCGGGCTGGTCCGGGCCACCAGGGCGGCAACCCCGAAGGCGCCCAGGTTGACCAGGCCGTAGATCAGCGCGTACGCCAGGGTGGCGCCCAGCGGGTGGGCACTGCCCGCGTAGCCGGCGGCGGCCAGCGGGACCAGCAGGTAGCCGGCCTGGGCCACCGAGGACCAGGCGAGCAGCCGCACCGCGCCCTGCGCCGAGTCGGACCGCTGGCGCAGCGCCGCCACATTGCCCGCCGTCATGGTGACGGCCGCCAGCACGGCGAGCAGCAGGCCCCAGATGTGGCCGTACGGGCGCAGGCCGATGCTGGTCACCAGCGCCAGACCGGCGAACCCGGCGGCCTTGCCGACCACCGAGAGGTAGCCGGCGACCGGCAGCGGGGCACCGGCGTAGGTGTCGGGCACCCAGAAGTGGAACGGGACGGCGGCCACCTTGAAGGCGAAGCCGACCAGGGTCAGCATGGCGCCCGCCTCGGCCAGCGGCTTCAGCTGACCGGGCAGGTGCTGCAGGCCGTCCGCGATCGCGGTCAGCTGCAGGCTGCCGGTGGCCGCGTAGACGAAGCCGACGCCGAGCAGCATCACCGCCGTCGAGGTGACCGAGGAGAGGAAGAACTTCAGCGCGGCCTCGCCGCCCTTGGCGTCCCGCTTGAGCGCGACCAGCGCGAAGGAGGGCAGCGAGACCACCTCCAGCGCGATCACCAGGGTGGCCAGGTCGCGGGCGGCGGGCAGCAGGGCGGCCCCGGCGGCGCTGCTGAGCAGCAGGAACCAGTACTCGCCGGCCGGCAGCCGCTGCTCGTCCACGGTGGCCAGCGAGAGCAGCGCGGCGATCAGCGCACCGCCGAGCGCGAGCAGTTGGAAGGCCAGCGCGAAGTGATCGGCGACGTAGGAGCAACCCGAGTCGGTGCAGAAGGTGCTGCGCGGTCGGCCGCCGGTCAGCGGCAGCAGCGCGGCCAGTGCCAGCAGCAGGCCGACGGCGGTCAGCGGACCGAGCAGCCGCTTGCGGCTCTCCGGCAGCAGCAGGTCGGCGAGCAGCACCGCCAGCGCGGCCAGGCCGGCGATCAGCGGCGGGGCGATCGCCACCCAGTCGACGGACTGGATGAGCGCGCCCGGGTGCGACACGGCGAGGTTCACGGTGGGCTGCCCCAGGAGGTGAGTGGCGAGGGTCATCGGTCAGCCCACATCCAGCAGATGCTTGACGACCGGGTCGGACAGGCTCAGCAGCAGCGCCGGCCAGAGCCCGGCCACCAGGGTGAGCGCGGCCAGCGGGGTCCAGCTGACCGCCTCGTACGGGCGCAGCTCGGCCGGCTCGGCGGCGGCACGCTGGGCCGGGTCGCCCATGCAGACCCGGCGAACCACGATCAGCAGGTAGGCGGCGGTCAGCAGGGTGCCGAGACCGGCCAGCACCAGGTACGTGAGGAAGGCCGGGCGGGACAGGCCCGCGGCGGGGTGGAAGGAGCCGAACATCGCCAGCAGCTCGCCCCAGAAGCCGGCCAGCCCGGGCAGGCCGAGGCTGGCCACGGCGGCGAAGGCGAGCAGCGCGCCGAGCCTGGGCGCCCGGCCGTACAGCGCCGCGCCGGTCTCGCCCGACAGGGTGTCGAGGTCGGCGGTCCCGTAACGGTCCTTCAGCGAGCCGACGATGAAGAAGAGCAGGCCGGTGATCAGGCCGTGGGCGATGTTGGCGAAGAGCGCGCCGTTCAGGCCCACCGGGGTCAGCGAGGCGATGCCCAGCAGGACGAAGCCCATGTGGCCGACCGAGGAGTAGGCGATCAGGCGCTTGAGGTCGCCCTTGCGCCCGGGTCGGGCCAGCGCGAGGCAGGCGAGCGAGCCGTAGACGATGCCGACGGCGGCCAGCGCGCCCAGGTACGGGGCGAAGGTGGCGGTGCCGTCCGGCACGATCGGCAGCAGCACCCGGACCAGGCCGTAGGTGCCCATCTTCAGCAGCACACCGGCCAGCAGCACCGAGCCGACGGTCGGCGCCGAGGTGTGGGCGTCGGGCAGCCAGCTGTGCAGCGGCCAGGCCGGTGCCTTGACGGCGAGTCCGAGGCCGATCGCCAGCGCCGCCAGCACCTGGGTGCTGTGCGTCAGGCCCTGGCCGTGGGCGGCGGCCAGCGCCGTCATGTCGAAGGTGCCCGCGTTCAGCCCGACCAGCAGGAAGCCGAGCAGCATCACCGCCGAGCCGAGCAGCGTGTAGAGGATGAACCGGTAGGCCGAGGCCGTCCGGGCGCCGCTGCCCCACCGTGCGATCAGGAAGTACATCGGGATCAGCACGATCTCGAAGGCCAGGAAGAAGAGGATCAGGTCCAGCACCAGGAACGTCGCCAGCATGCCGACTTCGAGCAGCAGGAAGAGCCCGGTGAAGGACCGCGCCGACGGGGTTCCCGCACCGTTCGGCAGCCGCTTGGTGGAGTAGAGCGCGCACAGGAAGGTGAGCAGCGCGGTGAGCACCACCAGCGGCAGCGAGACGCCGTCCACGCCCAGGTGGAAGCGGATGTTCAGGGCCGGGATCCAGCGGACGTCGGTGACGCCCTGCATCCGGCTGGGGTGGGCGTGGTCGAAGCCGGCGGCCAGCGCGACGGCCAGCGCCAGCACCAGTGCGGTGACCACCGCGTTGAAGCGCAGCGCGCGGCGGTCCTGGACCTCGGGGTCGGGGCCGAAGAGGCCGGCCGGGGCCAGCGTGGCGGCCGCGCCGAGCAGCGGGAGCAGCAGCAGCGCGATGAGGAGTGCGTTCATCGGGGGCTCCCGGCCTTCAGAGGCTGACGGAGGGGCACGGGCTGACGGAGGGGCACGGGCTGGCAGAGGAGCACGGGCTGGCGGAGGATCATGCGCCCACCGCCACGAAGACCGCGATCAGCACCACGCCGGCCAGCAGTGCGCTCAGGTAGGTCTGGGCGTTGCCGGTCTGGGCGCGCCGCACCACCCAGCCGAGCAGCCGAGCCGCGCCGCCGGAGCCCTGGACGTAGCCCTCGATCACCTCGCGGTCGAGGAACTTGACCAGCTCGGCGGCGGCCACCGTCGGGCGGACGAAGAGCAGGCTGTACAGCCGGTCGAGCCGGAAGCCGTGCTGGGCCGGGCCGTAGAGCGGGCCGAGCAGGGTGCGGCCGGGGTCGGCCTCCACCACCCGGGCAGGGGCGGCACTGGCGGCCCGGGCGGTGACAGTCCGCCAGGTGGCCCAGCAGATCAGCACGCCGGCCACGGCCAGGCCGGTGCCGATCACCGCGGTGGCCGGCGAGGGGCGCAGTGAGCCGCCGTCCAGCAGCTTGGGCAGCCAGTCGGTGCGCAGGCTCGCGACACCGAAGCCCATCGCCGGGATCGCCAGCACCCAGAGCGGCCAGCGCATCGCGGCGGGCTCGGCGTGGGCGGGGTCGGCCTC
Source organism: Kitasatospora azatica KCTC 9699 (assembly GCF_000744785.1). Taxonomy (NCBI): domain Bacteria; kingdom Bacillati; phylum Actinomycetota; class Actinomycetes; order Kitasatosporales; family Streptomycetaceae; genus Kitasatospora; species Kitasatospora azatica. The sequence goes on along the minus strand of NZ_JQMO01000003.1, from coordinate 3,448,178 downwards.
GTCCAGCTCGGGCGAGTAGGGCGCGCCCGGTTCGGGGGTCGGCGTCGCGGCGGCGGTCGCGGCCGCCCGACTCGGGAAGGCGAGCAGCCACAGCCGGGTCGCGTAGGCGGCGGTGAGCACCGCGGTCAGCGCGGCGGCGACCAGCACGATCCAGCCGGCCGCCTGCGGCACCGCGTCCGCCGGGCCGACGCCGTTGGTCAGCGCCTCGCCGTTGGCGGCCTTCTCGGCGGCGGTGAACACCGCCTCCTTGCTGAAGAAGCCGGCGAACGGCGGCAGGCCGACCAGCGCGACCAGGCCGATGCCGAGCGTCCAGCGGGCGTCCGGCACCCGGTCGCGCAGTCCGGGCAGCTTGGCCATCGCGGAGAGCGAGTTGGTGTGCGCGGCGTGGATCAGCACGCCGGCGGCCAGGAACAGCAGCGCCTTGAACGCGCCGTGGCTGACCAGGTGGAAGACGGCCGCCTCGCGGTCGCCGCTGGCCAGCGCGCCGGCCATGTAGCCGAGCTGGCCGACGGTGGAGTAGGCGAGCACCCGCTTGATGTCGTCCTGGGCCAGCGCGCACAGGGCCGAGCCGATCATCGTCACGGCGGCCATCACCGACAGCACCACCAGCGCGGCGCCGGAGAGCAGGAAGACCGGCAGCAGCCGGGCCACCAGGTAGATGCCGGCCGCGACCATGGTGGCGGCGTGGATCAGCGCGGAGACCGGGGTCGGGCCGGCCATCGCGTCGGGGAGCCAGGTGTGCAGCGGGAACTGCGCGCTCTTGCCGGCCACGCCGGCGAGCAGCAGCAGGGCGATCAGCGTCGGGTGGTGCAGTCCGCCGTGCGCGGCCGTCTCCAGCACCCCGGAGATCCGGAAGGTGTGGGCGTCCGCGGCCAGCACGAAGATGCCGAACAGGAACGGCACGTCGCCGAGCTTGGTGACCAGGAAGGCCTTGAGCGAGGCGCCCCGGGCGTCCGCGGTCTCCCAGTGGTGGCCGATCAGGAAGTACGAGCAGATGCCCATCACCTCCCAGCCGACCAGCAGCACGATCAGGTCGCCCGAGTAGACCACCAGGAACATCGCGGCGGTGAAGAGCGAGACCAGCGCGGCGTACGACGGGTAGCGCGGGTCGGCCTTGAGGTAGGCGGTGGAGTAGATCTGCACGCAGCTCGCGACCAGGCCGACCAGGACGGTGATCAGCGAGGTGTAGCCGTCCAGGTGGATCGCCAGCGAGATGTCCGGGCCACCGGTGGGGGTGAGCCTGGTGGCGGCGTCCAGGGTCCGGCCGGTGCCCAGCTGCAGCGCGGTGACCAGGGCCAGCACGGCGGCGGCCAGCACCGGCAGGATCGCCAGCGGACGGGTCCAGCCGGGCGCGCGGCGGCCGGTGGCGAAGACGGCGGCAGCACCGAGCGCGGGCAGCGCCGGGACCAGCGCGGGGAGGGCGATGTTCACGAGACGGCCTGGCCCTTCGACGCTTCGTCAGCTGCTCCCGGCTGGGCCGGGACCTCGGCGGCGCGGTCGCCCAGGTCGGTGAGCCGGTCGATGTCGGCGCTGCCCTTGGTCCGGAAGACCAGCAGGACGATGGCCAGGCCCAGACCGATCTCGGCGGCGGCGACGGTGATGGTGAAGAGGGTGAGCGCCTGCCCGGCGTGCAGCGCGTCGCGCAGCCAGGCGTCGAAGGCGACGAGGTTGAGGTTGACGGCGTTGAGCATCAGCTCGACCGACATCAGGACGAGGACGGTGTTGCGCCGGGCGAGCAAGCCGTACACGCCGATGCTGAAGAGCAGCGCGGCGAGGACGGCCGGGTAGGCGAGGTGCATCGGTGGTCAGCGCTCCTGCCGCGTCGTCGAGGCTGTGGTGCTGCGCGGCTTGCCCGCGCGCGGCCTGGCCGTGCTCTTCCCGGTCCGGGAGAGCACGATCGCCCCGACCAGCGCGGCGAGCAGCAGCACCGAGAGCGCCTCGAAGGGCAGCACCCAGTACCGGAACAGGCTTTCGCCGACCGCTGCGGTGCTGCCGCCGCCGGCCCCGAGGTCGATCCAGGAGGTCCGGAAGGCGTCCACCACCAGGGTCACCAGGGTGCCGGCGGCGGCCAGCGCGACCCCCAGGGCGACCCAGCGGTTCTTGGAGTCGGCGTCCGGCGAGCGGCCGATCGGCGCCTTGGTGAGCATCAGACCGAAGAGCACCAGGACGACCACCGAGCCGAGGTAGATCAGTACCTGCACCCAAGCCACGAACTCGGCGGTGAGCAGCAGGAACTCGACGGCCAGGCCGCCGAGCGCGACCACCAGCCAGAGTGCGGCGTGCACCAGCTGCTTGGTGGTCACCGAGACCACGGCGGCGCCCAGCACGGCGAGGCCGACCAGGACGAAGACGATCTCCACGCCGGTCGGCGAGAGGAAGCCACGGGTGGCGGGCGCGAGCGGCCCGGTGGCGGCGAGCAACAGCGGACTCACGAGGCCTCACCCGCCGCGGCGGCGAGCTTCTCGGCGGCCTTGCGGGCGGCGGCGATCTCCTTGGGCTCCTCGGCGGCCGGGTCCAGGGCCGGCGGGGCCGGCACCGTCCACATCCACTCGCGCAGCTTGTCCCGCTCGTGGGTCAGCTCCAGGATGTCGGTCTCGGCGTACTCGAACTCCGGCGACCAGAAGAGCGCGTCGAACGGGCAGACCTCGATGCAGATCCCGCAGTACATGCAGAGCGAGAAGTCGATTGCGAAGCGGTCCAGCACATTGCGGGTCCGCGCCCGGGCATTCGGGTCGACCGCCGGCAGCGTCTCCTTGTGCGAGTCGATGTAGATGCACCAGTCCGGGCACTCGCGGGCGCAGAGCATGCAGACCGTGCAGTTCTCCTCGAGCAGCCCGATCACGCCGCGGCTGCGCGGCGGCAGCTGCGGCTGCACCTCGGGGTACTGCGCGGTGACGGTCTTCTTCGTCATCGTCCGCAGGGTGACGGCGAGGCCCTTGGCCAGGCCGGAGCCGGGGAGGTTCACTGGGAGATCGCCACCTTGATGATGCCGGTGAGGGCGAGCTGGACGAGCGCGAGCGGGACCAGGCCGGTCCAGGCGAAGCGCATCAGCTGGTCCTCGCGCAACCGCGGGAAGGTGACCCGGGCCCAGATCACCACGAAGGCCAGCGCGAAGGTCTTCAGCAGCGTCCAGAGCCAGCCGAGGCTGTCCGGCATCGGGCCGTGCCAGCCGCCGAGGAAGAGCACCGTGGTCAGCGCGCAGATGACCAGGATGCCCGCGAACTCGGAGAGCAGGAAGAACGCGAAGCGCAGGCCGGTGTACTCGGTGTAGGCGCCGAAGATGATCTCGGAGTCGGCCACCGGCATGTCGAACGGCGGCCGCTGCAGCTCGGCCAGGCCGGCCGTGAAGAAGACGAAGGCGCCGATCGCCTGCCACGGGATCCACCACCAGTGGAAGGCGTGCACGATCCCGGTCAGCGACAGGGTGCCGGCCGCCATCGCCACGGAGGCGGCGGCGAGCACCATCGGCAGCTCGTAGGACATCAGCTGGGCCGCCGTGCGCAGGCCGCCGAGCAGCGAGAACTTGTTCGCCGAGGCCCAGCCGGCCATCAGCTTGCCGATCACTCCGACGCCCATCACGGCGAGCACGAAGAACAGACCGGCGTCGATCGCCTGGCCGACGAAACCGTTCGGCCCGACCGGGACGGCGAGCAGCACGAAGAGGTACGGCAGCAGCGAGACGGCCGGCGCGAGCTGGAAGACGCGTCGGTCGGCGCCGGCCGGGACGATGTCCTCCTTCTGCGCGAACTTGACGCCGTCGGCCACCAGCTGGGCCCAGCCGTGGAAGCCGCCCGCGTACATCGGGCCGAGCCGGCCCTGCATGTGGGCCATCACCTTGTGCTCGGTCTGGCCGATGATCAGCGGGAAGGTCAGGAAGACCACCAGCGCGCCGACGCAGCGCAGCAGCGTGTCGAGCAGGTTCACGCGCTGTCTCCGTCCTGGGGGGCTGATGGGGTGTCGGTGTCGGGCGCTTCGGGCGTCGGACCGGCCGGCTTCCGGGGCTCGGAAGGCTCGGCAGGTGTCTCGTGGGCCGGCACCGGTGAGTGCCACGGGGCGTCCGAGCTCTGGGTCCGGGCCACGGTGGGCGGCTCTGCAGCCGGCGCCGGCGTGGGCGCGGTCTGGCTGGTCGAGCCCTCGGTGATGCTCCGGGTGCGCCGCGGCCGGTCGGCCCGCACCGGCGGCGCGCCCTCCGCGCCGGCAGCACCAGCACCCGCAGCCGCAGCCCGGGCCCCGCGCGCGGCGCCGCGGGCAGGCCGCTCGGCCACCGGCGGCAGGGTGCCCTTCAACGGCCCCCACTCGTTCGGGTCGGGCACCCCGGCCGGCTGCATCTTGCGCCGGGCCGGCCCGTCCCCGTGGTCGCTCTCGCCCGGCTCCTTGGCGCCGGGCCAGGCCTTGGCCACCCGCGCGGCGAGTACGAACTCCTTGCGCAGCGGGTACCCCTCGAAGCCTTCGGGCAGCAGCAGCGGCGCGAGGTGCGGGTGGCCGGTGAAGTCGATCCCGAACATCTCGTGCGTCTCGCGCTCGTGCCAGCCGGCTCCGGCGTACACGCCGGCGGCGGTCGGCAGCGCGGCCCCCGCGCGCGGCACCCGGGTGCGCAGCAGCACCCGGCGCACCGCGCCGGGCCCGCCGACGTCCGCCAGGTGGACGCAGACCGAGAAGCCCTCGGCGAGCTCGTCCACCGCGCTCAGCCAGTCGAAGAAGCCCAGCCCGAGGCCGTCGCGAGCGGCCGTCAGCGCCTCGATCCAGTGCTCGGCGGGCACGTCGACGGTCAGCAGCTCGTAGGCCTCGGCGGCGCTCGCCCAGGGGCCGATCGCGGCGGCGGTCTGCTCGGCGGTCAGCGGTGCGGTCACTGTGCACCCCCGGGGCCGGGCAGCAGCGGGCGGCGCAGCGCACCGGTCGACGGACCGGTGTAGCGCTCGGGCAGCGACTCGGCGGCGATCTTCTCCTGCAGCTTGAGGATGCCCTGCAGCAGCGCCTCGGGCCGCGGCGGGCAGCCGGGCACGTAGACGTCGACCGGGATGATCTGGTCCACGCCCTTGGTGACCGAGTAGGAGTCCCAGTACGGGCCGCCCGAGTTGGAGCAGGCGCCGAAGGAGATCACGTACTTCGGCTCCGGCATCTGCTCGTAGAGCCGCTTGACGGCCGGGGCCATCTTGTCCGTCACGGTGCCCGAGACGATCATCAGGTCGGCCTGCCGAGGGCCGGGCGCGAACGGGATCACGCCCATCCGGATGAAGTCGTGCTTGGCCATCGAGGCCGCGATGAACTCGATCGCGCAGCAGGCCAGGCCGAAGTTGAAGCACCAGAGGCTGTAGCGGCGCCCCCAGTTGAGCACCACCTTGACCGGGTCCGGGGCGAGCCGGGCCAGCGGGCCGAGCCGACGCTGCTCCAGCGCGCCGGGGCCGGGGTTGCCCGGGTCCGGCAGGCCGAGCTGGACGGGTCCGCCGGCACCGTGCGAGTGGGTCACGTCCATTCCAGAACGCCCTTCTTCCAGGCGTAGAGCAGCCCGACCGCGAGGAAGCCGAGGAAGATGAACATCTCCACCAGCGTGGCCATGCCGTACCCCGCGGCGGCGAACACGGTCGCCCACGGGAAGAGGTAGATCGCGTCGACCGCGAAGATCACATAGAGGAAGGCGTAGATGTAGTAGCGGACCTGGGTGTGCGCCCAGCCCTCACCGACCGGGTCCACCCCGCACTCGTAGGTGAGCAGCTTCTCCGGCGAGTAGATCGCCGGGCGCAACAGCCGGTTGGCGGTGAACGACACCGCGACGAAGAGCACGCCGACCACTGCGAGCAGACCCACCGCGGCGTAGGCGTTGAAGTAGCCACTGCCCAGCGCGGGGTCGGCCGCGAGGGTTGCGGCCCAGGGCCCCTCCATGCGTTCGCCTCCAGCAGGTTTTACACATCCATAACCTCGTTATGGCGTGAGTCTAAGACCACCGCTGTCCCACCCGGCACCCCTGCCCGACCCGCAAGACACCTGGTGGACACCTAGGGGGGTGGGGTTAACCCCCGCAGAAGAGTGGGCCCACCCCCAGTGCACAGGGCGATCGGCACCCGCCAAGCTTGGTATCGCCAGCCTCCCGAGCCACCGCCTGCCGACCGACCGCCCACCGCCTGCCGACCGACCGCCCACCGCCTGCCGACCGCCTGCCCACCGCCTGCCGACCGACCGCCCACCGCCTGCCGACCGACTGCCCGCCGATTGTTAGGGGACCGCACCCGATGAAAGCCCGGCCGCTCTACGGCGCTCAGATGTGGCGCGAGGTCCGTCACCACCTGGTCGGACTGCCCTTCGGCATCGCCACCTTCGTCTTCACCGTGGTCACGCTCTCGGTCGGCGCGGCGCTGAGCGTCACCGTGGTCGGGCTGCCGCTGCTCGCCCTCGGGCTGCGCGGGTCCCGCCGGCTGGGCGCGCTGTCCCGGCGCCGGGCCCGGGCCAGCCTGGCGGCCCAGGTCGAGGAGCCCGAGCCGTTGGCACCGGCTCGGCCCGGCACCACCGCCATGGTGCTCGCCACCCTGGCCGACGGGCTCAGCTGGCGCTCCGCGCTGTACTGCGTGCTGATACTCCCCTGGGGCGTGATCACCTTCACCGTCACCCTGGTCTTCCTGATCATCGGCTGGCCGCTGCTGCCGTTCGTGGTCCGGTACCTGGCGGTGGCCCACCGGCTGCTGGTGGAGCTGCTGCTCTGCCCCAACGCGCTCTCGGTCCGGGTGCGCGAGCTGGAGGACGACCGCGGCGCGGTGGTCGACACCGCCGCCGCCGACCTGCGCCGGATCGAGCGCGACCTGCACGACGGCGCCCAGGCCCGGCTGGTGGCGCTGGCCATGGACCTCGGCCTGGCCAAGGAGAAGCTGCTGGACACCGAGCTGACCGCGGAGCAGGCCTCGGCCGCCAAGATGGTGGACGCCGCGCACGGCGAGGTGAAGCTGGCCCTGCAGGAGCTGCGCGACCTGGCTCGGGGCATCCACCCGGCGGTGCTGACCGACCGCGGGCTGGACGCCGCGCTCTCCGCGGTGGCCGCCCGCTGCACCGTGCCCGGCGGGGTCACCGTCCGGGTGGACCTCTCCGGCCCCGACGGCAGCACCGAGCGGCCGGACTCCGCGGTCGAGGGGATCGCCTACTTCACCGTCAGCGAGCTGCTCACCAACACCTCCAAGCACGCCGGCGCCCGCTCCGCCACGGTGGACGCCTGGCGCTCCGCCGACCGTCTGATGCTGCAGATCGCGGACGACGGACGGGGCGGGGCCACCGCGCCCGGCGGCGGGTTCCGCCCGGGCGGCGGGCTGGCCGGTCTGGCCGAGCGGGTGCGGGCGGTGGACGGGGTCTTCCTGGTGGAGAGCCCCGAGGGCGGGCCCACCACGGTGACCGTCGAACTGCCCTGGCGCACCCGCACCGCCCGGGCCGTCACCGGCTAGCCGGCGCCATCACGGCGCGCCCGGTACGACGGTCCGGTGGCGGCAGACCCTTGCGCGGTGCGCCGCCACCGGACCTGCTCTGGTCGGCTCCCCGACGCGGGGTCAGGGGCCGAGCGTCCCCAGGGTCACGTCGGCGGTCTTGGTCTGGCCGCCGCGGTCATAGGTGACTGTGGTCTTGCTGCCCGGCGAGAGCGAGGCGAGCGCGGTGGTCAGCGAGCTGAGCGAGGTGACCGGGGTGTCGCCCACCTTGGTGATCACGTCCCCGGCCTGCAGTCCGGCCGAGGCGGCCGGGCCGTTCGGGGTGGTGCCGACGATCAGCACACCGGCCGGCTTGTAGTCGCTGCCGTAGAAGGTCCGGGCGCTGATGCCCAGGGCGGCTCGGCCCGAGTTGGTGACCTTGCCGTCCTTGATCAGCTGGTCGGCGATGCTGGTGATGGTGGCGCTCGGGATCGCGAAGCCGATCCCCGGGGCGGCGCTGCCGTTGGTCTCCTGGTCGACCGCGGCCAGCGTGTTGATGCCGATCACCTGGCTGGACAGGTTGACCAGGGCGCCGCCGCTGTTGCCGGGGTTGATCGCGGCCGAGGTCTGCACCATGTTGCCGATGGTGGCGCCGGGCGAGTCGGTGCTCTTCGGCTCGGTGACGGTCCGCCCGGTGGCCGAGACGATGCCCTGGGTGACGCTGCTGGACAGGCCCAGCGGGCTGCCCATGGCCAGGGTGATCTGACCGACCTCGACCTTGCCGCTGTCCCCGAAGGCGGCCGGCTTGAGGCCGCCGGGCGGGCTGGACAGCTTGATCACCGCGAGGTCCGAGTCGGGGTAGCTGCCGACCAGGGTGGCGTCCAGCAGCGTGGTGCTGTTGGCCAGGCTGACCTGGAAGGTGCTGGCCGTGCCGACCACGTGGGCGTTGGTGATGATGTCGCCCTTGCCGTCGTAGATGATCCCCGAGCCGAGCCCCGAGGCGGTGGTGATCTGCACCACCGAGGGCAGCACATTGGCGATCACCCGCTGGTAGTCGTCCTGCAGCGAGTTGCTGACACTGGGCGAGGCGGTGGCGACCGCGGCGCCGGCGGTGGTGGACGAGGAGGACGAGGACCTGCTGCCGCTGGTGCAGCCGCTCACCGTGAGCGCGGCCGCGAGCAGCGCCGTGCCGGGCAGCAGCAGCCCACCGAAGGCCTTGGGCCCGGTTGGACGGGGACCGGCCGGGAGCGGGCGAGTGTGATCCTTCGTGGGGTGCACCTGAGCTGCCTCCGGTTTCGTCCATGCGGGAATGCCACCCGACCCAGGCCAGGCTTTGTCAGCATTTCACCTTTATGTCCGAATTCAGCCCAGCGGCGCGCCGCCGCAGCCCTACCGCGAGTCGGGGACCGCCGTCCCGTAGGCCGCGTCGAGGGCGTAGACGCAGCGGTCCTTGCTGCTCACGAAGACCCGGCCGCCGACGGTGACCGGAGAGCCCGTCAGCTCGCCCTTGGTGCCCAGCTCCCAGCGCAGCCGGCCGGTGGCCAGGTCCACGGTGTGCAGCGAGTGGTCCCGGCTGCCCAGGTGCACCAGGCCGGCGGCGGCCGCCGGGGCACCGACGATCTCGCCGCGGGCCGCGTAGCGCCACCGCTCCACGCCGTCGGCGGTGTCGAAGGCGTAGAGCGTGTCCCCGCTGGCGATCAGCGCGGTCCGACCGGCCAGCACCACCGGCTCGGCCCCCTGCCGGCTGGCCGTGCGGGCCTGCCAACGCACCTGCCCCGAGGCACCGTCCAGGGCGTAGAGGGTGCCCAGGTAGTCGGCCACGTAGACGGCCGGGGTGGCCGAGTCGTCCAAGCTCGGCGGGGTGAAGAGCACCACCGGCGCGTCGAACCGCCAGCGCTGCGCACCGGTGGCCGCGTCCAGCGCGTACACCCGGGTGCCCGCCGTGACGTACACCAGCGAGCCGCGCAGCACCGGGCGCGACGGCACGTCCTCGCCGACCGGGAAGGTCCAGCGCGGCAGCCCGCCCCGGGCGTCCACGCAGCGCAGCCGGCCGCCCCCGTAGTAGAAGACCGAACCGCCCATCAGGGCCGGCCCCGACTGGGGGTTCTCGTAGTCCTGCTGGGCGTCCTCGGCGCGCCACAGCTCGGCGCCGTTGGCGGTGGAGCGCACCTGCACGCCGCCGCCACGCAGGCCGCAGCAGAGCACCCCGTCGGCGGCGTCCAGCGAGTAGACCCAGCCGTCCAGCGAGGTGCGCCAGCGCTCGGTGCCGTCGGCCACGTCCACCGTGTAGAGGTGCGGGCCGTCGGCGGCGTGCAGCCGGCCGGCGTCCACCGCGACCGCCCAGGCCACGTCACGGGTCTTGTAGCGGCGCCGCCCTGAGGCGATGTCCAGGGCGTGCACCTCGAAGCTGGAGATGAACAGGGTGCCGTCGGCGACCAGCGGGGTGCCCCAGACGTCGTTGGACATCCGGAACCGCCAGGGCCGCCAGCGCGGCTGCCCGGGCTGCTCCACCGGCGGGGCCGGCGGGACGGGAGCCGGTGCGGCGGCCGAGAGCGCACCGGCCCGCCGGACCCAGTCCGTCTCGGCCGGCGTCGGCCCGGTGGCCTTGGCCGGTTCCACCCCGTGGGCCTGCGGTCCCGGCCCTATCCGGACCGAAGCCCCGGAGAGCTGCACCTCCTGCGCGGGATCGCGCCGGTGCCGACGGGCCGCGCCGAGCTTGGCGGTGGCCACCTCGCCCCCCGCCACTGCGGTCCCGGCTGCCGAGACCTGGGCCGCCGAGGCCGGAACAGCCGACCCGCCCGGAACAGCCGACGCGCCCTGGGCAGGCGTTCCCTGGGCCGCGAGCGCCCCGGTGCGCGGATCCACCGGCTCCGGCTGCGCCGGCGGCCGGGCCGGCCCCCAGTGCCCCTCGGGCGCGGCCGGACCGGCGTGCGCACCGCCGACCGGTCCTGTCGCCGGAGCGGCCGCAGCCGCCGGTGCCGGTGACAGGTAGGGCGCGGGCACCACCGGCGGCGCCGACGGCACCGGGGGCACCACCGGAGCGGCGGCGGGCGCGGCAACCGGTGCGGCGGCCGCCGCCCGGGCTCCCGGCACCCGCCGTCCCCGCCTGCGCTCGATCAGTTCCAGCGCGGAGGGCGGCAACCAGTCCCCCTCCGACTCCCCCGCGTCGTCCCGGGAGAAGAGGTGCGGTGCCAGCTCGGTCTGGATCTGCTCCGGAGTCGGCCGGTGCTCCGGCGCCGGGCGCATGCAGGCCCGCACCAGGTCCACCAGCTCGACCGGCAGCCCGGACAGGTCCGGCTGCTCGCGCAGCAGCTTGAAGACCGTCTCGACCGGGTTGCCGCCCCGGTAGGGCGCGTGCCCGGTGGCGCAGAAGACCAGCAGCGAGCCGAGCGAGAAGACGTCGCTGGCGCCGGTGACGCTGCGGCTGTCCTTGGCCTGCTCCGGCGACATGTAGGCGGGTGTGCCGACCGCGACGTTGGTCATGGTCAGCCGGGTGTGCGAGACCCCGGCGGCGATCCCGAAGTCGATCACCCGGGGGCCGTCCTCCACCACCAGCACGTTGGACGGCTTGAGGTCACGGTGCACCAGGCCGGCGGCGTGGATGGACTGCAGGGCCTCGGCGATCCCGGCGATCAGCCAGCGCACGGCGTCCACCGGCAGCGGCCCGCACTCGCCGACCAGGTCCTCCAGCGAGGGCGCCGGCACGTAGGCGGTGGCCAGCCAGGGCACCCGGGCGTCCGCGTCGGCGTCCACCACGGCGGCCGTGTAGAAGCCGCCGACCGTCTTGGCCGCCGCGATCTCCCGGGCGAACCGGACCCGGAACAGCTCGTCCTCGGCGAGTTCGCCGCGCACCGTCTTGATCGCCACCCGGCGACCCGAGGCGGACCGCGCCAGGTACACCAGCCCCATCCCACCGGCGCCGAGGCGCCCGAGCACCTCGAAGGGCCCGATCCGTCTCGGATCCTGCGCCGTCAGCTGGTCCACTCGGCTGCCACCTCCCCGTCCCGCAGGCCACCCGATCGGGGGCCGGAGCTGATTCTCCAATGCCCTCGGCGTCTGAGCCAATCTCCCCCCGTCCGCGGACCTCGGCCGTGTCGCGGGCGGACGACGCGTTCCGGCCACCTCGTCAGCTGTACGCGTGGCGCCGCGTTCTGACGTTCCTTCGGATGTCACCGCATTCATGCGCCAGGCTACGCAGAGCGACCCGAGGGCCCTTCAGCCCACTAGCCGTCACTCTGTGCCGCCATCAGCACACGGGGGGGCTTCGAATATCGCTATCCCCGCCATGATTACCACCCCCGAGCGGACTAATAGTCGCATCACCGAATCGCGCCATGATCGGTGCGCGGTAAGCTGACGGCATGACAGGACAAGTTCGCACCGTCGACGGTCGCGTCGCCGGGCGACGCGGACAGGAGACGCGGCAGAAGCTGCTCGACTGCCTCCGCGAGATGCTCAGCACGTCGCCGTACCGGGACGTCAAGGTCATCGACGTCGCCCGTATGGCGGGTACCTCCCCCGCGACCTTCTACCAGTACTTCCCGGATGTCGAGGGCGCAGTCCTCGACATCGCAGAGGAAATGGCCAAGGACAGCGTCGAGCTCAAAGAGCTGATCGACGGAAAGTCCTGGGCAGGAAAGTCCGGCGCCACCACCTCGGAAGAACTGGTGGACGGATTCCTTGCCTTCTGGCGCAAGAACGATGCCATTCTGCGAGTCGTCACCCTGGGTGCCGCGGAAGGGGACAAGCGGTTCTTCAAGATCCGCATGACCGTCCTCAACTCGGTGGCCAAGCCGCTCGCGGACGCCATCAAGGACCTCCAGGCCAAGGGCCAGGCCGACAAGGCGCAGGACGCCGCGGCGGTGGCGGGATCACTGATCTCGCTGCTCGCCTCGGCCGCCGAGCACCAGAAGGCCTTCACCTCCTGGGGCGTCAAGGTCAAGGACCTCAAGCCCACCCTCGCCCCCATGGTGTACCTGGGCGTCACCGGCAAGAAGCCGCCCAGGTAAGCCCCCCACCTACCCGTAGTTCTCCGTACAACCTGTGCTCGCGCGTGCCCCGGCCTCCTGTCCGGTGGACGTCGGGCGGCGGCCGTGTCCTCGGGGGAGGTTCGCCGACGTACCGCAGCGCGCCCGCACAACCGCACGACGGTGGGGCGGGACCCTGGTCACCAGGGTCCCGCCCCACCGTCGTGTCCGGGGGCCGACAGGGCCGTCACGGGCAGCGGATCACCTGACCGGCGTACGCCAGGCCGCCGCCGAAGCCGAACAGCAGCACCGGGTCGCCGGTGGTCAGCTCGCCGCGCTCGACCAGCTTGCTGAGCGCCAGCGGGATCGAGGCCGCCGAGGTGTTGCCGGAGTCCACCACGTCGCGGGCGATCACCGCGTCGGGCGCGCCGAGCTTGTTGGCGATCGCGTCGATGATCCGCAGGTTGGCCTGGTGCGCCACGAAGCCCTTGAGCTCGCGCGGGTCGATGCCGGCCTTCTCGCAGGTCTGCCGGGCCAGCGGGGCGATCTGGGTGGTGGCCCAGCGGAAGACCGACTGGCCCTGCTGGCTGATCACCGGCTTCCAGCCGGTGATGGTCACCGCCTCGCTCTTCTCCGGCTCCGAGCCCCAGACCACCGGTCCGATGCCGGGCTCGGCGCCCTCCGGCTGGGCCTCGACCACCGCCGCGCCCGCGCCGTCGGCGAAGATCACGCAGGTGGAGCGGTCGGTCCAGTCGATGGTGTCGCTCATCCGCTCGGCGCCGATCACCAGCGCCCGGCGGGCCGCGCCGGCCCGGATCGCGTGGTCGGCGGTGGCCAGCGCGTAGGAGAAGCCGGAGCAGACGGTGTTGATGTCGTAGGCGGCGGGCGCCGGGATGCCGAGCCGGGCTGCGACGGCGCAGGCCGTGTTGGGGCTGCGCTCGACGGCGGTGCAGGTGGCGACCACCACCAGGTCGATCTCGGCGGCGGTGTGCCCGCTCGCGGCGAGCGCCTTCTGTGCGGCCTCGGTGGCGAGGTCGACGAGCGTCTCGTCCTCGGCGATGTGCCGCTGCCGGATGCCCACCCGGCTGCGGATCCACTCGTCGTCCGTGTCGACCAGCGTGGCCAGATCCTCGTTGGTGAGGACCTTGGCCGGCTGGTAGTGGCCGAGCGCTACGATGCGGGAACCGGTCATGTTGCCACTCAACCCGGTTACCGGTGCGTCAACTGCTCACGGCCTGTGACAAGGTCCGACCCCGGAAGCTGTAGGAGCCGTACAACGGGCCTTGTCCCGCAACGCCCCTCAGGAGGCCAGTGAGACTGAGTCGCCCATCACGATCACCGGGTGGGCGGCCGGGTCCAGGGTCCTGAGCAGCTCGGCCATGTGGTCCTCGGCGAGCGAGATGCAGGCGTGGGTGGGACCGCCGTGGTCGACGTGCAGCCAGATCCCGCCGCCCTTGGCGGTGCCCTGCGGCTCGCGGGAGTCCAGCGGGGAGCTGCCGGTCACCCGGTTGTAGTCGATCGCGACCACGTAGTCGAAGGCGCCGGCCAGCGGCTCGCCGGAGAAGCCGGTGCCGGCCGCCACGAAGCCCTCGTCCTGGTGGTAGGGCAGTTTGCTGCCCGGGTCGGCCTTGCGGCCGCCCGCGTCGCTGAGGCTGAAGACGCCGATCGGGCTGCGCAGGTCGCCGACCTTGTGGTCCTCGGTCCAGCCGGCGTAGCCGTTGTGCGCGGGCCAGGCGGCCCCCGGGCGCCAGCGGCCGTCGGGGGTGCGGCTCCACAGGGTCACGGTGGTGTCGGAGGCGTCCTTGCCGCTGCCGGTGGCCAGCACCACCTGGTTGGACTCGGCCGGGATCTTCGCCAGGAAGGCGGCGCTCAGGCCGGGGAGCTGGGCCACCGTGCCGTCGGAGCGGTCCGAGCGGTCGGCGGCCGGGGTGCCGCTGTGCGGGTCCACGGCGGGGGTCGCCGGCGCCTGGTCGGCCGAGGCGGGCGTCCGCTGCTCGGACGGCAGGTCGGGAGAGCTGCGCGGCAGTGCGATGCCCCGGCCGTGCGCGGCCAGCATCCCGCCCGGGCCGAAACCGAACCAGCCCGCCGCCGCGGCGAGCAGCATCACCGCCGTGCCCGCCGAGGCCCGTCCGCGCCGCTTGCGTGCCTTGCGCCGCCGCCCGCGCGCCTGGGCTCGCGGGCCGGGGACGGCACCGCCGCCGGGCAGGTCCGCGCTGGGCGGCCCGCTCTTTCGGCGGCGGTGGTCGGAGGCACGATGGGATCCGGACATGCGATCGATCCTCCCAAAGAGATAACCGATCGGTAAACCCGGGCTGCCCTAAATCCCTGTGAAGAGGAATCAGCGCTGGTGAAGGGCGGTGGGATCAGAGGCGCATGGCCTGCGGGGTCTCCCGGCGGTTCAGGTCCGGGCCGTCGTACTCGCGGATGATCTCGTAGCGGGTGTTGCGCTCGACCGGCCGGAAACCGGCGTCCCGGATCAGCTCCAGCAGGTCGTCACGGCCCAGCTTGTTCGGGGTGCCGAAGTTGTCCGCGTCGTGGGTGATCTTGTACTCGACCACCGAGCCGTCCATGTCGTCCGCGCCGTGGCTGAGCGCCAGCTGCGCGGTGGTGACGCCGTGCATCACCCAGAAGACCTTGACGTGCGGGACGTTGTCGAAGAGCAGCCGGGAGACCGCGAAGGTCTTCAGCGCCTCGGCGCCCGTGGCCATCTCGGTGCGGGCCATCAGCCGGTTGCGGACCACGCCGTCCTTGGAGTCGTGGAAGTCGTGCTGGTAGCGCAGCGGGATGAAGACCTGGAAGCCGCCGGTCTCGTCCTGCAGCTCGCGCAGCCGCAGCACGTGGTCCACCCGGTGGCGGGGCTCCTCGATGTGGCCGTAGAGCATGGTGCAGGGGGTCTTGAGGCCCTTGCTGTGCGCCAGCCGGTGGATCCGCGACCAGTCCTCCCAGTGGGTCTCGTGGTCGACGATGTGCTGGCGGACCTCCCAGTCGAAGATCTCCGCGCCGCCGCCGGTCAGCGACTCCAGGCCGGCGTCGATCAGCTCGTCCAGGATCTCGCTCGCGCTCAGCCCGCTGATCCGCTCGAACCAGTGGATCTCGGTGGCGGTGAAGGCCTTCAGTGAGACGTTCGGCAGCGCGGCCTTCAACTCGCGCAGGCTGCGCGGGTAGTAGCGCCACGGGAGGGTGGGGTGCAGGCCGTTGACGATGTGCAGCTCGGTGAGCGACTCGCTCTCCATCGTCTTGGCCAGGCGCACCGCCTCCTCGATCCGCATGGTGTACGCGTCCTTCTCGCCCGGCTTGCGCTGGAACGAGCAGTAGGCGCAGGAGGCGGCGCAGACGTTGGTCATGTTGAGGTGGCGGTTGACGTTGAAGTGGACGACGTCGCCGTTCTTCCGGGTCCGCACATGGTGGGCCAGACCGCCCAGCCAGGCCAGGTCGTCGCTCTCGTAGAGCGCGATGCCGTCCTCGCGGGTCAGGCGCTCGCCCGCGTAGACCTTCGCCTCCAGCTCGCGCTTCAGCCCTGCGTCCATGCGGTGGCCCGCCTCCTACATCCTCGAATCCAGTGACCGATCCGAGATTACGCCTATGCCGCGAGCAACTCCGACAGCAGCTTCGGTTCCAGGTTGCCGCCGCTGACCACGGCCGCGAAGACCCTCCCCCCGCCTCCGGCCAGGGGTGCCCCCATGCCGAGCTCCCCCGCACGGTGCAGGTAGGCGGCGGTGGCGACCGCGCCGGACGGTTCGGCGACGATCCGGCCGCGCCGGGCCAGCACCGCCACGGTGTCGCGGATCTCCTGCTCGCTGACCGTCACGATGTCGTCCACGTAGGCCTGCAGGTGCTCGAAGTTCAGCACCCCGACCGCGGGCGTGCGCAGCCCGTCGGCGATGGTCCGGTAGGTGTCGGCGACCGGCCAGACCACCCGGGTGCCGGCCCGCAGGCTGCCCTGCGCGTCGGCGGCCAGCTCGGGCTCCACCCCGATCACCCGCACACCGGGCGTGGTGAGCTTGATCGCCGCCGCCGTGCCGCTGATCAGGCCGCCGCCGCTGACCGGCACCAGCACGGTGTCCAGCTCGTCGGGGGCGTCCTCGCCGATCTCCAGGCCGACGGTGCCCTGCCCGGCGATGATGTACGGATCGTCGAAGGGCGGCACCCAGACGTAGCCGTGACTGCGGGTCAGCTCCGAGGGGAACTCGTCCCGCTCGGCGGGTGAGACCAGCACCACCTCGGCGCCGAAGGAGCGGGTGTTCTCCACCTTCACGGCGGGCGAGGTGTCCGGCATCACGATCACCGCCTTGATGCCCAGCAGCTGGGCCGCGTAGGCGACGGCCTGCGCGTGGTTGCCGCTGGACTGGGCGACCACGCCGCGGGCCCGTTCCTCCTCGGTCAGCGCGGCCAGCCGGTTGTAGGCGCCGCGGATCTTGAAGGCGCCGGTCGGCTGGAGGTTCTCCGGCTTGAGCCAGAGCCGGCGGTTGCCGTCCGCCGCCCAGGGGCAGGGCATCAGCGGGGTGCGCACGGCGACCCCGGCGATCCGCTTCTGCGCCGCGCGGATCTCTTCCAGACCGACCAGTGCCATCAGATCATCACTCCCCCGACTCGATGTGACCGCTTGGTGAGCTGCTCCTCCGCCGCGTCGCAACTCAGTCGCTCGAGAAAGGCAGTTCGCTGACCCGATTCTCCCACTTGGTGGAGAGCACCACGGTGGTCCGGGTGCGGGCCACTCCCTTGGTGCCGGAGAGCCGCTTGACCACCGACTCCAGGCCCTCCACGTCGGAGACCCGGACCTTGAGCATGTACGAGTCGTCGCCCGCGATGAACCAGCAGTCCTCGACCTCGCCGAGGTCCTTCAGCCGGTGCGCCACGTCCTCGTGGTCGGCGGCGTCGGTGAGCTGAAGGCCGATCAGGGCGGTTACCCCGAAGCCGAGCGAGGCCGGATTCACGGTGGCCCGGTAGCCGGTGATGACCCCGGCCTGCTCCAGCCGGTTGATCCGGTCTGTCACGCTCGGACCCGACAGGCCCACCAGCCGGCCCAGTTCCGCGTAGGAGGCGCGGCCGTTCTCCCGGAGTGCCTGGATGAGCTGCCTGTCCACTGTGTCCATGTACCGTCCCGCGTCCTTCCGACCCAGATATCGCAGAGAACATACTCTCCCGGCATGGGCGCTCTTACGCCCCCTCGGCCTCGGCGTGGGCCCGGTTACGCCCCGTCGGCCGCTCGGGCCTCGCCCAGCCGGCCCGTCCAGCGCCGGTACAGGGTGTGCGGAACCCCCACCGCGTCCAGCACCCGGCCCGCCACGAAGTCCACCAGTTCCTGGGCGCTGGACCCGCCGGCGTAGAAGCCGGGCGAGGCGGGCAGCACCACCGCGCCGGCCGCGTCCAGCTCCACCAGATGACGCAGTGTCACTCCGTCGAGCGGTGTCTCACGGACGCAGACCACCAGCGGGCGGCGCTCCTTGAGGGTGACGGCGGCGGCCCGCTGCAGCAGGTCCTTGCTCAGGCCCAGCGCGATGCCGGCCACCGCGCCGGTGGTGGCGGGCACCACCAGCATCCCCTTGGCCGGGTAGGAGCCGCTGGACGGGCCGGCCGCGAAGTCGCCGGCCGGCCAGTGGCGGACGTTGCCGAGGTCCTGCTCGGCGCCGATCCAGGCCGCGAGGTCGGTCTGCCAGTGGGCGTCGCGGAAGGAGATCCCGGTCTCGTCCAGGATGGTCAACCGGGCCGCCCGGCTGACCACCAGGTCCACCGCCTCACCGGCCGCCAGCAGGGCCCGGATCACCGCGGCCGGGTACGGGGTGCCGGAGGCGCCGGAGACCGCGACCACCCACGGCCGCCGCGTCGGGGATTGTTCATTGCCCATACCTGGCACCCTAGGGCCTGGCACGCGGGAGGATGGTGGGGTGACTGCTCCGGTTCTCCATGACCTCACCCATCAGGTCACCACCGGGATGCCCGTCTACCCGGGCGACCCCGAGGTGTCCCTGCGCCCGGCCCTGACCACCGACACGGCCGGCGTCAACGTGCTCTCCGTGCACCTCGGTTCGCAGTCCGGCACCCATGTGGACGCGCCGTACCACGTGGACGTCACCTGGCCGACCCTGGACGGGCTGCCGCTGGAACGCTTCACCGGTCCGGCCGTGATCGCCGACCTGCGGGCGCTGCCGGCCAGGACCGCCGTGACGCCCGATCAGCTGGCCCCCGCGCTGGCCCGGGTGACGCCCGGGACGATCCTGCTGCTGGCCACCGGCTGGCCGCGGTTCTGGGGGACCGATCGCTACCTCGCGCACCCGTACCTGACGCCCGAGGCGGCCGAGGCGATCGCCGCGGCGGGGGTGCGCACGGTCGGGGTGGACGCGCTCAGCGTGGACCCGACCCCCGACCCGGGCCCGGCCGACCCGGCGGTGGCGGCGCTGCTGGCCGGACTGGCCGACGAGCACGACACGGCGCCCGCGGCCGCCGAACCGGTGCTGGCCGCGCACCGGATCCTGCTCGCGGCCGGCGGCGGCGGGGTGATCGTGGAGAACCTGACCGACCTGACACCGCTGCTGGAGGCGCAGGCCCGGGACAAGCCGGTCAGTCTGAGCCTGTTCCCGCTGCGGCTGGCGGCCGCCGACGGGGCGCCGGTGCGGGCCGTGGCGCGGGTCGGCTGATCGGCCGACCCCGCCGGATAGGTCTAGACCAACCTGACGGCCGCCGATAGGCTGACCAGCCATGGCAGAGATCGTCGGAGTGGTCGAGCGGCTCTGGCGCTACCCCGTGAAATCCACCGCCGGGGAGCGCCTCAGCGAGGTGGGCGTCGATGAACGCGGCCTGGCCGGGGACCGGCTCTACGCCGTCCGGGACGGCGAGGGCAGACTCGGCTCCGGCAAGAACACCCGCCGGTTCCGCCGGATGGACGGCCTGCTGCGGCTCGGCTCCCGGCTCGGGCACCCACTGCACGGCCCCGAACTGCTGGACCCGCTCGGCCGCGCCGTCAGCGACCCCAGCGCCTTCCTGCGGGCCTACCTGCAGCGCCCGGACGTCGAGCTGGCCCGCGAGGACACCGTCCCGCACCTCGACCAGCTGCCGGTCAGCCTGCTCACCACCGCCACCCTGGACTGGGTCCGCGAGGCCGTACCGACCGCGCTGGTGGACGAGCGCCGGTTCCGCCCCAACATCCTGCTGCGCACCCCGCCCGGCACCCGGCCGTTCGTCGAGGACGACTGGTTCGGCCGCGAGGGGGAGCTGAGGTCGGGCCTGCGACTCGCCTTCGTCCGGGCCAGCGAGCGGTGCGTGATGACCACGGTGGCCCAGCCCGGGCTGCCGTACGCCCCCGAGATCCTGCGCGCCGTCGCCAAGGCCCACGACAACCGGCTGGACGCGCTGGCGACCGTCAGCGCCCCCGGGGTGCTGCGGGTCGGCGCCCGGCTACGGCTGCTCTGAAGCCTGTGGTGTGGCCTGCGGCGCGGCGGCGGGCAGCAGGCAGAAGGGGTGCCCGGCCGGGTCCGCGTAGATCACCCAGCCCTGCTCCCGTCGCAGGAAGGCCGCGCCGTGCTCGGTCACCTCACGCTCGGCGGCGGCGAGGTCCGCCACCTCGACGTCCAGGTGGAACTGCTGCGGGTGCGCCGGGTCGGGCCACTGCGGCGGGTGGAAGTCCTCGACCCGCTGGAAGGCCAGCACCAGACCGGTCGGGGTGTGCAGGGTCGACCAGCTGTCGTCCAGCGACCAGCGCGGATCGGGTCGGTCCAGCTCCCCGCCCAGCAGCACGGCGTAGAACCGGGCCAGCGCCGGCGGGTAGTGGCAGTCCAGCACCACGCACTGCAGTGAGCCGAGCATCGCAGCCTCCTCGGGACGACACTCCGATCATCCCAGGCTCCGATCAGATCAGTCGCGGCGGACCGTCTCAGCCGATGCGCAGGCCGCGCAGGACCAGGTCGAGCAGAGCAAAGCCGAAGAGCGAGATGCCGACGAAGCCGTTGGTGGTGAAGAAGGCCCGGTTGAGCCGGGACAGGTCGCCGGGCTTGACGATCGAGTGCTCGTAGAGGAACGCCCCGATCACCACCACCAGTCCGACGAAGAAGGCCGGACCGGCGTGCGTCAGCACCCCGTACCAGGCCAGCAGCCCGGTGGTGACGACGTGGCAGGCACGCGCCCCGTACAGCGCGCCGGCGATCCCGAACCGGGCCGGCACCGAGCGGACCCCCTCGGCCCGGTCGGCGGCCACGTCCTGGCAGCCGAAGATCAGGTCGAAGCCGCCGATCCAGATGCCGACCGCCAGGCCCAGCACCACCGCGTCCCAGGACCAGCTGCCGGTGACGGCGAGCCAGGCGCCGACCGGGCCCATCGCCTGGGCCAGCCCCAGGATCGCGTGCGGGAAGTCGGTGAACCGCTTGCCGTACGGGTAGACCACCATCGGCACCACGGCGACCGGGGCCAGCGCCAGGCAGAGCGGGTTGAGCAGCGCGGCGGCGCCGAGGAAGACCAGCAGCGCGGCGGCCGAGCCGGTGTAGGCGGTGCGCAGCGAGACCGCGCCGGTGACCAGTTCGCGGTTGGCGGTGCGCGGGTTGCGGGCGTCGATCTCGCGGTCGATGATCCGGTTCGCGGCCATCGCGAAGGTGCGCAGCGACACCATGGCGACGGTGACGATCAGCAGCTCGCCCCAGTGCACCCGCTTGTCGGCCAGGAACATCGCGGTCAGGGTGGCGATGTAGGCGAAGGGGAGGGCGAAGACCGAGTGCTCGATCAGGACCAGCCGCAGGAATGCCTTGACCTTGCCGGGCGGCGGTGTCTCGAACAGATCGGCGGCGGTGGTCACAGCCCGTATTCCTTCCAGCGCCGCGTCACCTGTTCGGCGATCGCGGGGTCCGAGGTGATCATCTCGGGCCAGCCCCCGTCGCGGGTGTAGCCCTCCTCCGGGAGCTTACGGGTCGCGTCGATGCCCGCCTTGCCGCCCCAGAACTTCTGGTACGAGGCGTGGTCGAGGTGGTCCACCGGGCCCTCGACCACGCTCAGGTCACGGCTGTAGTCCACGTTGCCCAGGGCCCGCCAGGCGACCTCCTGGTAGTCGTGCACGTCGCAGTCGGCGTCCACCACGACGATCAGCTTGGTCAGCGACATCATGTGGGCGCCCCAGATGGCGTGCATGACCTTCTGGGCGTGCTTCGGGTACTTCTTGTCGATCGAGACGATCACGCAGTTGTGGAAGCCGCCGGCCTCCGGGAGGTCGTAGTCCACGATGTCGGGGACGATCACCTTGAGCAGCGGCAGGAAGAAGCGCTCGGTGAACTTGCCGAGCGGGCCGTCCTCGGTGGGCGGTCGGCCGACCACGATGGACTGCAGGATCGGGCGGCGGCGCATGGTGACGCAGTCGATGGTCAGCGCCGGGAACGGCTCCTGCGGGGTGTAGAAGCCGGTGTGGTCGCCGAACGGGCCCTCCGGCAGCAGCTGGTCGGGCTCCAGCCACCCCTCCAGCACCACCTCGGCGTCGGCCGGGACCTGCAGCGGCACGGTCTTGCAGTCGACCATCTTCACCCGCTCGCCGGCCACGAAGCCGGCGAACAGGTACTCGTCGATGTCGCCCGGCAGCGGGGCGGTGGCGGCGTAGGTCACCACCGGCGGGCAGCCGAAGGCGATCGCCACCGGCAGCTTCTCGCCGCGCCGGGCGGCCACGGCGGCGTGGTTGCGGCTGTCCTTGTGGATCTGCCAGTGCATCCCGATGGTGCGCCGGTCGTGCCGCTGCAGCCGGTAGAGGCCGAGGTTGCGCACCCCGGTGTCCGGGTCCTTGGTGTGGGTCAGGCCGAGGTTGAAGAAGGAGCCGCCGTCCTGGGGCCAGGTGAAGAGGGCCGGGAGCTCGTCCAGGTTGACGTCCTCTCCGGTCAGCACCACCTCCTGCACCGGCGCCTCGGTCGTCTTGACCTTGCGCGGCGGCACGTGGGTCATCGAGGCGAGCTTGCCGAAGGCGTCCCGCACCCCGGTGAAGCCGTGCGGCAGTTCGGGCTTGAGCAGGCCGGCGATCTTCTGCGCGATGTCGTCCGGCGACTTGAGGCCGAGTGACTTGGCGAGCCGCCGCTCGGTGCCGAAGACGTTCATGGCCAGCGGCATCGCCGAGCCCTTGACGTTCTCGAAGAGCAGGGCCGGGCCCTTGGCCTTCTGGACCCGGTCGACGATCTCCCCGACCTCCAGATGGGGATCGACCTCGGCCTTGATCCGCTTGAGGTCGCCTTCGCGTTCCAGTGCCCGCAGAAACGAGCGGAGGTCGTCGTATGCCATGCGAGCCAGTATCGGGCACCGGCCCTCCGGCGGGCTGCCCCGGGGTCCGGTGCCTCGATGGAACACCCCTGTGTTGCTTTTGGCGTATCCCTACGATTGCCTCTACGTGAACGCCACCCCCTGGGAGACATCGCGGACCCGCCACGGCGTACCTCCACCCCGATCACCGGACCTCCGAACAACCCATGGGGACCCCATCTGACCTGGGGAATCATCAGGCGGTAGACTCCGCCGCCGAACTTGACGTGCACCCTGCACGACTGTGCCCATCGGATAGCCGGGATCACCCGCCGCAGGGGTGCCCGAGCAGCTTTTCTGTATGGCCTCGACAGGTAAACCTCGTCGACCTTGTACAGAACCAACGCCGAATCGAAGTGCTCCCCCCTCGTAATGTCGTAGGGGAAGAAGGAAATCGCAGCCGGAGCCAAAGCCGACCCGACTGCTCGCTCACTCAATTACCTGGGAGTTCGAGATGACGGTTGTGCGGGAGGCCGCCGATGCGCGGGGCCGCGTCGAGGAACTGCACGCGCTGCGGGAGCAGGTGCGTCGGGGCCCGAGCGAGAAGGCGACCGAGGCGCAGCACGCCAAGGGGAAGCTGACGGCGCGTGAGCGGATCGAGCTGCTGCTGGACGAGGGCTCGTTCCACGAGGTGGAGCCGTTGCGGCGGCACCGGGCGCAGGGTTTCGGCCTGGAGGGGAAGAAGCCGCACACCGATGGTGTGATCGTGGGTTGGGGCACGGTGCACGGGCGGACGGTGTTCACCTATGCCCATGACTTCCGGATCTTCGGTGGTGCGCTGGGCGAGGCCCATGCGCAGAAGATCCACAAGATCATGGACATGGCGATCGCGGCGGGTGCGCCGCTGGTGTCGCTGAACGACGGCGCGGGCGCCCGGATCCAGGAGGGCGTCACGGCGCTGGCCGGCTACGGCGGCATCTTCCAGCGCAACACCAAGGCCTCCGGTGTCATCCCGCAGATCTCGGTGATGCTGGGCCCGTGTGCCGGCGGCGCCGCGTACTCGCCCGCGCTGACCGACTTCGTGTTCATGGTCCGCGAGACCTCGCAGATGTTCATCACCGGACCCGACGTGGTCCAGGCCGTCACCGGCGAGAAGATCTCGCAGAACGGCCTGGGCGGCGCCGACGTCCACTCCTCGGTCTCCGGCGTCTCGCACTTCGCCTACGACGACGAGCAGTCCTGCATCGAGGAGGTCCGCTACCTGCTGTCGATGCTGCCGCAGAACAACCGCGAGATGCCGCCGGCCACCGCCGGCGACGACCCGGTCGAGCGGCGCTGCGAGTCCCTGCTGGACCTGGTGCCCGCCGACGGCAACCGCCCCTACGACATGCGCAAGGTGATCGAGGAGATCGTCGACCACGGCGAGTACCTGGAGATCCACGAGCGCTGGGCCACCAACGTGATCGTCGCGCTGGCCCGGATCGACGGCCACGTGGTGGGCCTGATCGCCAACCAGCCCCAGTCCCTGGCCGGCGTGCTGGACATCAACGCCTCCGAGAAGGCCGCCCGCTTCGTCCAGATGTGCGACGCCTTCAACATCCCGCTGGTCACCATGCTCGACGTCCCCGGCTTCCTGCCCGGCGTCGACCAGGAGCACGACGGCATCATCCGCCACGGCGCCAAGCTCCTCTACGCCTACTGCAACGCCACCGTCCCGCGCATCCAGCTGATCCTGCGCAAGGCCTACGGCGGCGCCTACATCGTGATGGACTCCCGCTCCATCGGCGCCGACCTGTCCTACGCCTGGCCGACCAACGAGATCGCCGTGATGGGCGCCGAGGGCGCCGCCAACGTCATCTTCCGCCGCGACATCAACGGCGCCGAGGACCCCGAGGCGATGCGCGCGCAGAAGATCAAGGAGTACAAGACCGAGCTGATGCACCCCTACTACGCCGCCGAACGCGGCCTGGTGGACGACGTCATCGACCCGGCCGAGACCCGCACCGTCCTCGCCTCCGCACTCGCCATGCTGCGCACCAAGCACGCCGACCTCCCGTCCCGCAAGCACGGCAACCCGCCGATGTAACGGGTGACGAACCGCCGGGCCCACACCGACTTTTCCGACCACCTCTGGGGAGACCAGAACACCATGAGCGATCCGCTCGTCCGCGTCACCCGCGGCACCCTCACCGACGAGGAACTCGCCGCCCTCACCGCCGTCCTGGCGGCCCGCTCGGCCGCCCAGCAGGCCGCCACCGCCCTCGCCCCGGTCGAGCCGATCGCCCGTTGGCAGCGGCTGGAGCGCCGCCCGGTGTACTACTCGCCGGTCAGCTGGCAGTGGGCCGCGTAACGGAGCGCAGCTCCTTCTCGAACCAGCGCGCCGCGTACGGGCCGCCGTCCGGCTTCTAGGCGGCGGGGCCTAGGCGGCGGCCAGGGCTGCGGGGCGACCGGCGTGCATCAAGTTGAGGTGGGCGGCGAGCAGCTGCGGATCCTGGGCCAGCCAGAGCCGCAGCGCCGCGCCCAGCATCGCGCTGCCGCAGCCCAGCCGGACCCCGGTGGCCAGCGCCACCTGCGCGGCGGCCGGCACCAGCAGATCGGCCAGCGGAGCCGGCAGCCAGACCGTCAGGGCGCACGGGGCGGGCTCGGTGAGGCCGGCGAGCAACTGGTGGGCGCGAGCGGTGCCGTGCAGCGTGGGCAGGACGTCGAGCAGCCCGTCGGCGACCACCTCGGAGACGTCACTGCGGTGGCCCTGGGCCAACTGCCGCAGCAACGCGCGCTCCGCGACGGTGATCCGCACCGTCAGCATGATCTCCTCGCTGTCCACGTCGCGGCCCTCCTCGCTGGCGCACCGGCGATTGGTACCGGTACGTCCTACTCTGTCACAGCCATTCCTGTGCCCTCACTCAGGCTGCCCGCCCGTAGGCCCGTTCAGCCATGGTGACCACCATGAGCGGGAACTGATCCAGTGTGATCAGCGGCGAGGCCGGGATCCCGGGGTGCAGCACGCCCTCGGCGAAGAAGGCACCCTTGCAGTCCCGGCAGACCTGGGCGTGCTCCCAGACCTGCATCCGCCGGGTGTAGAGGGCGCGGTTGGCCAGGGCCTGGTCGTCGACGGGCTGGTAGGGCGCGGCCGCGCGGTTGCGGTTGAACAGCACGACGCCCCGGACCAGCAGGATCACCGGGAGGATCAACCCGAGCCAGCTGATCGTGTAGCTCGGGCCGGTCCCCGTGTAGCCGTTGGCGGCCAGGGTCAGCAGCCGCAGCACCACCAGACCGCCACCGATCGCGATCAGCGCCTTCGCCTTGCCGTTGGACTGCGCCTGCCCGGCCGTCAGAGTGTTTGTCCCCGGCGGCGCCGGTGGCGGTGCCAGCCGCGCGGGATCGAGCCCGGGCGGCGCCGGCTCCGTGAGCTCGTACAGCTGACGCGCCGTCCGGATGTTCTCCCCACCGCACTGCGGGCAGGCCACGCCGATCCCCCCTCGGATGGCGTCAGCCCACGCCGGCGTAGGAGTGCTTGCCAGTGACGAAGATGTTGACGCCGTAGTAGTTGAACAAGAAACAGGCGAACGCTAGCAGAGCCAGGTACCCGGCCTTGCGGCCCTTCCAGCCGGCGGTGGCCCGGGCGTGCAGGTAGGCGGCGTAGACCACCCAGGTGATGAAGGACCAGGTCTCCTTCGGGTCCCACTCCCAGTACTTGCCCCAGGCAGCCTCGGCCCAGATCGCGCCCGCGATGATGGTGAAGGTCCACAGCGGGAAGACCATCGCGTTGATCCGGTAGGAGAGCTTGTCCAGGGTCGCGGTGGCGGGCAGCCGCTCCCAGAACGAGGCCGGGATGCGGAACGGACCGCCGGTCAGCCCCTCGGCCACGCGCCGGTCGTAGGACTCGCGGCCCAGGTAGAGGGCGGTGGTGGCGAAGGCCGCGTAGAAGGCGCCGCCGCAGACGATCGCGGTCGAGACGTGGATGGCCAGCCAGTACGAGTGCAGTGCCGGGACCAGCTGCTCGGAGTCGGTGTAGAGCACGCTGGTGGCCAGACCCAGGGTCAGGCAGGCGGCCACCACGGCGGGCAGGCCGAGCCAGCGGACCGGCTTGCCGAGGGCCAGCAGGATCAGGTACGCGCCGACCATGGTGACGGCGAAGGCGCAGGAGAACTCGTACATGTTCCCCCACGGCGGCCGCATCACCGACAGCCCGCGCAGGAAGACGCCGCCGGCGTTGAGCAGCACGCCCAGGACGGTCAGCGAGATGGCGATCCGGCCGAACAGGTCGGCCCGCTCGCTGGTGCCGGCCGCGCCCGGGCCGTCGATCGGCTGCTCGCCGTCGCCGCGGCCGCTGGTGACCACGATGGCGCCCTCGCCGGCCAGCGCGGTGCGGGTCAGCGTGGTGGTGCCGCCGTCGGCGGAGGCGACCGTGACGGTCACCTTCTTGGCCTTGCTCTGCGCGGGCAGTGCGGCCGCGGCGGCCGTCTCGGCCAGCGAGGCCTGCTCGGCGGAGCGGCGGGCCACGGCGCCCTTGCTGCCGAAGGTCCACTCGAACATGTGGGCGAACATGGCCAGCGCGTACACCGCCATGGCCGACCAGATGCACTTGTTGGAGAGGTCCGCCAGGTGGGTGTTCACCCCGGAGGCGAGCTGCTGCACCGTCTACTCCTTGGATGTGGTGTCGGCGTCGGCCGGTTGGGCCGGTTCGACCGGTTCGTCCTGTGGCTCGTCCAGCGGTTCGTCCAACGCCGGGGCGTCGTCCTGCAGGTCCACCGCCAGCTCGGCCAGCTCCTCGGCGGTCTTCGCCGACTCGCTGCGGGCCAGGCCGGCCAGTTCCACCAGGGTCGAGCCGTCCGCGGTGGCGACGGCCCGCACCCAGATCCGGCGGCGCTGCACGAAGAGCGAGCCGACCAGGCCGGCGATCGCCAGCACCGCGCCGGCCAGCGCGATCGAGTTGCCGGGCCGGTGCGAGACGCTGAAGGTGGCCCACTGCTTGTAGCCGTCGAAGCTGATCGAGCCGTAGTTGTCCGGCAGCGTCCAGCCCTGGCCCGGCTTCATCCGCTCCTTGGCGATCTGGCCGTCCTGCTGGAGCTGGGTCATCTTGGTCAGGTCGAGCTGGTACACGTTCTGCGGCAGCCCGGAGTCGGTGCCCAGGTCGCCCGCGTAGGCGGTGAGCACCAGGGCCGGGTCGGCGTCGCCCGGGAAGAGCGAGCGCGGGCCGGTGTTCGGGCCGAAGTTGGCGGGCGCGGTCGGCAGGAAGAAGCCCTGGAAGCCGAGCTGGACCTTCTTGCCGTCCTTCTGGCCGTAGTCGCCGACCTTGACCACGCCGGTGGAGGTCAGGTTGCCGTCCTGCGGCAGGAAGGGCACCGCGTCGTGGAAGACCACCTTGCCACTGGCGTCCTTGACCGTGATCACCGGCGCGTAGCCGTGGCCGATCAGGAAGACCTTGCTGTCGCCGATCTCCAGCGGGTGGTTGACCTGGATGTCACCGGACTTCAGCTTGGAGTTGTCGGCACCCTGCCAGTAGCGGATGTGCGCGGTGAACTCGCGGGCGCTGCCGATCTGGTCGCCAGTGGTCTGGTACTTGGCGGTGAAGCCGTCCAGCTTGAAGCCGAACGGGTCCAGGTCCTCCGAGCCGTAGAAGGCCGAGCCGCTGAAGTCGTCCATCTGCGTCATCGTGTTGGTGTAGCCGGCCCCCTCGACCACCAGCTTGCCGCCCTGGCCGCTGGCCAGGCTGGCCCAGCCGAAGCCGGCCAGCAGGGCGAAGAGCGAGAGGTGGAAGAGCAGGTTGCCGACCTCGCGCAGGTAGCCCTTCTCGGCCGCCACCGCGCTGCCCGAGCCGTGCGCGCGGAACCGGCGCGCCCGCAGCAGCCGCTGAGCGGCCGTCACCGCGGCCTCCGGGGAGGCGTTGGTGCGCCAGGCCGCGTAGACCGGCATCCGGGTCAGGTTGGCGGGAGCCGCCGGCGGCTTGGCCCGCAGCACACCGACGAACTGCCAGGTGCGCGGGATGATGCAGCCGGCCAGCGAGATGAAGAGCAGGATGTAGATCGCCGAGAACCAGGCCGAGCTGTACACATTGAACAGCTCGAGCTTCTCGTAGAGCGGGGTGATGCCCTTGTGCGCGGCCTTCCAGGTCTGCACCTTGAAGGCGTTCTGGCTGGTCTGCGGGATCAGCGAGCCGGGGATGGCGGCCAGCGAGAGCATGAAGAGCAGGATCAGCGCGACCCGCATCGAGGTGAGTTGGCGCCACATCCAGCGCAGCCAGCCGAGCGGCCTCATGCCGGTGGGACCGTCAGCCTCGAGCGGGGCACTGGTCAGCCGCTCGGCGTCGGTCTCGTCGCCGGCCGGCGCAGCAGGCTCGGGCTTGAGGTCGGTGTCACTCACGGTCAGATTCCGATCTCGCCGCTGGGGGCCACGTATTGGAGCTGGTTCACCAGATAGTCCCAGCCGCCGGTGATCAGCAGGATCCCGACGGCGACCAACATGCCGCCGCCGAGCCGCATCACCCACTGGTAGTGCTTCTTGACGAAGCCGAAGGCGCCGATCGCCCGCCGGAAGGCCAGCGCCGCCAGCACGAACGGTACGCCCAGGCCGAGGCAGTACACCGCCATCAGGAAGGCGCCGCGCCCGGCGCTGCCCTGGCTGAGCGAGAGCGCGTTGAGCGCGCCCATGGTCGGGCCCAGGCACGGGGTCCAGCCGACCCCGAAGACCAGGCCGAGCAGCGGGGCGCCGGCCAGCCCGACCGCCGGGCGGCGGTGCGAGCGGATCTCCCGGGTGCTGAACCCGGGCAGCAGGCCCATGAAGGCCAGGCCCATGAGCACGGTCAGCGCGCCCATCACCCGGCTGATCAGCTCCTTGTGCTCCTGCAGCGTCCGGCCGAACTCGCCGAACAGCGCCCCGCCGGAGACGAAGACGGCGGAGAAGCCGAGCACGAAGAGCAGCGCGCCCAGCAGCATCCGCCCGCGTCGGCGCCCCTCGGCGTCGGCCAGGTCGGCGGCCGAGAAGCCGGTCACGTAGGAGAGGTAGCCCGGCACCAGCGGCAGCACGCAGGGCGAGAAGAAGGAGACCAGGCCGGCCAGTACGGCGATCGGCACGGCCAGCAGCAGCGAGCCGCTGAGCACCGTCTCGTTGGCCCCGGCGGCGGCGAGGATCACGAGTGCTGCTCCGCCAGGATCGGCGTCAGCATGGCCTCCAGCTCGTCGGGCGTGACGGCCCGCAGCGAGCGGGCGGCCAGCCGGCCCTCCCGGTCGACCACGATGGTGGTCGGCAGGAACTGCGGATTGAAGCTGCCCTTGGGGAACTTGAGGATCTGGGCGCCGTCCGGGTCGTACAGGCTCGGGTAGGTGATGCCGTGCGTGATCTCGAACTGCTTGGCGTTGGTCACGTCGGTGTCCCGGGTGTTGATGCCGAGGAACGCGACGCCCTGGTCCTTGTACTTCTCGTAGACCTGCTCCAGGCCCTTGGCCTCGCCGCGGCAGGGCGAGCACCAGGAGCCCCAGATGTTGAGCACGACGATCTTGCCCTGGTAGTCGGAGAGCGCGGTGGGCTTGCCCTCCAGGTCGTCGCCGCCGAGCGCCGGGGCGGGCTTGCGGTTCGCCGCCGGTGCACTGTCGATCCCGCCGTGGCCGGTGACGAACCCGGCCTGGGCGTCACCGCTGCCGCCGCCTGAGGAACTGCAGCCGGCGAGCGCGAGGGCGGCTGCCGCCGCGGTGAGGAAGGCGGCCGTGCGGAAGCGGGGCGTACCAGACATGTGAAAAGTTTCGCATGGGACTTCCACGCCCTTGAGGGGGGTCCGCGTTTGCGTGCCGGACCCCCACTGGCCTGGGACCATAAGGATCTTGTGAGCAAGATCCCTTAAGCGGCTTCGACGGTTAGGCCCCGAAGCTTTTGCCGACCGGCTTGTCGCCCTTCTTGCCCTTGCCGACCAGGTGGGCCGGGAGCAGGTCGCGGGCCGGCTCCCGGTAGCCGATCGACACCAGCTTGTCGCCCTCGTAGGTGAAGCTGGTCAGCGAGGCCAGCGAGCACTGCCGCTTGCGCGGGTCGTGCCAGAGGCGCCGCTTCTCGGCGAAGGAGCGGGCGGTCCAGATCGGCAGCTGGTGGCTGACCGCCACCGCCTCGTGCCCGCGCGCGGCGTCCCGGGCGGCGGCCAGCGCGCCCATCATCCGCACCGCCTGCTCGATGTACGGCTCGCCCCAGGACGGGCGGAACGGGTTGGTCAGGTACTTCCAGTAGGCCGGGTTCCTCAGCGAGCCGTCGCCCACCCCGAAGGTCTTGCCCTCGAAGATGTTCTCCGCCTCGATCAGCCGCTCGTCCGCGGCGATGTCCAGGCCGTGCACCTTGCCGATCGGCGCGGCGGTCTCCTGGGCGCGCTCCAGCGGGGAGGCCACCACATAGGTGATGTCGCGGTCGGCCAGGTGCTCGGCGACCCGGTCGGCCATCTGCCGGCCCAGCTCGGACAGGTGGTAGTCCGGCAGCCGGCCGTAGAGCACGCCCTCGGGGTTGTGCACCTCGCCGTGCCGCATCAGGTGCACCACCGTGATCTCGGTCATCTGACGGCCTCTCAGTTGGCGGTGGCGCGGGCGGCGGCCTGGGCGGCGGCCGGCAGGGCGGCGGCGATCTTCTCGATCGCGCGCTCGTCGTGCGCGGCCGAGACGAACCAGGACTCGAAGGCGGACGGCGGCAGGTAGACCCCGTCGGCCAGCAGGCTGTGGAAGAAGTCGGTGAACCGGAAGGCCTCCTGGCGCTTCGCCGAGGCGTAGTCGGTGACCTCGTCCTCGGTGAAGAAGACCGAGAACATGTTGCCCGCCCGCTGCAGACGGTGCGCCACGCCCTCCTTGGCCAGCGCCTCGGTGACCAGGCCGGAGACCTGGGCCGCCACCCGGTCCACGGTCGCGTACACCTCGTCGGTGCAGCCCCGCAGCTGGGCCAGGCCGGCGGCGGTGGCGATCGGGTTCCCGGACAGGGTGCCGGCCTGGTAGACCGGGCCGGCCGGGGCCAGGTGGGCCATCACGTCGGCGCGACCGCCGAAGGCCGCGGCCGGGAAGCCGCCGCCCATCACCTTGCCGAAGGTGAGCAGGTCCGGGGCCCAGCCCTCGTGGGCCGCCTCCAGTCCGTACCAGCCGGACTTCGACACCCGGAAGCCGGTCATCACCTCGTCGGAGATGAAGAGCGCGCCGTTCTCCCGGCAGAGCTTGGCCAGCCCGCCGTTGAAGCCCGGCAGCGGCGGGACCACGCCCATGTTGCCCGGGGAGGCCTCGGTGATCACCGCGGCGATCTCGCCGGGGTGCAGCTTGAACGCCTCCTCGACGGCGGCCAGGTCGTTGTAGGGCAGCACGATGGTGTCGCCGGCCTGGGCGCCGGTGACGCCGGGGGTGTCCGGCAGCGCGAAGGTGGCGAGCCCGGAACCGGCGGCGGCCAGCAGCGCGTCCACGTGACCGTGGTAGCAGCCCGCGAACTTGACGATCTTGGCGCGACCGGTGAAGCCGCGGGCCAGTCGGATCGCGGACATGGTCGCCTCGGTGCCGCTGGACACCAGGCGGACCTGCTCGACCGGAGCCACCCGGGCGACGATCTCCTCGGCCAGTTCCACCTCGCCCTGACCGGGCGTGCCGAACGAGGTGCCGCGGACCACGGCCTGCTGCACGGCCTCCAGCAACGCCGGGTGCGCGTGGCCGAGGATCATCGGGCCCCAGGAGCAGACCAGGTCGACGTACTCGCGGCCGTCGGCGTCGGTCAGGTAGGGGCCGCTGCCGGAGACCATGAAGCGCGGGGTGCCGCCGACCGCGCGGAAGGCGCGCACCGGGGAGTTCACCCCGCCGGGGGTGACGACCGAGGCGCGCTCGAAGAGCGACTGGGACTGGGGTGCTTCATACGGGTAGCTCACGAGAACCCATCCTCTCAAACAGCTCCGGTCTCAAATCGTGTCCTTTACCTCTGCATGTCGAGGCCGATCATCTGGAACGATGATCCGTGTGCGGCCACCGCTCCGTTCATCCCGCACACTGGAGAGCGCGACCGCGCGCCCCGGTGCGAGGTCGATCTGACGCGATTTGGTCGAACCTGGCCGAATGCTGGGCGTACAAGCGTGACATAACGGGAAAATGGGACCATCGGCGGGACACCGATGGTCCGGGGGTCTGTCGATTCCGGCGAATTCCGGTGAGGATGGTCCGAGTGTCCGAGGAGCAGGACGGCTTCGAGGAGTCCACGGGGGCCGGCCACAAGGCCGCTCGCGCGGGAAGGGGAGAGCGGGGTGAAGGACGCGTGGGGGTGACGTACAAGTACTTCGGCGCACCCGACCGCGCGACCGCCGCCAGAGTCCCCACCGCCCTCGGCCCCGGGGGCCTGGGCCTGGACGCCGGCGAGCTCGGCTCGCTCGGCCGCCTCGGCGACCTCATGGAGACCAGCGGCTCCCCCAACGGCCACCTCTCCACCAAGATCAAGCCGGAGACCATGAGCGCCATGGTCCTCACCGGCATCCAGGGCGTCCCCCTCCACCAGGTCCCCCCACTCGAACTGGTCGTCCTGCACCCCGACTACGCCGTCGTCCAACTCCCCCACACCGTCGTCGAACCACTCCGCAAGGCCGACGAGACCGAGCTGGGCGCCGCAGCGTTCATCTGGTCCACCGTCCCGGACCGGCGAGGGCCGCGGGATGCGTTCGTGATCTACAGCATGCTGCACGAGTGGCAGGACTTCGCGAACCGCCTGCACGACGCGGGGCACCAGCTGTACTGCCTGGTGTGGCCCTGAGCCGCAGGCTCGCCGCTTCCTGAGGACCGGTCACCCCGACAGCTCGCCCCCGTGATCGGGGACGGCCGGCATGTCAACTGTGTGGGCGCGTTCGTCGGTTTCTGACGGGTGGCCACCCGGCGCCGATGCCCCGTCAGCAAGGGAATCCAGCACGGGTATGCCGAAGACCCGGCGCCCCCTTCCCATGGCAGTGGGAAGGGGGCGCCGGGTTTGGTGCTGTGGCTCAGCTGCCTCAGATGCTGAGGACCTGGCCGGGCAGGATCAGGTCGGCGTTGGCGCCGACGACCTGCGCGTTGTGCTGGTACAGGCTCTGCCAGTTGGTGCCGTGGGCGGCGGCGATGGCGCTCAGGGTGTCACCGCTCTTGACGGTGTAGGTGGCGCCGGTGGTGGGCTTGGTGCTGGTCGGCGCGGCGGGCTTGTCGGCGGCCTTCGCGACGACCGGCTTCTCGGCCGGCTTCACGGCCGGCTTCACGGCGACCTTGGGGGCGGTCGGCTGCTGCGCCGGGGTGGCGGCCTTGGGGGTGGCCTGCTGGACCGGGGCGCTCTGCTTGGTGGCGGTGGTGGAGCCGGTGGTGGTCGAGGACGAGGTGTCGACCGCGGCCGGGGCGCCGCCGGCGGTCAGGCCCGCCTTGACGGAGCAGACCGGCCAGGCGCCGGGGCCCTGGTCGGCGAGGACCTTCTCGGCGATCGCGATCTGCTGGTCCTTGGTGGCCTGGTCCGCGCTGGCCGCGTACTGGGTGCCGCCGTAGGCCGCCCAGGTGGAGGAGGTGAACTGCAGGCCGCCGTAGAAGCCGTTGCCGCTGTTGATGCTCCAGTTGCCGGTGCTCTCGCACTGGGCGACCGCGTCCCAGGTGGAGGTGGGGGCGGCGGAGGCCGTGTTGGCCGCGACGAGGCCCGCCACCGGAAGGGCGAGCATCGCGCCGCCCATGACGGCCATCCGGACCCGGTTGCGCTTCTTCGGGGTGGTGGTGGCGGTGGCGGTGGCGGTGTTCTCGTTACGGAAAGTCAAAGTGATCCCTCTCGACAAGGTCCCGGTGGGCGCACGGAACCAGAGGCGGATGCCTTGGCTGGTTCGCTGGCCGCGTCCTGCGGACGGACGGTGACGTAGGGGACGTCCCGCTCCGTCCCGGCCCCCCGTGGTGCCGCACCGCGTGAGCCGCGGTGGGGTGTTCGGGTGGTCCCGGGTTGCGCTTGCTGCGCTGAGATCGAAGTTAGGCAACCGGCTGCCCGTTATCAACCATTTTGGGATCGGCGCAGGCCAGCGGGCGTTACCCGCGGAAACTCGGCCCGGGAAACCGGCGGAAACCACCGAAAACTCGGCAAACCGCCCCACCCGCCTGCGGCCCGTTGTGACCGAGGCCACCCGGATTCCCGGCCGATCGGTCAACGCCCTGCACGGCCACCACCGCAGACCGTCACATTCCGAGCCCCCAGTGGCCCGGACCACAGGCCCGTCCGCGGGAAGACCCTGGACGCGTCGGGGGGGTGGAGGGCCGGACGGGCCGGCTCTCCACCCCCCGACGGTCTGGTCAGCCGTGCAGGTAGACGATGCCGAGCTTGGTCAGCTGCCACTGCTGGGCCGCTGAGCCGGTGTCGGGGGCGAGTTCGACGACGGGGTTGGACTGGGCGTCGTGATCAGCGCTCAGGGTGGCCACCATGCCCGGGGACTGGGAGTCGGCGAGCTTGTAGGTGCCGTTGGCTGAGGGGGAGACGAGCCAGTGCTGGTTGGCGCCGCCGTTGCAGCCCCACTGTTCGAGGCGGGTGCCGGGGGTGGTGACGGCGCCGGTGGCGTCGAGGCACATGGTGCGGTTGCCGCTGAAGTCGAGCTCGAAGCTGCCGCCGGGCTTGGCCTCGAGGACGAAGGACTGGTTGAGGCTGCCGCTCGCCGGATAGGTGATGGCGAGGCGGCCCTTGCTGCTGTCGCCGTAGGTGCCACCGCCGGCCAGGTCGAGCACTTGGCCGTTGGCGGCATTGGTCAGCTGGTACCAGGCGCCGTCCTCGGGGGCGTCGGCGAAGGGCTGACCGGGCGTCAACGGCTGGATCGAGGTGCCGTCGCCCTGGTTGAGGGTGCAGTAGGCCTCCTGCTGGGCGGGGGCGCGGTAGAAGGAGCCGAGGCAGGCGCCCTCGCCCCGGTAGCCGGCCACCCGCAGGTGGTAGGACTGGCGGATCTCGTTCTCGCAGAGCGAGAGGATGCCGATCGGGTAGTCGCACCCGTTGCGGGTGTTCTCCGACAGGTCGATCACGTCGCCGTTGGTGTACTCGTACGGCGAGCTGCTCCACGCGGCGCAGACCTCGTGGCCGTAGGAGACCCGGCGCTGGTCCAGGAAGCGCACTCCGGGCACCGCCTCGGCGGCCTGGCGCAGGGCGTTGTCGAAGGTGGGCACCACCCAGTTGTGGCCCCAGGCGAGGTCCTCCGGGAAGGCGGGGCAGCCCTGGGCGATCTTGTCGACGTACGCGTTGCTGCGGATGTCGGGGGTGATCGGGGTGAAGTACGACTGGTAGACCAGCTGGTAGTCGCCGTCCGCGTAGCCGGCCGCCCGCATGGTCTGACGGATGTCGGTGATCGCCGCGGTCACCTTGGGGATCACCTTGGCGGCCCGTTGAGTGATGGCGGCGCTGCCGATGGTGTCGCGGCAGCCCTGGGACTTGGGGATCGGGAAGTACTGCGCGAGGCAGCTCTCCATGATTCCGCTGAAGTCGAAGTCGTCGTTGGCGCCGATCGTGACGACGACCATCTTGACGTTGTACTTGGCCGCGGTCTGGGCGAGTTGGACGTCCTGCTTGGGCTCACCGAAGTCGCCGCTGCCGCCGCCGGTGACCTGCGCCAGGGTCGGGTCGCTGGTCAGGTCGCCGGTCTGGGCGCCCGAGCAGGCCAGGTCGACGGGGGTCAGTCCGGACAGGCCGGTGTCGAAGATCTCCGACTGCGGATGCCGGTGGCAGTAGTTGGTCGGTCCGTCGGTGCCGGCGAAGTAGCCGTCGCTGGTGTCGGTGCCGGCACCCTCGCCGGAGATCGCGCTGTCGCCGAGCGAGACGATCGCGGCGGGCAGGTCGGCCCGGGTGCTGGTGGTGGCGGCGTGCACCTGCGGGGCGCCGGCGGCCAGGCCGAGGGTGGCGACCAGGCCGGCCACGGCCAGCAGCACGGTTGGTGGGCCCGAGGTGAGTCTCCTGATCACGCATGACTCCTTGGTGGGGTGGCGGAGTGGTGCTGTGAGCGGGTTCACATCGTAGGTACTGACAAGTAACACAACAAGGCTTGGGACAGAGAAAACTGAGCCACCCTCATGTCTTGCTGGGGCATCAGGCCCCCTGGAAAACGCCGAAGCCGCCGCCCGGCGCCTCAGGAGGGGAGACGCCGGACAGCGGCTTCGCTGCGGGCTGGATCAGCCTTCGTTGATGCAGGTGTTGCCGAACGACGGGTTCAGCAGGCCGATCACGTCGACGCTGTTGCCGCAAGCGTTCACCGGGATGTGGATCGGCACCTGGACCAGGTTGCCGGACAGCACGCCCGGG
The DNA here is from genome assembly GCF_000744785.1 of Kitasatospora azatica KCTC 9699. NCBI lineage: Bacteria > Bacillati > Actinomycetota > Actinomycetes > Kitasatosporales > Streptomycetaceae > Kitasatospora > Kitasatospora azatica. The sequence goes on along the minus strand of NZ_JQMO01000003.1, from coordinate 3,411,400 downwards.
GAGCCGACCGCGGCACCCTCGGCACCCGAGCTGGCCATGGCGGTCCCGGCTCCCGCGGCCACGATGCCAACCACGGCGGCGCCGACAGCGGCAGCCTTCTTGACGCTCATATGAGTCTCCTTGTTGCTGAGCACGATGCGTGCATGAGCAGGAACGACCCCCTTGCCCGTGAGTTGCGGGCCCGCGCCAGGAATCACCCGTTCGTACGAACGCAGCCACCGGGTCAGGCGATCGGGTGACAATGCGCGGCACCCGTTTCGCGCTCGCCCGACCGTCGTTGTAGTCCCCGAAGCAAGAAACCGAAGCCGGCTTCGGCAACAGGTCCGCCTGAGTGATTTCCGGTGGCCGGCCGGAACCTTCCGGCCGTTATTCCTGTTTCGCTCGGTGCCCCGGGAGGAGAACCCGCCCGGGAAATCAACGGAGGATTAACCACCATGCGCAAGTTCTCGAAGTCTCTCGTCCTCTCCGCTGCGGCCGCCGGCCTGCTGCTCGGTGGCGCCGGTGCGGCCGCCGCCAGCTCGGGCGCGGAGGGCGTCGCGGCGCACTCCCCCGGCGTGCTCTCCGGCAACCTGGTTCAGGTTCCGGTGCACGTCCCGATCAACCTCTGCGGCAACACCGTCAACGTGATCGGTCTGCTGAACCCGGCGTTCGGCAACACCTGCGTCAACAACGGCTGAGCCAGAAGCACTTAGGAGATCCCAATCATGCAGAACGCGAAGAAGCTCGCCGTACTCTCCACCGCCGCCCTCGGCCTGGTGCTCGGTGGCGCCGGCGCCGCCGCGGCCAGCTCCGGCGCGGAGGGCGTTGCCGCCGGCTCCCCCGGTGTGGCCTCCGGCAACGAGATCCAGCTGCCGATCCACATCCCGGTCAACCTCTGCGGCAACACGGTCAACGTGATCGGCGCCCTGAACCCGGCCTTCGGCAACACCTGCATCAACGCCGAGGCCGAGAAGCACCACCACGACGACGACGACTGCTGAGCAGCCGAAGTCTCGTGAGCCGCTGCCCCCCGGACTTCCCTGGTCCGGGGGGCAGTGCCGTGTGAAGCACCGTCGAAAGGACCTCCGTTGCCCCTCTCCCCCACCACCGGCGCGCTGGCCGCGCTCGGTACGGCGCTGCTGCTCACCCCCGCGGCCGCCGGTGCCGCTGCGGCCGCCGCGCCCAAGCTTCCGACCACCGCACTGCAGCCGACCCAGGTCGGACCGGCGCTGGGCGCACTGAACGGCACCACCGGCTACGTCCTGGGCCCGGCCAAGGACCTGCGGCTCGACCCGTTCGCGCAGTCCGCCGCCGACCCCCTGAACAACGCGGTCGCGCTGGAGCCGGACAACGGCGTGCCGCACGTCAGCAGCACCGCCGCGACCGGCGCGCTGAGCGACGGCGGCGGCGCCAAGGACCTGCCGGTCGCCGGGCTGCTGCTGCACGCACTGCCGGGCTGACGAAGCAATGAAGCGATGAAGCAGTGAAGCGTTGAGAACAGTGAAGCAGTGAGAACGGCGAAGCGTTGAGAACGGCGAAGGCCCGGTGCGGCGATCCGCACCGGGCCTTCGTCCGCCCGGCGGCCTCAGCCCTGCTCGGTGGTGGCCTCCTCGGCGACCGCCGAGGTGGCGGCGAGCAGGTTCTGCGCGGTCTCCGCCAGCGAGGTGTGCTTGTCCGGGCCGCCCAGCGAGGCCTTGGCCCCGGGCACCGCCGAGATCGCGCCGGGCAGCACCCGCGGGTCCAGGTCGCCGGCCGACAGCGCGCCGTCCTTCAGCTGCCCGTCGGCGCCCTCGACAAAGCTCAGCGGGTGCCCGACGCCGACCGCGGGGCCGACCGCCTTGAGCGGCGCCTCGGGCGAGTTGAGGTCCAGGTTGCCCGGCCGCACGCCGTCGGCCAGGGCCGGCAGCGGTACCGCGGTGTCCAGGCTGGGCCCGACCTTGCTGAAGTTGAGCGCCGGCACCACCTTGTCCGGCATCACCTGGTGCCGGTCCTGCTCGGCCGGGACCGGGGGCAGGACCGGCGAGGCGGGCACGGCGCCGGAGAGGTCGCCGCTGAGCGGCAGCATCGGCGCGGCGTCGCTGACCGTCTTCAGCGGGATCCGAAGCGGCACCGTCCTGGTCGCCAGTCCGTTCTCGAGGGCCGCCACCTGACCGGGCGTCATCGGCGTGGCGGGAGCCGCCGCCGCGACACCCTGAGCGGCCGCCGCCGACGCGCCGACCACCAGTAGCAGCGCGCCGGTCCGCTTGGAGAGCTCCATCGTCTTCATGTCCGATCTGTCGAGGATCTGTTGAGGCTTCTAGACAGCTGCCCGCTGACGAATACAGCCGAGGGCAATCTGCCTCAACGACCCAGAGCCCGCGCGATGGCGAGGCTTAACCGGAATGGCCTAATAATCGGATCCCCACGCCGATCCGGAGAGGCTTGTGGCGACTTTTCCGTGGTTCGTTGCGTAACCTTCCAGCCCGCCGCTCTTTGATATCCATGTCGCCGCACGGCAACGGACAGGATCGGATGCCGGATCAGCTCGGGATCCGTGATCGCATTCCTGACTCCGCCCCGATGTGAGCAGTGACCGCAGACCGGGACATTCGTTGAACATTTCGCTCAGACGAGTGCCCAATACGCCAACCAGCAGAAAAGCATTCCAGAGAGGGAAATCTCATGATCAAGAAGACGCTCGCCGCGGTCGGCCTGGTGGCCGCCGCGGTCGCCTCTTCCACGGTCCCGGCCGTGGCCATCGGTGACTCGGACGGCTCTGGCGCCTCGGTGCAGGGCAACGGTGGCACCAACGTCACCGGGACCTGGGGAGACCACAGCCCGAACTTCCACTTCCTGGACAACCCGAACATCTGCCTGCCCGAGATTCACAACATCGGTGTCGGCGTCCTCGGCGTGGCGGTCCCGGTCGAGGTCCCGATCGCGAACAGCGGCGGCAAGCAGTACTGCACCCAGGGGCAGGGCACCCAGAGCCACGGCGACGGCGGCGTGTCCCACCTCGTCGGCTGACCCGCAGCCCACACAATCCGCACCACCCGCATCACCGCACTATCCGAATCAACTCTCAGAGGAAGCACAATGATCAAGAAGACCCTCGCCGCCGCCGGCATGGTTTGCGCCGCGCTCGCCCTGTCCGCCGCCCCCGCGATGGCCATCGCCGACTCCGACGGCTCGGCCGCGTCCGTCCAGGGTGACGGTGGCACCAACGCGACCGGCACCACGGGCGACCACAGCCCGAACTTCCACACCCTGGACAACCCGAACATCTGCCTGCCCGAGGTCCACAACATCGCCGTCGCCGTGATCGGCGTCGCGGTGCCGGTCGAGGTTCCGGTCCTCAACAGCACCCCGAAGCAGATCTGCAACGTCGGCCAGAACACCCAGAGCGCCGGCGACAGCGGTGTCTCGCACCTGATCGGCTGACGTTCCACTCGGTTCGACGGCAGTACCTGACCCTCCAGAGCAGTGCCTGACCCGACGGAGCAGTACCCGAGCGGGGTTGGCGGAGCACCTCCGCCAACCCCGCTCTGTCATTCGGGTGAGCCGACTCAAGTGCGGCCGCTCGAATGACGATCAGTTGATCCAGAGAGCATCCCACCGAAGAGAGGACCGACCTGATGCAGAAGATGCTGGGCAGGGCCGTCGTCGTCGCGGCCGGCGCGCTGATGATCGCCGGTATCGCCGCCCCGGCCTACGCCCATGTCTCCACCGGCGGCGAAGGCGGCGGCGTGGTCTCGGCCGACCCGGTCTTCGCGGCCGGCTGGGGCGAGGGCTTCGCCTGCACCGACCACGTGCACACGGCCTTCGACCACGCCTGGTGGGCGACCGACGAGGCCGCCGGCGGCGAGGGCGGCAACCAGATCGACATCGACGGCTGGCACCACGGTCACCACCACATGGGCTGAGCCGGGCAAGAACTGAGGGGGCGTCGGCCACGAAGCCGACGCCCCCTCAGACGTTCCGGAAACCGCTAGAGCATCCGGGCTGCCTCGACGGCCCAGTAGGTGAGGATCTGCTGGGCGCCCGCCCGACGGATCGAGGTGAGGGTCTCCAGGATGGTCCGCTCCCGGTCGATCCAGCCGTTGGCGGCGGCGGCCTCGACCATCGAGTACTCGCCGGAGATCTGGTAGGCCGCCACCGGGACCGGCGAGCGGTCGGCGACCTGGCGCAGGATGTCCAGGCAGGGCAGGGCCGGCTTGACCATCACCAGGTCGGCCCCCTCGGCGAGGTCCAGCTCCAGCTCGCGCAGCGCCTCGCGGGCGTTGGCCAGGTCCTGCTGGTAGGTCTTGCGGTCGCCCTTGAGCGAGGAGTCGACGGCCTCCCGGAACGGCCCGTACAGCGCCGTCGCGTACTTGGCGGTGTACGCCAGCACCGAGACGTCCTGGTACCCGGCGGCGTCCAGGGCTCGCCGGATCACCCCGACCTGACCGTCCATCATGCCGGACGGGCCGACCGTGTGGACCCCGGCCGCGGCCTGCACCACGGCCATCTCGGCGTACCGCTCCAGCGTCGCGTCGTTGTCCACGCTGCCGTCGGCGGCCAGCACACCGCAGTGCCCGTGATCGGTGAACTCGTCCAGGCACAGGTCGGACATCACCACCAGCTGCTCGCCCACCTCGCCGACCACGTCGCGGATGGCCAGCTGCAGGATGCCGTTCGGGTCGGTGCCGGCCGAGCCCACGGCGTCCTTGGTCTGCGGGATGCCGAACAGCATGATCCCGCCGATGCCCGCCTCGGCCGCCTCCACCGCGGCCTTGCGCAGCGTGTCGCGGGTGTGCTGGACCACGCCCGGCATCGAGCTGACCGGTACCGGCTCGCTGATCCCCTCGCGGACGAAGACCGGCAGGATCAGCTCCGCCGGGTGCAACCGGGTCTCGGCGACCAGTCGGCGCATGGCCGGGGTGGTGCGGAGCCGGCGAGGCCGGGCGGCGGGGAAACTCATGACGTCCTCCAGTACTCAGCGGGCCTTGCGACGGGAGCCCGGCCGGCGCTCGCTGGGCCGGTAGACCGGCTCACCGGCCGAGGTGGCCGCGTCCCGGCGTCCAGCGCCGAACTCGGCCAGCGCCTGGGCCAGCGCGGAGGCGGACGGCGCGGGCGCCATCACGTCGACCCGCAGGCCGTGCTCCTCGGCGGTCTTGGCGGTGGCCGGACCGATACAGGCGATGATCGTGACGTTGTGCGGCTTGCCGGCGATGCCGACCAGGTTGCGCACGGTCGAGGACGAGGTGAAGAGCACCGCGTCGAAACCGCCGCCCTTGATTGCCTCGCGGGTCTCGGCCGGCGGCGGCGAGGCGCGCACGGTCCGGTAGGCCGTGACGTCGTCCACCTCCCAGCCGAGCTCGACCAGGCCGGCCACCAGGGTCTCGGTGGCGATGTCGGCGCGCGGCAGCAGCACCCGGTCGATCGGGTCGAAGACCGGGTCGTAGGGCGGCCAGTCCTCAAGCAGTCCGGCTGCGGACTGCTCGCCGGACGGCACCAGGTCGGGCTTGACGCCGAAGTCGACCAGCGCCTGGGCGGTGGTCTCGCCGACCGCGGCGACCTTGATGCCGGCGAACGCGCGGGCGTCCAGGCCGTACTCCTCGAACTTCTCGCGGACCGCGCGGACCGCGTTGACCGAGGTGAAGGCGATCCACTCGTAGCGGCCGGTGACCAGGCCCTTGATCGCCCGCTCCATCTGCTGCGGGGTGCGCGGCGGCTCGACCGCGATGGTCGGCACCTCCTGCGGCACCGCGCCGTAGGAGCGCAGCTGCTCGGAGAGCCCGTGCGCCTGCTCCTTGGTGCGCGGCACCAGGACGTTCCAGCCGAACAGCGGCTTGGTCTCGAACCAGGAGTGCGAGGAGCGGTGCTGGACCTGCTCGCCGACCACGGCTATCACCGAGGTGGCCGGGTCGACCGGGGCCGAGACCGGCGAGGGCAGCACCCGGGCGGCCTTCAGGTCGCCGGCGATGGCGGCCAGCGTGGAGGTGAAGGTGCGCTGCCGGGTGGTGGTGCCCGACAGCGTGGCGCAGAGCGCGGCGTCCGGCTTGCGGCCGTGCGTGACCAGCGCGTTCGCGGTGGCGGGCAGCTGGCCGAGCGTGGTGCGCACCACCAGGGTGGTCTCCGGGGCGCCGAGGTCGACCAGCGCGCCGGCCAGCAGCGCCGAGCCGTCCACGAAGCGCACGTCGGCGCCGTTGCTGCCGCGCAGCGGGACACCCGCGTAGGCGGGCACGCCGACCGACTGGGCGACGCCCGGGATCACCTCGAACGGCAGCCCGGCCTTGGCGCAGAGCAGCATCTCCTCGGCGGCCCGGCCGTCCAGCCCGGGGTCGCCGTCGACGGTGCGGACCACCTGCTTGCCGGCCTTCACGGCGTCGCCGATCAGCTTGCTGAGCGCGGCGGCGTCGAACTCCGCCGACTCGCTCTCCAGCGCGGCCGGGCTGTGCACCTGAACGCCCGCCGGGCAGTGGCTGCGCACGGCCGTGGCCGTCAGCGGGTCGGCGATCAGGACGTCGGCCGAGGCCAGCACCTCGACCGCGCGCAGGGTGAGCAGTCCAGGGTCGCCCGGACCGGCACCCAGGAAGGTGCAGCGTCCGGAGCGGTCGGCGGTAGCGGTGGGGCTCATCAGACTCGCTCCCCCATCAGACCGGCCGCCCCGCCGTCGAGCAGCCGGGCCGCCAGCGCGTGGCCCAGGGCCCGCGCTGCCTGCTCGGCCGTCTCGTCGAGCACGAGCGGACCAGTGGTGGACATCGTCAGCAGGGTGGCGCCGTCGACAGTGCCGACCACGCCCTCCAGCCGCAGTTCGTTCTCGCCGCTCACCGTGGCCAACGCGGCCACCGGGGCGGAGCAGCCTGCCTCCAGCGCGGCCAGCAGGGCGCGCTCCGCGACGACGGCGGCGCGGGTGGGGGCGTGGTCGAGCAGGCCGAGGGCGGCGGCCAGTTCGGGGTCGTCGGCGCGGCACTCGATGGCCAGCGCACCCTGGCCGGGGGCCGGCAGCATCAGCTCCGGCGCCAGGTGCTCGCCGATCTCGGCCGCGCGGCCGAGCCGGTTGAGGCCGGCGGTGGCGAGCACCACCGCGTCCAGCTCGCCGGACTGGGTGAAGCCGATCCGGGTGTCCACGTTGCCGCGGATCGGGACCGTCTCGATCACCGCGCCGCGGGCCCGGGCCCAGGCGTTGAGCTGGGCCATCCGGCGCGGGGAGCCGGTGCCGATCCGGGCGGGGCGCCCGACGCACTTCTCCACCAGCGTCTCCAGGTCCAGGTGCTCCCGGCTGACCAGGGCGTCGCGGACGTCCTCGCGCTCGGGCACGGCGGCCAGCCGCAGGCCCTCGGGGTCGGCGGTGGGCAGGTCCTTGAGCGAGTGAACGGCGAAATCGATCCGGCCCTCGAGCAGCGCGTCGCGCAGCGCGGAGACGAACACCCCGGTGCCGCCGATCTGCGCCAGGTGCTCGCGGGAGGTGTCGCCGTAGGTGGTGATCTCCACCAGCTCGACGGGGCGGCCGGTGACCCGGGTGACCTCGCGGGCCACCATGCCGGACTGGGCCATGGCCAGCGCGCTGCGCCGGGTACCCAGCCGCAGCGGTATCGTTTCGGCGTCCAACTGGCCCTGCTGCGTGCTCAGTTGACCATTCATAACGTTATCGTCCCGGTCGTGCTGGTGGTCGAGAAGATGGTTCATCGCGCCGCTCCGCCCGCGAGACTACCGCTGGCGGGCCGGTTCTTGGGCCCTGCTTGTTCGGTGATCGCCACCGGAGTGCCCGACACGGCGCGCACCGCGCCCGGGTCGAGGTCGAACAGCTCGCGCAGCGCCTCCGCGTAGGAGGCGCCGCCGGGCTCGGCGGCCAGCTGCTTGACCCGCACCGTGGGCGCGTGCAGCAGCTTGTCGACCACCCGGCGAACGGTCTGCGCCATCTCGGCGCGGGTGCGTTCGTCCAGGTCGGGCAGTCGCGACTCGAGGCGGGCCAGCTCGGCGCCGACCACCTCGGAGGCCATCGCGCGCAGCGCCACCACGGTGGGGGCGATCCGGGCGGCCCGCTGGGCGGCGCCGAAGGCGGCGACCTCCTCGGCGACGATGCCGCTGACCGCGTCGACGTCGCCCGCACCGGGGGTGGCCGCGTCGGCCTCGGAGAGCGACTCCAGGTCGACCAGCAGCGCGCCGGGCAGCTCGTGCACCGCGTGGTCCACGTCGCGCGGCATCGCCAGGTCCAGGAAGGCCAGCGGGGTGACGGCGGAGCGGACCGCGACGGCGGCGGCCACGTCGGCGGCCGGGATCACCACCCCGGCCGAGCCGGTGCAGGAGATCACCAGGTCGACGTCGGCCAGTGCCTGCGGGACCTTGGCGAAGTCCACCGTCCGCGCGCCCAGGCTCGCGGCGAGGCGCTCGGCCCGCTCGGCGGTGCGGTTGGCGATCACCAGGTCGCTGACCCCGGCCCGGGCCAGGGTGGCGGCGGCCAGCGAGCTCATCGAGCCGGCGCCGACCACCAGGGCCCGCTTGCCGGCGATCTCGCCGGCCCCGGCCGCCACCTGCTCCAGGCCGAAGGTGACCAGCGACTGGCCCGCCTTGTCGATCCCGGTCTCGCTGTGCGCCCGCTTGCCGACCCGCAGGGCCTGCTGGAACAGCTCGTTGAGGCCGCGCCCGGCGGTGTGCTCGTCCTGGGCCGTGGCCAGTGCGTCGCGCAGCTGGCCGAGGATCTGGCCCTCGCCGACCACCATCGAGTCCAGGCCGCAGGCCACCGAGAAGAGGTGGTGCACCGCGCGGTCCTCGTAGTGCACGTAGAGGTGCCCGGTCAGCTCCTCCAGGTCCACCCCGCTGTGGTGGGCCAGCAGCAGCGAGAGCTCGGCGACGCCGGCGTGGAACTTGTCCACGTCCGCGTAGAGCTCGATCCGGTTGCAGGTGTTGAGCAGGGCCGCCTCGGAGACGGTGGCCGTGGCCGCCGCGTCGTGCAGCAGGCGGGTGGGGACCTCACCGGTCAGCGCCGCGCGTTCCAGGACGGTGACGGGGGCGGTGCGGTGACTCAGACCGACGACAAGCAAACTCATGCCGGCAACACCGCCTGCCGGTCGGTCTCGCCCTTGTCCTTGGCCTCCTTGGCCGCACCGGCCGCGCGGCGCAGCTTGGCGGCGGCGGCGCGCACCGGACCGGGCGTCCGCTCGCGCACCGGCTCCTCGGCGCTCGGCTCGTCCTCGGGCTCCTCGCCGGCCTTGCGCTGCTCGTGGAAGGCCAGGATCTGCAGCTCGATCGACAGGTCGACCTTGCGCACGTCGACCCCGTCCGGGACGGTCAGCACGGTGGGCGCGAAGTTCAGGATGCTGGTCACCCCGGCCTCGACCAGGCGGTCGCAGACCTGCTGGGCGGCGCCCGGCGGAGTGGTGATCACACCGATGGAGACCTGCTGGCTCTCCACGATGGACTCCAGCTCGTCCATGTGCCGCACCGGCAGGCCCGCCGCGCTGCTGCCGACCACGGCCGGGTCGGCGTCCAGCAGGGCCGCCACCCGGAATCCGCGGGAGGCGAAGCCTCCGTAGTTGGCGAGCGCGTGGCCCAGGTTGCCGATCCCGACGATCACGACCGGCCAGTCCTGGGTGAGACCCAGCTCACGCGAGATCTGGTACACGAGGTACTCGACGTCGTAACCGACCCCGCGGGTTCCGTAGGAGCCCAGGTAGGAGAAGTCCTTGCGCAGCTTGGCGGAGTTCACCCCGGCCGCGGTCGCCAGCTCCTCGGAGGAGACGGTGGGCACCGAGCGCTCGGACAGGGCGGTCAGTGCGCGCAGGTACAGCGGCAGTCGGGCCACGGTGGCCTCGGGGATACCGCGAGCACGCGTCTGACGTCCCACAGGGGTGCGGCGCATGGAGCCTCCGTCGGCAGGGCTGGGGGGCGAGGATTTGGGGGTGGATCGGCCGATTGCCACGGTGCTCCTGTGGGTGAAGCTGGGCTTTGGCTGCCAGGCTATGCGTTTGTGAACGTGTGCACAAAGATGGTGTCCGATTTGTCCCGTCACAGTGACGCGCATCACGCCCGCAGCTCGCGGTGCCCTCCGGCGCGGCCCAGCGCGACGGCTCGGCACCGGCCCAGGCGGGGCCAGGGCACGGCGGCCGCCTGACGCAGCGAGTCGGCCCAGTCGACCGGCCCGCCCTTGGCAGCTCCGGATGGTTCGCCCCAGCAGTACCGCAGCAGCCCCGCGGCGGCCCGGGCGTCGCCGAGCGCGGTGTGCGCGGTGAAGCCGCCGAGACCGGCCGCGGCCACGCAGGCGGCCAGGCCGAAACCGGTCGCCTCGGGGAGGTGACGCCGGGCCAGGCGCATCGTGCAGAGCAGCGGGACCGGCGGCAGCGGTACGTGGATGCGCGCGAACTCGCGCTCCAGGAAGGCCCGGTCACAGCTCACATGGTGACCCACCAGGACCCGACCGGCCAGCAGTTCGAGCAGAAACGGGGCCAGCTCGCGAAACCTGGGCGCCCCGGCGACGTCCTGCTGGGTGATCCGGTGCACATGGGTCGGCCCGACCGGGCCCGCCGGGTCGACCAGGCTGGTGAACTCCCGCTCGGTGCGCAGCGCGCCGTCCAGCAGCACCACGCCGACCTCGACCACCCGGTGCCGCCACGGGCTCCGCCCGGTGGCCTCGACATCGACCACGGCAAAGCCGCCACGGGGCATCTGACCCTCCTGCGGATCGAACCCCCGACGGCACGGAACGGGATCGATCGTAGGCGGAGCGCCGGAGTTGGTCCAGACCGGCGTCAGGGCCGCTGGGCGGTGAGCGCCTTGCGCAGGCGCTGCTCGTCCACCCGCCAGAAGTCGTGCTGGCGACCGTCGATCAGGGTGACCGGGATCTGCTCCCAGTAACTGCGGTAGAGCGCCTCGTCCTGGGTGATGTCGCGCTCCTCGAAACCGGACCCCAGCTCGGCGGTGACCTTCAGGATCACTTCGCGGGCCTGGTCGCACAGGTGGCATCCGGGCTTGGCGATCAGGGTGACCGTGCGGGAGGCAGGGTCCGACTTGGTGTCACGGCGCAGCAGTGGGCTCACCGCACCATTGTGCGCTGCCACCGCGCGCCCGCCGGTCACCGTGGCTGACTATGCTCGGTGCCATGGCCGCGCTGCGAAGGCTCACCCAGGCAAGGCGTTCCCCCTCCGAGCGGGCCGCCCTGGCCGGCGAGGCCGCCGCCGACGCGGCCGAGCAGGCACTGCGCGAGGCCGGCGCCACCGGAACCGAGACCGTGGAGGTCTTCGAGGAGGAGGCCGCGCCGCCGGTGGACCACCCGCAGGCCGCCGCCTTCTTCGACTGCGACAACACGATCCTGCAGGGCGCCGCCGTCTTCTACCTCGGCGTCGGCCTGTACCGCCGGAACTTCTTCAACCGTCGCGACGTGGCCAGGTTCGCCTGGCAGCAGGCCTGGTTCCGGCTGCACGGTGCCGAGGACCCGGAGCACATCGCCGACGCCCAGCACACCGCGCTCTCCCTGGTGGCCGGCAAGCGGACCGCCGACCTGGAGGCGATCTGCGAGGAGATCTTCGAGGAGATCGTCGCCGCCAAGGTCTGGCCGGGCACCCGGGCGCTGGTGCAGATGCACCTGGACGCCGGGCAGCGGGTCTGGCTGGTCACCGCGGCGCCGCTGGAGGTGGCCCGGATCATCGCCCGCCGGCTCGGCATGACCGGGGCGCTCGGCACGGTGGCCGAGGAGGTGGACGGCGTCTACACCGGCCGGCTGGTCGGCGAGATGCTGCACGGCCCGGCCAAGGCGGCCGCGGTCCGCGCGCTGGCCCGGCGCGAGCAGTTGGACCTGGACCACTGCGCGGCCTACAGCGACTCGGCCAACGACATCCCGATGCTCTCGCTGGTCGGCCACCCCTTCGTGGTCAACCCCGACGGGCGGCTGCGCAAGTACGCCCGGGCGCACGGCTGGCGGGTGCAGGACTTCCGCACCGGCCGGAAGGCGGCCCGGGTCGGGGTCCCCGCCGCGATCGGGCTCGGCGCGCTGGCCGGAGCGGCCCTGGCGGGCATGGCGCTGCGCCGCCGCCGGCGCTGAAACCGCCTCGGAACGGCTCCCCGGCAGCGCTGAACAGGCATCAAACGCCGGTTCCTGCCACGGTTTTGCGCTGACCGGTTCTGATCGTTCGAGCCCCCAGGAAAGTCTGGGATTGGCAGCCGCGTCGCCCGGGAAACCGCCCGTCCGACCTCCCAATCGGTCACACTCCGCCATGATGTGATCACCGATGGCGTGCAGTTCGGCGGGCTGTTCGGTCAGTTTCGGGTCATATACCACGCGAAGTGGATCCCAATCGACCACTTCGGCCACAGGGTGTAGCTGTCATTGCACAAAGCGTTATTCTCTCCTGGATGCACGCTCACCCCAGGTGTCCCCCCGACGGGGTGACGGGGCGCGTGCTCTCCGCGCAGGCGGAGGTGATCCGTCCACAGTTCTGCCTCTGGGAGTCCCGTGTACCCACCCGTCCGGAACGACGCGCCTGCTCCCTCCCGCCCGTCGCCGCCCGTCACCACGAGTCGCCCGGTGTCCGAAGTCGTGATCCCCGCCGCGCGCAACCTGCGCCTGCTGCGCGAACTGCTGCGCAGTCAGCTGCTGCCCCCCGTCCCGCAGTTGGTGCCCGCCGGGGCCGCGCTGCCGGGTCTGGCGCTGCGCTCCACCGCCGCCGGTCCGGCCGGCACCCGCAGTCGGGCCACCACCGGCCCGGGCACCACCCCGGGCGGCACCAGGGGCCGCTCCCGGACGCTGCCGCACCAGGGCACCGAGACCGAGCACAACCCGATCATGGAGCTGGTCGAACGGGCCCAGGCCGGCGAGAGCGAGGCCTTCGGGCAGCTGTACGACCACTACTGCGACACGGTCTACCGGTACATCTACTACCGGGTCGGCAGCCGGGCCACCGCCGAGGACCTGACCAGCGAGACCTTTCTGCGCGCGCTGCGCCGGATCAGCACCTTCACCTGGCAGGGCCGGGACTTCGGCGCCTGGCTGGTGACCATCGCCCGCAACCTGGTCGCCGACCACTTCAAGTCCAGCCGGTTCCGGCTGGAGGTGACCACCGGGGAGATGCTCGACTCCAACGAGTGCGAGCGCAGCCCCGAGGACTCGGTGCTCGAATCGCTGTCCAACGCCGCGTTGTTGGACGCCGTGCGGCGGCTCAACCCGCAGCAGCAGGAGTGCGTGACGCTGCGCTTCCTGCAGGGCCTCTCGGTGGCCGAGACGGCCCGGATCATGGGAAAGAACGAGGGCGCGATCAAGACTCTCCAGTACCGCGCCGTGCGCACCCTGGCCCGACTGCTGCCGCCCGACGCCAGGTGAGCCCGGCCCGATGAACATAGCTGACGACTGGTCATCCCGAAGACGGTTCCCACACGTCCGGGTGAGAATGCGGTCACATGATCACTCGTGCGTAACCGACCACCCGCACCGCTCGTTGCCCAGCGTGCAAACCCCCTCGGGGCTCCCGGTCAAGCGAAGCCGTGGACAGTCACCCGAAGGAGTGGATTTGGCCCGCCGAGGCAACCGTCCGGCAGGCCGGGGAGTCGACAACGACGAAGGGAGGTGTGGCCCGTGACGGCTAACGTGCTGGAGCACCGGCGGGCGAAGGCCTTCGCCGAGGCGCTGGAGGCCCACCGGACAGGGCAAGAACTGCCGAGCGAACCGGTCGGCAACGCACCGCTGCGGCAACTCCTCGACACCGCCGAGGCCTTGGGCTCGATCGCCAAGCCCGGCCTGGGCGCCGAGACCCGTGCGGTGCAACGCGCCCAGCTGATGGCCGCGTTCGAGCAGACCGTGGCCGGCGGCGGCCTGCTGGTGCCCCGCCAACGGCGGCACCGCGCCGAGCGGGTGGGCCACCGGCGGCGCTGGGGGCGCAGGTTCGCGATCACCGGGCTGGTCGCCGGGGTCACCGTCGGCAGCTTCGCCGGGGTGGCCACCGCCAGCTCGGGCGCGCTGCCCGGCGACCCGCTGTACGGGATGAAGCGTGGACTCGAGGGCCTGCGGCTGGACTTGGCGGGATCGGACGCCGAGCGCGGCTCGCTGCTGCTGGACCAGGCCTCGACCCGGCTGGAGGAGGCCCGCTCGCTGGTCGGTCAGGGCAGTGCCAGTGGCCTGAGCCCCGAGACGGTCAGCCGGCTCGGCGCCGCGCTGAAGGACATGCACGCGGAGGCCGCCAAGGGCCGCGAGCTGCTGCGCTCGGTCTACCGGGCGAACGGCTCGCTCGACCCGATGCGCAAGCTGGCCGAGTTCACCGAGGCGCAGGACAACCACTGGAACGACCTGCAGCCGCAGCTGCCGGCCCAGTTGACCCCGGTGGCCGGCCAGGTCGACCAGCTCTTCGGCGACATGAACGAGGACGTGGCCCCGCTGCACCTCGACCCGGCCCAGGGCCGCCCCGGCGGCGGACACCCGGCCTCACCGGCGGCGGGCAGCAGCAACGGCCCGGCCCCGAGCGGCAGCCCCGTCGTCGGCGAGGGCGCGCACCCGGCCGAGCAGGGCGCACCGGGCAGCCACCAGGGGGCGAGCCAGTCCCCGGCGGGCGGCGCGGCGCAGGGCGGCAGCGCGCCGGCCAACCCGGTCGGCGGCAACCCGGTGGGCGGCCTGGTCAACGGGCTGACGGGCAGTCTGACCGGGCAGGCCCCGGCGGCCTCGCCGGCGCCGTCCGGCCCCGCGCAGGGCAGCCCGGCTGCCGACTCGGGTGCCTCGCCCGACGCCCCGGCAGCCTCGCCGAGCGCCACCCCGTCCGCCCCGCAGGGGCTCAACCTGCCACCGCTGATCCCGGGTCTGCTCCCGGGGCTCGGCCTGGACGGCAGCTGACGGACCGGGAAGGGGTGGGGCGCAGACCGCGCCCCACCCCTTCTCGACGTCAGGAGACGGAGACGTCAGGAGACACCGGGAGACGTCAGAAGAAGACCGACCGGCGTTCCACCAGCAGCCGGTAGAGGGTGTGCTGGATGGTCTCGCGGACTTCGTCGGTGAGGTTGAAGACCAGCATCGGGTCCTCCGCCGCCTCCGGGGGGTGCCGGTCGGTGGCGATGGGGGTGCCGAACTGGATGGTCCACTTGGTGGGCAGCGGGATCGCGCCCAGCGGGCCCAGCCACGGGAAGGTCGGCGTGATCGGCACGTACGGCAGGCCGAGCAGCCGGGCCAGCGTCTTGGCGTTGCCGAGCATCGGGTAGGTCTCCTCCGCCCCGACGATCGAGCAGGGCACGATCGGCACCCCGGCGCGCAGCGCCGAGGCGACGAACCCGCCGCGCCCGAACCGCTGCAGCTTGTACCGGTCGGCGAACGGCTTGCCGATCCCCTTGAAGCCCTCCGGCCAGACCCCGACCACCTCGCCGCGCTCCAGCAGCGCCTGGGCGTCCTCGTTGCAGGCCAGCGTGTGCCCGGCCTTGCGGGCCAGCTCGCCGACCACCGGCAGCATGAAGACCAGGTCGGCGGCGAGCATCCGCAGGTGGCGCCCGGCCGGGTGGTGGTCGTGGATCGCCACCTGGGTCATCAGCGCGTCCAGCGGCACCACCCCGGAGTGGTTGGCCACCACCAGGGCGCCGCCCTCGGCCGGGATGTTCTCGATCCCGCGCACCTCGATCCGGAAGTACTTCTCGGCCAGCGGCCGCAGCAGCGAGAGGAAGACCTCCTCGGTCAGCTCCTCGTCGAAGCCGAACTCGTCCACCTCGTAGTCGCCGGTGATCCGCCGGCGCAGGAAGGCCAGCCCGCCGGCGGCCCGGTCCTCCCAGTCCTTGCCGAGCACGGACTGCGCGGCCGCGCCGAGCCGGCCGGCCAGCAGACCGGCGACCGAGTCGGCGAGCCGCTCGCCGAAGGGGGCGGCGGGATCGTCCTCGGTGCCCGCCCAGCTGGGCGCGGACTCGATCGGGATCACCTTGGCCTCGCCGCTGAAGTGATCGGGGGCGGCTGTCATCGGGCCTCAGCTCCTGTCGTGGCGGTCCCGCGGCTGCGGGTCACGGTTCAGCAGGGCGGCCAGCCGGTCGGTGACGGCGGCCAGCCGCTCGGGCGGCAGCAGACCGCCGCGCTGTCCGGCGGCGAAGTCGGCGAAGGCCTCGGGGGTGGTGAAGGACGGCCGGTAGCCGAAGACCTCGCGCAGCGCGGTGGTGTCCACCACCCGACCGTGGGTCAGCAGGTCGATCTGCTCCGGCGAGAAGTCCGAGACCCGGGACTGCTTGGCCAGCGCCGCCGCCCAGCCGAGTGCGGGGCGCAGCATCGGCAGGGTGGGCCGGCCGAGCCTGCGGGCGCACTGGGAGAGCAGCAGCACGCCCTCGCCGGCCACGTTGAAGGTGCCGGCCCTGTCGAACGCCTGCTGCTTGGTGCCCGGGGCCGGGTCGATCGCCGCCAGCCGCAGCACCTCGACGGCGTCGTCCTCGTGCACGAACTGCAGCCGCGGGTCGTAGCCGAGCACCGTCGGCAGCACCGGCAGTGCGAAGTACTCGGCCAGCGGGGTGTCCGAGACCGGCCCGACCAGGTTGGCGAACCGCAGCACGGTGACCGCGACATCGGGGCGGCGCCGGGCGAAGCCGCGGACGTAGCCCTCGACCTCGGCGGCGTCCTTGGCGAAGCCGCCCGGCGGCAGGGTCTTGGGCTGGGTCCGCTCGGCGAAGACCGCCGG
Source organism: Kitasatospora azatica KCTC 9699 (assembly GCF_000744785.1). Lineage (NCBI taxonomy): Bacteria > Bacillati > Actinomycetota > Actinomycetes > Kitasatosporales > Streptomycetaceae > Kitasatospora > Kitasatospora azatica. Next base: position 3,394,847 of record NZ_JQMO01000003.1, on the reverse strand, counting down.
ATCGCGCGAGGTGGAGCCGTACACGCCGGTGGTGGACTTCACCACCAGTCGGCGGACCTGCGCGGACTGCTGGCAGGCACCGAGCAGCTGCATGCTGCCGATGACGTTGATCTCCTTGACGGTGGCCCGCCCCGGCGCGCCCGGGTTGGTGCCGCTGACGTTGAGGTGCACCACGGTGTCCACCGCGTGCTCGGCGAGCACCCGGGCGATCGCCGGCCGGCGCAGGTCGACCGGGGCGAAGACGTAGTCGGCCAGGGGCCGGCCGGACACCGACGGTCTCGGGCCGCTCGGGAAGGTGGGGCGCGGTGGCAGCACGTCCACCCCGACCACCAGGTCCACTCCGGGCTCATGCCGGATCCGCTCGGCGAACTGGGCGCCGAGCTGCCGGGCCACCCCGGTGACCAGCACGACCTTGCCCACCTGTCCGCCACCCTCCGAGCCACAGCTGCCACGCGTGGTTGCACCGTACCGCGTCGGGACATGAAAACGGGTGCTGCCCGCCCCGGCCTTTCGGTCGGAACGGGCAGCACCCAGGCACCTGGAGCGAGCTCCGCAGGTGTTACTTCTTGTTGCGACGCTGCACGCGGGTCCGCTTCAGAAGCTTGCGGTGCTTCTTCTTGGCCATACGCTTGCGACGCTTCTTGATGACAGAGCCCACGGAACAACCCTCGCTCACTGAGACTCCCGCCCGTGAGAGACGGAGTCCATACGACTGACGGAGGGCCTAGCCTACCGTCCGCGCGGTCCCACCTGTAATCGGGACCACCCGAGCGTGAACGTCAGGCGCTCTGCCGCCCGACGTAGGAGTCCTTGAGATAGTCGTGGACCGCCTGTTCGGGCACCCGAAAGGACCGGCCGACCCGGATGGCCGGCAGCTCTCCGCTGTGCACCAACCGGTAGACCGTCATCTTGGACACCCTCATCACCGAAGCGACTTCCGCCACGGTCAAGAAGTTGACCTCTTGCAGGGGGCGTTCGCCGGAACTCATGACCTCACCCGACCCTTAACCGTGTGCAAGGCACCGGCTTCCCCTCCGGTGACTCGACCGACACACGCGTATCCCCAGAGTAGTTGCGCGTGGTACGGGTGGGAAGAGGGAGATGCCGACTCCTTGTACGGTCGGGAATAAGTCGGTTGCATCAGCCGACCGGTCGGCGTTCTGTAGCAGCTCCACTGCGCTCCGTCGCCACCACCGAGGCTACGGCAGCAGGCCGTGGTGCGGGAAGACCGCCCGACGGGCCGCCAGGATCGCCTGGTCGAGCCGGTCGCCCGGGTCGTAGCCGCTCTCGGCGAAGTCGCGGAAGTGCGCGTCGGCGCCGTCGGTCATCCGCAACGGGGCCGGGCGTCTGGTCCGGCGGTAGACCTCGGCGCGCCACTGCTCGGGCGTCTCGGTCTCCGGCTCGATCGGCCGCCCGGCGGCGATCGCGACCAGATGGGTCCAGGTCCTGGGCACCACGTCCACCACCGCGTAACCGCCGCCGCCGAGCGCCACCCAGCGGCCCTCGCAGTGCTCGTGGGCCAGCTCGTGCAGGCTCGCCGCCACCGCGCGCTGGGCGTCCACGGTGACCGCGAGATGGGCCAGCGGGTCCTCCAGGTGGGTGTCCGCGCCGTGCTGACTGACGATCACCTGCGGGCGGAAGCCGGCCAGCAGCTCGGGGACCAGGGCGTGGAAGGCGCGCAGCCAGCCGGCGTCGCCGGTGCCGGCCGGCAGCGGCAGGTTGGCGGCCGAGCCCGGGGCGTCCTCGCCGCCGGTCTCGGTGGACCAGCCGGTCTGCGGGAAGAGCGTGCTGGGGTGCTCGTGCAACGAGACGGTGAGCACCCGGGGGTCGTCCCAGAAGGCCCGCTGCACCCCGTCGCCGTGGTGCACGTCCACGTCCACGTAGGCGACCCGCTCGACGCCGAGCTCCAGCAGCCGGGCGATCGCCAGGGCCGCGTCGTTGTACACGCAGAAGCCGGAGGCCTGGCCCGGCATCGCGTGGTGCAGGCCGCCGGCGAAGTTGACGGCGTGTCGGGCGGCGCCGCGCCAGACGGCCTCGGCGGCGCCCACCGACTGGCCCGCGATCAGCGCGGAGGCGGTGTGGATGGCGGGGAACACCGGATTGTCCTCGGTGCCCAGGCCGTGCCGCGGGTCCAGGCCCTGCGGGTGCTCGCCGGCCCGGCGGACCGCCTCGATGTACTCCGGCCGGTGCACCAGGGCCAGCGTGGACTCCCCCGCCGGCGGCGCGCCGGCCACCGTCACACCGGGCGCGGCGGGCAGCTCGAAGGCCTCGACCAGGCGCATGGTGAGCGCCAGCCGGGTCGGGTCCATCGGGTGCTGCGGGCCGAAGTCGTAGGCGGTGACGCCCTCGTCCCAGAAGAGGCGCAGCTGGCAGGGCTGGTCAGAGTCGACTCGGGGCATGGTCCGAGGCTAGCGAATGGCGTGCGGCCGGGGCGAAGTGCCCGGCGAGCGGGACGACGGCGAGCACCAGGAGCATCGGCGCGCAGAGCGCCCAGCGGAAGGAGACGGCCCCGGCGATCGCGCCGACCAGCGGGGAGCCGACCAGGAAGCCCACGTAGTTGAAGAGGTTGAGCCGGGCCACGGCGGCGTCCGAGTCCTTGGGGAAGAGCCGGCCGCCGGCCGCGAAGACCTGCGGGATCACCGCGCAGATGCCCAGGCCCAGCACGGTGAAGCCGGCGATGCCGGCCCAGGCGGCCGGGGCCAGGGCGGCGATCCCGAAGCCCAGCGCGGCCACCGCCGCCCCGCAGCGCACCACGGTCACGGCACCGAAGTGCTGGACGCCGCGGTCGCCGAAGGTGCGGCCGAGCAGCAGCGCGACCATGTAGCCGGCGTAGGCCAGCGCGGCCACCCGGTCGGTGCTGTGCAGGGTCTCGGTGAGGTACTTGGCGCTCCAGTTGGAGACCGTGGAGTCGGCGATGTAGGCGAAGGCCATCGCCGCGCACAGCGGCAGCAGCGGCTTCCACGGGATGGACCGGGCGGCGGCCTCGGCGGCTTCCTGGACGGCGCTGCCCAGCTCGTCCGGGCCGGCGAAGTGGCGTCCGGCCACCAGCGCGGCCGGGATCAGCACCGCCACGCTGCCACCGAACAGGGTGAGCAGGCTCAGGTGGGCGCCGGCACTGGCCAGCAGCGCGCCGAGGATGCCGCCGAGGCTGAACGCGGCGTGGAAGCCGAGCATGATCGAGCGGCCGTAGCGGTGCTGCAGGCCGACGCCGAGCATGTTCATCGAGGCGTCCAGCGCGCCGACCAGCAGGCCGAAGGCGGCCAGGGCCAGGCCGAGCTCCCAGAGCTGGTGCCCGAGGCCGACCCCGACCAGGGTCAGGCAGACGGCGGGCTGGACGATCCGCAGCACCGAACGCGGGCTGGTCCGCTTGACGATCTGCTCGGAGGTGATCGAGCCGACCCCGGCCAGGATCGGTACGGCGGCCAGGAAGACGGTGAGCGTGCCGTCGGAGAGCCCGTACTGCCGCTGGATGCCCGGGATCCGGGTGACCAGCAGCGCGAAGGTGACGCCCTGGAGCAGGAAGGCGACCAGCAGCGCGGTGCGGGCCTGGCGCAGCCGCGCTGTGACTTCGGTGGTCATCCGGGACCTCGCTCACCACCGGCGCAGTGCCTACTGGCCGGTACGAAGATGTTGGCGAGAGCGTAGGTGGTGCGCCGCTGTTTGGGGAGGGGTCGGCCCGGTCCTGTTCTCCGAGCTACTTCCCGCCGGAGGCGAGTTCGCGGGACCGGTCCCGGGCCGCCTCCAGCGCGCCGAGCAGGGCGGCCCGCACGCCGTGGTTCTCCAGCTCGCGGATGGCCGCGATGGTGGTGCCGGCCGGCGAGGTGACCGCCTCGCGCAGCTTGACCGGGTGCTCGCCGGAGTCGCGCAGCATCACCGAGGCGCCGATCGCCGACTGCACGATCAGGTCGTGCGCCACGTGCCGGGGCAGGCCGAGCAGGATGCCGGCGTCGGTCATCGCCTCGACCAGGAAGTAGAAGTAGGCGGGGCCGGAGCCGGAGAGCGCGGTGGCGGCGTCCTGCTGGGACTCGGGCAGCCGCAGCGCCTTGCCCACCGACTGGAAGATCTCCTCGGTGCGCAGCAGGTGATCCTCGCTGGCGTGCGAGCCGCCCGAGATGACGCTCATGCCCTCGTCGACCAGCACCGGCGTGTTGGGCATCACCCGGACCACCGGGGTGCCGGCCGGCAGCCGGGCCTCGAACCAGCGGGTCGGGATGCCGGCGGCGGCCGAGATGACCAGCCGGCCGGGCATCACGTGCGGGCCGATCTCCTCCATCAGGATGCCCATGTCCTGCGGCTTGACCGCCAGGATCAGGGTGTCGGCGAGCTTGGCCGCCTCCCGATTGGTACAAGCCACCACCCCGTACTTTTCGGCCAGTTCGGCGGCCCGTTCGGGTCGACGGGCGGTGACCAGCAGCTCGGTGGGGCGCTTGCCGGCCCGCAGCAGGCCGGAGAGCAGCGCCTCGCCGATCTTGCCGGTGCCGAGGAAGGCGATCCGCTGGGGATGGACAGCGCTGCTGGTCATGGCAAGGCTCCTTGATCACCGCGACGGTACTGTCGCCATCCTCGCACCCGGGCGCCGGGCCGCCCGGGAGCCGTCCAGCGATCGGACATCGGGTGAACTCGGGCGGTGGCAACTTGCGGACAACCTGGGACGCAGGAGCGGGGAGCACGAAGAGTCACGGGCAAATCGACAGCTTGCGACGGGACGGGTACATCGGACAGTGCGGCCCGGCAGCGGGAAGGACCGGGGACGATTGACTGTGACTGGATATATTTCTTTCAGTCAATTCAACAGTAACAATCAGTCGATCGCAGCACGCCGATAGCCACCCGGAGTGCGGGAGGTTCAGCATGGCGCCCAGCTTGCCCGTTCACCCGGTCGCCGACCGGGCGCCGACCACGCTCGGTGGCCGGAAGCGGGGCCGGAAGCGGTGAGATCTCTCGACACCACCACCCTGCTGCTCGCCGGGCTGGCCCTGCTGCTCGGCCTCAGCCGGGCCGCCGGAAAGCTGGCCACCCGGTTCGGGCAGCCCGCCGTGCTCGCCGAGATCGCGGTCGGCGTGGCGCTCGGCCCCACCCTGCTCGGCCGACTGCTGCCCGGTGTGCACAGCCGACTGTTCGGCCACGACGTACAGACCGTACTCAACGGACTGGCCCAACTCGCGGTGGCGCTCTACGCCTTCGAGATCGGTCGGCACCTGGTCACCCCGGCCGACCGGGCCGGTGCCCGACCGCTCGGCCGGGCGCCGCTGGTACTGGCCGCCGTCTCCCTGCTGGCCCCCGGCGCCGCCGGCGTGGCGCTCGCCCCCGCACTGCACGCCCGGCAGCTGTCCGGGACCGGGATCGGGACCGGCCCCTTCGCACTCTTCCTGGCCTGCGCGCTCGGCGTGACGGCGGTGCCGGTACTGGCCCGGATCCTGCAGGACCGCGGGCTGGAGCGGACCACGGTGGGCCGGCTCAGCCTGCTGGCCGCCTCGATCGGCGACGGCGTCTGCTGGTGCCTGCTGGGGCTGGCGCTCTGGCTGGCCGGCCGGATGGGCTGGGTGCAGCTGGTGGCCGCGCTGCTGGGCGCGGGCGCGGCCGGGCTGGTGGCGCGGCGGCGGGCCCGGCGGCCGGGCAGCTCCACCCGGGTGGCGGGCGCGGTGACCACCACCGGGGCGATCTGCCTGGCGGCGGCCGTCTCCTCCGGGCTCGGGCTGCACCCGCTGTTCGGCGGACTGATGCTCGGCCTGGCCTGGCCCGGCCACCGCACGCCGACCGCCGGCCAGGACGCGGGGAGCAGGGTGCTGGACAGTGCGGCCGGGAGTTCGCACGGCCGGCCGGGTTCGACCGCGACGCATCCGGCGATCAGCCAGCTGGCCGCCGTGCTGCTGCCCTGCTTCTTCCTCGGCGCCGGCCAGCAGGTGGACCTGGGCGCCGATCTGACGGATGGTCACTTCCTGCTGCTGGTGGGCCTGCTGCTGGTGGTGGCGACGGTGTCGAAGCTGGTCGCCTGCGCGCTGGTCGGCACCCGGTTCGGCTACCCGGCCCGGGACGCGCTGCGGCTCGGGGTGCTGATGAACACCCGGGGCCTGACCGAGATCGTGGTGCTGAGCACCGGCTACCAGGCCGGGTTGATCGGGCACCGGCTCTTCGAGGCACTGCTGGTGGTGGCGCTGCTGGCGACCGCCGCGGCCGGCCCGGCGCTGAGCCTGCTGGCGCCGCGCCCGGTACCGGCCGGGCGCGAGGCCGATGGAACCGCGAGAACTTCGCGCACCGACGAGGCGGCCACGGCCGCTCAGCCGACCAGCTTCTCGTAGACCCGCAGGGTGCGCTCGGCCACCCCGGTCCAGGAGAACCGCTCGACCGCGCGGCGACGGCCGGCGGCACCGAGCAGCTCGGCCAGGTCGGGGTCGTCGAGCAGCCGGTTGAGCGCGGCGGCCAGGTCCGCGGCCAGCCGGTCGGGGTCGGCGGGCTCGCCGGTGCCGTCGGGCCGGGCCTGGTAGGGCACCAGCAGGCCGGTGCCGCCGTCCTCGACCACCTCGGGGATCCCGCCGACCGCCGTGGCCACCACCGCCGTCCCGCAGGCCATCGCCTCCAGGTTGACGATGCCCATCGGCTCGTACAGCGAGGGGCAGACGAAGACCGAGGCGTGGGTGAGCAGTTGGCGTACCGAGCGACTGTCGAGCATGCCGTCGATCCGGAACACGCCGCTGCGCGAACGGCTCAGTTCCGCCACCAGGTCGGCCACCTCGGCGGCGATCTCCGGGGTGTCCGGCTGGCCGCAGCAGAGCACCAGTTGGGCCTCGGGGCGCAGTTCGAAGGCCGCCCGCAGCAGGTGCGGCAGACCCTTCTGCCTGGTCACCCGGCCGACGAAGAGCAGGATCGGGCGCTCCGGGTCGATGCCGAAGCGGTCCAGCGCGTCGGTGCGCGGGTCGGCCTGGTAAATATCGGTGTCAATCCCGTTGTGGATCACCTGCACCCGGTCCGGGTCCACCGCCGGGTAGGCGCGCAGGATGTCCTCGCGCATCGCCGCGGAGACCGCGATCAGCGCGTCGGCCGCCTCGGCCGCGGAGCGCTCCAGCCAGCTGGAGAGTGCGTAGCCGCCGCCGAGTTGCTCGGCCTTCCAGGGCCGCAGCGGCTCCAGGCTGTGCATGGTCATCACGTGCGGGACCCCGTGCAGCAGTTTCGCCAGGTGGCCGGCGGCGTTGGCGTACCAGGTGTGACTGTGCACCAGATCGGCCCCGGCGCAGTCGGAGGCGATCCGCAGATCGGCGCCGAGGAACTGTAAAGCCGGATTGACTGCGGCCAGATCCTCGGGCACCGGGTAGGCGGTGGTGTCGCGCTCCGAGCGCGGTGCTCCCAGGCAGCGGACCTCGACGTCGGCCAGGTGCCGCAGCGCACGAGTGAGCTCGGCCGCGTGGACGCCGGCGCCGCCGTACACCTCCGGAGGGTATTCCCTGGTCAGGAGGTCGATCCGCATGAGTGGGTCCCTTCTGGCGAGATGGGCGGAGGTCAGCAGCAGGAGCCGGCCGAGCTGGTGCCCATCGGGCTGGCGGTGGCCGGAGGCTGGGTCGCCGAGCTGGTGATCGGGGTGGTGGATCCAGCACCCGAGTCGGCGGCGCTGTCGATGCTGAGCAGCACACCCGAGAGAGTCAGGACGAGAGCCGCAGCAGCGAGCGAGAGGATCTTGCGCATGGCAGTGGTGCCTTTCGCTAGTCAGATTTGTTGACAACCAGAGTCAATCCGAGTTGACCCCGGCTGTCAATGATCATCTTTTACAAGTAACCTCATGGCACGGAGAGTGACCATGCGATCTCGGGGAAGAGGACGGTATGGAGAAAGCGTTGTCGTCGGCTGCGCGCCGCGTATGCCGACCAGTAGCCTTGGCGACTGCCAGCAGGTGGTGTAAACAGTGGAGTCAAATGGGCACCCCCGAGGTACGGCTCGATCAGCCGTCCTCCCCGTTGACCGGAGAACCATGGACCAATCACAGAGCGGGACGAATGGCATCGGGCAGCGGCTCCGCGAGCTGCGTCAGAAGCGCGGTCTGAACCAGCAGGACCTCGCATCCGCGGATATCTCGGTGAGCTACGTGTCGCTGATCGAGACCGGCAAGCGAGCCCCGTCGGAGACCGTGTTGAAGGCGCTCGCCGAACGGGTCGGGTGCACGGTCGACTATCTGAAGACCGGTCGTGACGACGCCCGGGTCAAGGAGCTCGAACTCAAGGTCGCCTTCGGGGACATGGCGCTGCGCAACGGGTCCAACGGCGAGGCCCTGCAGTCGTTCAGCGAGGCGCTGGCCAACGCCCCGCTGCTCGGCGAGGCGATGATCCACCGGGCCAAGCTCGGCCAGGCGCTGGCCTTCGAGAAGCTCGGGCGGCTGGAGGCGGCCATCCAGCTGTTCACCACGCTGTACGAGGACCCGGCCACCGTGCCGGGCTCGGCCGAGTGGGCCCAGCTGGCCGTCGCCCTGTGCCGCGCCTACCGGGACGCCGGCGACCAGATGATGAGCGTCGAGGTCGGCGAGCGGGCCATGAAGAGGCTCGACCGGCTCGGCCTGGACTTCACCGACGACCACATCCAGCTGGGCTCGACCCTGATCAGCTGCTACTACCACCGCGGCGATCTGACCCAGGCGCAGTTGCTGGTCAACCGGCTGACCCAGCTGGCCGAGCAGGCCGGCTCCCGGGTGGCCCGCGGCTCGGTCTACTGGAACGCCGCCCAGGTGGCGAACTCGCGCGGGCAGCTCGCCGAGGCGCTGGCACTGACCGAGCGGGCCCTGGTGCTGATGGCCGAGACGGACAACGCCCGGCACCTGGGCATCCTCAAACTCAACTGCGCCGTCTACCTGTTGGACTCCGACAGCAGTGACCTGGACCGGGTGGAGTCGCTGCTCGGCGACGCCCAGGAGTCGGTCCTGGAGGGCGGCACCGCGGTCGAGCAGGCGAAGGTGGAGATCGGCTTCACCCGGCTGGCCCTGCGCCAGGGCACTCCGGACTCCGCCATCAACCGGGCCAGTCGGGCGCTGGGCCTGCTGCGCGGCGAGGCCCGTACGGATTCCGCCTTCGCCCGGGTGCTGCTGGCCCAGGCGCAGTTCGAGAAGGGCGAGGAGCAGGCCGCCGCCGAGACGCTGCGCGCGGTGGAGCGCGAGCTGCTGCAGAGCCCGTCGAACCGCAACACGGCCCAGGTGTGGCGCCAGGCCGGGGACGTCTGGCAGGCGAACGGCCATGTGGCCGAGGCGATGGCGCTGTACCAGCGGGCGCTGACCGGAGCCGGCCTGCCGCCGCTCCAGGCTCCGGCCAGGATGACGGTCCCGCTGAGCTGAGCTGACCCGGCGGCCCGGGTCGCGGACGGCGGGGGCCGTCCGCGGCCGGGGCACCGGTCAGCCCGCCGCCGGCTCCGCGGCCCGCAGCACCGCCAGCACCTGGTCCCGCAGCGCGGCCAGCGTCGCGGCGTCGCCCGCCTCGGCGTTGACCCGCAGCACCGGCTCGGTGTTGGAGGCCCGCAGGTTGAACCAGGACCCGTCCGGGAAGCTCGCGGTCAGCCCGTCCAGGTGGTCCACCCGGGCGCCGCCGTCGCCCAGCGAACGCTCCACGGCGGCCACTGCGGCGCTCGGATCGGCCACCGTGACATTCACCTCGCCGGAGCTCTGGTAGCGCCGGTAGCCGGCCACCAGGCGCGACAGCGGGCCATCGGAGGCCGCGAGTTCGGCGATGATGTGCAGCGCCGCGAGCATCCCGGTGTCGGCGAACCAGAAGTCCCGGAAGTAGTAGTGCCCGGAGTGCTCGCCGCCGAAGACCGCCTGGTGCTCGGCCATCAGCGCCTTGACGAAGGAGTGGCCGACCCGGGAGCGGACCGGCTTGCCGCCGGACTCCTCGATCACCTCGACCGCGCCGAGTGAGGTGATCAGGTTGTGCACCACCGCCGCGCCCGGCTCGTCGGCCAGCAGCCGGGCGGCCACCAGTGCGATCACCGAGGAGGCCGGTACCGCCTCGCCGCGCTCGTCCACCGCGAAGCAGCGGTCGGCGTCGCCGTCGAAGGCCAGGCCCAGATCGGCGCCCTCGGCCCGGACCCGCTCCTTGAGCGCGGCCACATTGGCCGGTTTCAGCGGGTCGGCCTCATGGTTGGGGAAGGTCCCGTCCAGCTCGAAGTACATCGGCACAATGGTCAGTTGGGGCTGGTTCAGGACCAGCGGGACGGTCAGGCCGGCCATCCCGTTGCCCGCGTCCACCACGATCCTCAGCGGCCGCAGCGCGGACAGGTCGACCAGGCCGTGCAGGTGGGCGGCGTACTCGTCGAGCAGCGCGACCTCGCGCCGGGCGCCGTACAGCCCGCCCCGGGGCGGCGCGGGCTCGGTCAGCGCGGCCCGGATCAGCTCCAGGCCGCTGCCCTCGCCGACCGGTACGGCGCCGGCCCGGCAGAGCTTGATGCCGTTGTAGGCCGCCGGGTTGTGGCTCGCGGTGAACATCGCGCCGGGCACCCCGAGGCGGCCGGAGACGAAGTACAGGTAGTCGGTGGAGCCGAGGCCGGCGTCCACCACGGCGACGCCCTGCTCGCGCACCCCTTCGGTGAAGGCCGCCGCGAGGCCGGGTGAGGTGTCGCGCATGTCGCGGGCCACCGCGATCTCACGGGCACCGGTCAGTCGGGCGAAGGCGGTGCCGATCCGGTGCGCGGCCGGTTCGTCCAGTTCCTGCGGGGACAGGCCCCGGATGTCGTAGGCCTTCACCAGGCGGGCGGCGAGCTCAGGCGTCATCGTCGGTCCTCAGCGGTGAGTCGGGGCGGGCGGGGGCCAGCGGCAGCTCGGGGCCCTGCGGGCAGAGCCACACGGTGGCCAGCGGCGGCAGGGTCAGCTCGGCGCTGAACGGCTGGCCCTGCCAGGGCAGTTCGTCGGCCGTCAGGGGCTCGGTGGAGCCGGCGCCGCTGCCGCCGAAACGCGGGTCGTCGGTGTCCAGCACCGGGTACCAGCGGCCGCCGGCCGGCAGCCCGATCCGGTACTGCGCGCGGACCGTCGGCGACAGGTTGCTGACGGCCACCAGGGTCCGGCCGGCGGCGTCGCGGCGGACGAAGGAGTAGACGTTGTCCGCGCCGGCGTCGGCGTCCAGCCACTGGAAGCCGGCCGGGTCGCTGTCCTGCTGCCAGAGCGCCGGGTAGTCCTGGTAGATCCGGTTCAGCTCGGTCACCAGGCGCTGCACACCGCGGTGGTCGGCGGCGGACGGCCAGTCGTCGTCCAGCAGCCACCACTGCGGGCCCTGCTCGTGGTCCCATTCGGCGCCCTGGGCGAACTCCTGGCCCATGAACAGCAGTTGCTTGCCGGGGTGGGCCCACATGAAGCCGAGGTAGGCGCGGTGGTTGGCCCGCCGCTGCCACCAGTCGCCGGGCATCTTGGAGACCAGCGCGCCCTTGCCGTGCACCACCTCGTCGTGCGAGATCGGCAGCACGTAGTGCTCGGAGTAGGCGTAGACCATCGAGAAGGTCAACTCGTTGTGGTGGTACTGGCGGTGGATCGGGTCCCGGCTGAAGTACCGCAGCGAGTCGTGCATCCAGCCCATGTTCCACTTCAGGCCGAAGCCCAGCCCCCCGCTGTCGGTGGGGCGGGTGACACCGTCCCAGGCGGTGGACTCCTCGGCGATGGTCACCACGCCCGGGCAGCGCCGGTAGACGGTGGCGTTCATCTCCTGCAGGAACCGGACCGCGTCCAGGTTCTCCCGCCCGCCGTGCTCGTTGGGCAGCCACTGGCCGTCCACGCGCGAGTAGTCGAGGTAGAGCATCGAGGCCACCGCGTCCACCCGCAGCCCGTCGATGTGGAACTCCTCGCACCAGTACACCGCGTTGGCGACCAGGAAGTTGCGCACCTCCGCACGGCCGTAGTCGAAGGTGAGGGTGCCCCAGTCGGGGTGCTCGGCGCGGCGCGGGTCGGCCGGCTCGTACAGCGGCTCGCCGTCGAAACGGGCCAGCGCGAAGCCGTCCTTGGGGAAGTGCGCCGGGACCCAGTCGACGATCACCCCGATCCCGGCCTGGTGCAGCGCGTCGATCAGGTACTTGAAGTCGTCCGGCGAACCGAACCGCGCGGTCGGGGCGTAGAAACCGGACACCTGGTAGCCCCAGGAACCACCGAACGGGTGCTCCATCATGGGCATGAACTCCACATGGGTGAAGTTCAGCTCCCGCAGGTAGGCGGGCAGCACCGAGGCGAGCTGACGGTACGTCAGGCCCGGCCGCCAGGACTCCAGGTGCAGCTCGTAGACGGACATCGCGGAGGCCAGGGAGGGGGTCTCGCCGCGACGGGCCAGCCAGCGCGCGTCGCCCCAGACGTAGTGCGAGTCGGCCACCACCGAGGCGGTGGCCGGCGGTGCCTCGGTGCGGCGGGCCATCGGGTCGGCCTTCTGCACCAGCTGCCCGTCCCGGGTGGCGATCTCGAACTTGTACGTCGCGCCCTCGCCGATGCCGGGCACGAACAGCTCCCAGACCCCGCTGGCGCCCAGCGAACGCATCGGGGACCCGGTGCCGTCCCAGTAGTTGAAGTCGCCGACCAGCCGCACCCCCTCGGCGTTCGGCGCCCAGACCGCGAACGCGGTGCCGGCCACCCCGTCGACGGTGCGCGGCTGCGCCCCGAGCGCCTGCCAGAGCTGCTCGTGGCGGCCCTCCCGGATCAGGTGCAGGTCGAACTCGCCGAGGGTGGGCGCGAACCGGTAACCGTCCTCCTCCACCCGCTCGCCGTTCGAGTCGATCACCCGCAGCCGGTAGGCGGCCTGCCAACTCGGCGGCAGCAGGCCGGTGAACAGGCCGTCGGCGGCCGGGGCCAGGGCCAGCCGGCCGACCTCGGTCTCCAGCACCACCGAGTCGGCGCCGGGGCGCAGCACCCGCAGCGCGACCCCGCCGCGGACCGGGTGGGCGCCGAGCACGGCGTGCGGGTCGTGGTGCCGGCCGGCCAGCAGTCGGGCGGACTCCTGCGCGGACGGCCGCGCCGCGGAGAGCTGCAGGACCGGGGGATCCAGTTCGAGAGCGAGGCGCGGAGTCACGGGAGCAGATCCTGTCGTCGAGGGAGTCGCGAGACTCGGGAGAACGGTGAACTGGGGGACGGCGGTTCAGCGGCCGAAGACCAGGCGCTGGATCGCGGCCATCGGGATCGGCAGCCAGGCCGGCCGGTGCTGGGCCTCGTAGACCGCCTCGTAGACGGCCTTCTCGGCCTCGAAGGCGCGCAGCACCACCGGGTGGCAGTGCGGGTCGACCCCGCCGGCGGCCGCGTAACCGGCGGTGAAGGCCCGCCGGTTGCGCACGGCCCAGGCGTAGGCCCGGCGGCTGCGGCGCAGCCGGGCGGCCGCCTGCTCGGCCGACTCCCCGGCCGAGGACTGGCTGTCCTCGGGCAGTGCGGGCAGGCCGGCCAGCGCCTGCTGGCCGGCGTACTCGAAGGAGCGCAGCATGCCCGCCACGTCCTTGAGCACCGGCTGCGGCAGGTAGCGCTCGGCGACCGGGCGGGCCGGCTCGCCCTCGAAGTCGATGACCTTCCAGCCGTCCTCGGTGCGCAGCACCTGTCCCAGGTGCAGGTCGCCGTGGATCCGCTGGGCCCGCAGGCCCCGCCCGCGCAGCGCGAGTTTGCCGAAGTCCTCGTAGAGCCCGCCCACCCGGCCCGCGTAGGGCTCCAGTTCGGGCACCTGGCGGGTGGCGGCGCGCAGTTCCTGGCGCATCCGGTCGACCAGCTCGACGATCTCCTGCGGGCCGAGCTCGACCTGGCCGAAGGCCTCGCCGAGCGCGGTGTGCACCTCGGCCACCGCGGCGCCCAGGGTGCGGGCCTCGTCGGTGAAGCCGTCCAGCGCGGGCACCGTGCGGCAGGAGCCGCTGATGCAGTCGGCGGCCTGCTCGACGGCCAGTTTCCAGCCGTCGCCGCGGGCCGGCAGGAACTCCTCCAGGATGCCGAGCACCACCGAGTCCTGCGGGTCGCCCTCGGTGTGCAGCCAGCCGGCCAGGCCGGGGATCCGGTCGCAGTGCACCCGGGTGAGCCCGCGCAGTGCGTCGGTCTCCGGGTGCGGGCCGGGCTCGGGCTGGCGGAAGATCTTGAACAGCAGTCGGTCGCCGTAGATCACGGTGCTGTTGCTCTGCTCGACCGCCAGGGCCCGGGCGCTCAGGCCGCGCGGTACCTGCTCGGCGCCGGTGAGCGACATCCGCAGCTCGCCGGCCTCCGGACCGCGGGTGGTCCGCTCCAGCAGCCGTTCCATCAACTCGTGGTCCTCGGTGGCCTCGTAGAGCGACCAGCCGTCCCAGCGGCCACCGCTGGCCCGGCCGATCTCGGCCTTGGCCAGCGAGTTGGGCAGGGTGGGGCGCAGCCCGACCAGCAGCTGGTAGTGGTGGGCGCCGCTGCCTCCGTGCCGGGCGTCCAGCAGCGAGTGCAGCAGCACCGGCGCGTCCGCGCCGCCGTCGAGGACCGAGGCGCTGACCGGGGTCAGTCCCTCCAGGTGGCCCTGCTCGTGGGTGAACCAGCGGCGGGTGACCAGCCAGGGCAGCAGCGCGGGCAGCAGCGGGCGCAGCAGTTCGTCGGCCTGCAGCTCGGCGCCGTGCTCCGCGCTCAGGCAGGTGGCGCACAGGGTCGCGGGCATCTCAATCCTCCTGGCGGACCGTCAGAATGTGTGCCGGGCCCTGCTCGGGGTCGAGGCGGACGTAGTTCTGGTGGTGCCAGGTGTGGTCGCCGCCGGTGAGTTCGCAGTGCACCGCGACCGGGCCGGTGATCCCGGGGAGCGTGACCATGGCCTGCTGGACGTTGCTCGGGTCCAGGTTGACCACCACGATCAGCTGGTCCTCGCCGGTCTGCTTGGCGTAGGCGATCACCTGGTCGTTGTCGGTGGGCAGGAAGTCGAGGTTGCGCAGGTCCTGCAGGGCCGGGTGGATGCGGCGCAGTTCGTTCAGCCGGGTGATCAGCGGGGCGAGGGTGTCGGTGCGGGTCCAGTCGCGCGGGCGCAGCTGGTACTTCTCCGAGTCCAGGTACTCCTCGCCGTCGGCGGCCACCGGGGTGTTCTCGGCGAGCTCGAAGCCGGCGTAGACGCCCCAGCTGGGCGAGAGGGTGGCGGCCAGCACGGCGCGCACCGCGAAGGCGGCCGGGCCCTGGTGCTGCAGCCCGCTCGGCAGGATGTCCGGGGTGTTGACGAAGAAGTTCGGGCGCAGATAGGCGCCGGTCTGCTCGGTCAACTCGGTGAGGTACTCGGTGAGTTCCTGCTTGGTGTTGCGCCAGGTGAAGTAGGTGTAGGACTGCTGGAAGCCGATCTTCGCCAGGGTCTGCAGCATCGCCGGGCGGGTGAAGGCCTCGGCCAGGAAGACCACGTCCGGGTCGGTCCGGTTGATCTCGCCGATCACCCGTTCCCAGAAGTGCACCGGCTTGGTGTGCGGGTTGTCGACTCTGAAGATCCGCACGCCGTGCGACATCCAGTGGCGCAGCAGCCGCAACGTTTCTGCGACCAGTCCGTGGAAGTCCTGGTCGAAGTTGATCGGGTAGATGTCCTGGTACTTCTTCGGCGGGTTCTCGGCGTAGGCGATAGTGCCGTCGATCCGGTGGCTGAACCACTCCGGATGCCGCTCGACCCACGGGTGGTCGGGCGAGGCCTGGAGGGCGAAGTCCAACGCGATCTCCAGGCCCAGCTCGGTCGCCCGGTCCACGAAGGCGTCGAAGTCCTCGATGGTGCCGAGGTCCGGGTGGATCGCGTCGTGCCCGCCCTCGGGCGAGCCGATCGCCCAGGGCGAGCCGACGTCCTGCGGGCCGGCGGTCAGGGTGTTGTTGGGGCCCTTGCGGAAGGAGCGGCCGATCGGGTGGATCGGCGGCAGGTAGAGCACGTCGAAGCCCATGGCGGCGACGGCCGGCAGCCGTTCGGCGGCGGTCCGGAAGGTGCCCGAGCGCATGGGCCCCTCCTGCCCGTTGCCGGGCAAGGAGGGAGGTTCCAGGGTGGCGCCCTCGGAGCGCGGGAAGAACTCGTACCAGGAGCCGTACAGCGCCCGGCGCCGCTCCACCTGGAGCGAGTAGGTCGGCGAGGCGGTGACCAGCTCGCGCAGCGGGTAGCGGCCGAGCACCACCGCCACGCCCGGCAGCAGCGCGGCGGCCAGCCGGGTCAGCGGCGCCCGGGTGCGGTCGCGCAGCGCGTCCACGGCGGTCAGCACCGCGGTGCGGCCGGAGCCGCGCGGGACCCCGACCGCCACCCGCTCGAGCAGCAGGGCGCCTTCCTCCAGGGTGAGTTCGATGTCCTGGCCGGCCGGGAGCTTGATCACGGCCCGGTCCAGCCAACTGCTCACCGGGTCGCTCCAGGCCTCCACGGTGTAGCTCCAGTGGCCCATGGTGGTCGTGGTGACCTCGGCGCCCCACCGGTCGGTGCCCGGGGCCAGTTCGCGCATCGGTGTCCACGGCCCCGGGCGGCCCTCGGCGTCGCGAAGCACCACGTTGGCGCCGAGCTTGCCGTGGCCCTCCCGGAAGACCGTGGCGCTGATCAGGAAGGCCTCCCCCAACACCGCCTTGGCGGGGCGGCGTCCACCCTCCACCACGGGGCTCAGGTCGAGCACGGGTATTCGGCCCACCAGGGCCTCGGCCACCGGCTCCACCGGCGCCGGCACGGCGCGCGTGACCAGGTCGGTCATCTGTGTCTCTCCCCCTGTCAGCCCGTCAGGACAGCGCGGCGTGGCGCCGGCTGCTCCGCTTGGTCAGTTCCTCGATGATCTGGCGGGCGAACAGGTGGCAGTGGTTGCCGGTCCTGGCCGTGACCAGGTCCTCGTCCACCACCACGTCCTGGTCGACGTAGATCCCGCCCATGTTGCGCAGGTCGCCGAGCAGGTTGTTGTGCACCACGGCGCGCCGGCCGCGGATCACCGCGGGGATCGGCGCGGCCAGCCACATGCCGTGGCAGATGATCCCCTTGACGATCGCCGGGTCGGCGAAGGCCCGCCGCAGCAGCACGGCGGCCGGCGGCAGTTGGTCGACCTTCTCGGTGTAGCGCAGCCGGTCGGCGACGATCCCGGAGGGCACGATCAGCGCCGCGTACTCCTTGAGACCGTACTCGTCCAGCTCCTCGAAGGACTCGGTCACCTCGAACGGCATCCGGTGCTCATGGCCGCGGAAGACCAGCCGGTCACCGCCCCAGAGCCGGGTGAGGAAGTGCACCTCGGCTCCCTCCTCGGCGAACCGGCGCTGGTAGTAGAGGATCTCCGGTTCGTAGAAGTCGCTCTCCATCAGGACGGCGATCTTCTGGCCGTTCAGCGCCACGGCGCACTCCTTAACTAGGTGGTCAACTCGTTCAGGAGGAACGGCCGATGACCAGGTCGATGAGGAACGGGCCGGGGTGGGCGAGGGCTTCGGTGATGGCCGGCGCGGCCTGCTCGGGCTTCTCCACCCGGACGGCGCGCACGCCCAGCGACTCGGCGAGCTTGACGAAGTCGATCGCCGGCTGGTCGAGGTCGAACGGGTCCGGGAAGGCGTGGTGCTCGACCGAGACCGTCTTCCAGTACTCCTCGATGTTCAGGTCCAGCAGCCGGTACCGGCCGTTGTTGCAGATCACGAACTTGGCGGCGATGTCGTAGCGGGCCGCGGTCCACAGGCCCTGGACGGTGTACATGCTGCCGCCGTCGCCGGTGAAGCCGATCACGGTGCGCTCGGGGTGGGCCAGCTTGGCGCCGATCGCACCGGGGATGCCGACACCCAGCGAGCCGCCGCGGGTCTGGTGCCAGTGCCCGGGCAGGTTGGCCGGCAGGTGCTTGAAGAGGCCGGGCGAGGAGGTCAGCGCCTCGTCGAAGAGCACCGCGTCGGCGGGCAGCTGCTTGGCCAGCTCGAAGCCGAACAGCTCGGCGGAGAGCGGGTCCTGGCCCACCCCGGACAGGAAGGTGGCGTTCTCCTCGATGGCCGCGATCTTCTTGTCCTGCTGGGCCTTGGTCAGCCGGGCGAGCGCGTCGGACTTCTGTTCGCCGGTCTGCCGGCGGCGCAGCGCCTCGGTGAGCTTGGGCAGGGTCTGCTTGGGGTCCGCCAGCAGGCCGAGGTCGACCGGGAAGTTCTTGGCGATCGCACCGCTGTCCAGGTCCAGGTGGACCACCTTGGTGCCGGGCGAGAAGACCCCGTCGAGCAGCGGGTAGACCTCGTTGAGGGTGTAGGTGCCGGTGATCAGCACGCCGTCCGCCGGGTTGATCACCTTGGCGCTGGCCTCGCCGAACATGTGGCCCAACTGGCCGCCGAACAGCGGGTGTTCGGCCGGCAGGTTGACCTCGGCCCAGTCCGCGCCCCAGACGGTGGCGCCCCAGGCCTCGGCGAACTCGGCCAACTCGGCCTGGGCGCCGGAGAAGTGCACGCCGTCGCCGGCCAGGATCAGCGGGTGCCGGGCGCCGGCCAGCAGGCTCGCGGCCTGCTCGATCGAGCCGGCGTCGGGGATGCTGGTGGTGGTCAGGTAGGAGGTGGGGACCGCGTCCTCGGTGGTGTCCTGGTCCATCACATCGGCCGGCAGTACGACCAGTACCGGGCCGTAGGGCGGGGTGGCGGCCACCTTGAAGGCCCGCCGCAGCACCCGCAGGGTGGACTGCGGGTCCACCACCCGGGTCGCCCACTTGGTCACCGGCTTGGCCATGCCGACCAGGTCGGCGGCCATCTGGGCGTCCATGCTGTCGTAGGCCAGGCCGGACTCGCCGACCACGCAGACCAGCGGGGCGTGGCCGCGCATCGCCTGGTAGAGCATGCCGATGCCGTTGCCCAGCCCCACACCGGAGTGCAGTTGGAGCAGGGTGGGCTTGCGGGTGGCCCGGGCGTAGCCGTCGGCGATGCCGACCACCACGGCCTCCTGCAGCGACAGGATGTACTGCACCTCGGGGAAGGACCGCAGCTCGTCCAGGAAGCCCTGCTCCACGGTGCCGGGGTTGCCGAACATGTACTGGACGCCGTCGGCCTTGAACTGTTCGAGCATCGCCACCCGGGCGGGCCTGCTGCTGGCCATGTCAGCCTCATCTCTGCGACTTCGGATACGAGCGGTTTCGACACGGGGTCGGGCGGGCGGCCGCGCGGTGCGCGCCGGATGCGGCCGCCCGCCCAGGGCCTCGCTGGGGAGCCGCCGGCTCAGGCCTGGTACAGGTCCGGCCGGAAGCCCCACTGGCGCAGGCCCTGCTCCAGGACCTCGACCAGCTTCTGGCCGGTGAGGTAGGAGTCGGGAGTGGAACGCCCGGTGATGAACGGGTAGTCGACGATCACCGAGGTCTCGTGGCCGTAGTTGCCGTGGTACGCCCCGTGCGGCGCGGTGGCGTCGCGCAGGATGTACTCCAGCGGGTACGGCGGCGGGCCGATCACGAAGTCGGTCCCCATGAACCCGGTGCTGTCCTTGTAGTCGTACTCGATGCAGTGCCCGGTGACGTGCTTGTTGCGGATGATGCTGATCCGGTCGTCCTGCTCACGGGCGAAGGCCAGGCAGGTGACGCCGTAGCACTCGGCGGCGATCGGCAGGTCCAGGTGGTAGAAGGCCAGCACCAGGTCGTGCACCCGCCAGTTGTTGCCCAGGTCCACGATCGGGCCGGAACCGCCGACGATCAGCAGCGCGTCGTAGCGCTCGGCGATCTGCGCCTGCACGTGCTGGCGACGGTTGTGGTACCCCTCCCAGGCGCGCAGGAAGTCGGAACGGCTGCGGTACGGCCGGTCCGGCAGCCAGGAGGACAGGTCCAGCGGGTGGTCCAGCCGGTCCGACTTGTCCAGCGCGATGACCTTCTCGGCCATCTCGGTGCTGGTCACCCCGCGACCCAGCGGCGGGTCGATGTACTCCGGGTCGAAGCTGGGCGGCAGCGGCACCGGCCGCTTGCCGGTCGGCGTCGCGAAGGTGACGTCGTAGCCGGCCTTGTCGAAGGTCTCCAGGGGGCCGACCAGTTCCTCGCCCCAGTAGCCGTACTCGGAAAGAACGATGAGAATGCGCTTCTTCGCCATCGGCGGTGTCTCCTTCAGCGGGAGGGCGGGCGGTCAGCGGGCCTCGGGGCCGATGATCCAGGTCTCGGTGGAAGCCAGCGAGAAGACGTACTTGGGGTCGACCAGACCCTCCTGAGCGGCCTTCAGCTCGGCGAACCAGGGCGACTCGAGCGCGGCGGCCAGCGCCTGCTCGTCGTCGAACCAGAGCTGCTCGACGCTGTCGAAGCTCGCCTCACCGAAGACGTAGTAGCCGTCCTGGGTGTGCGCGTGCAGGGCCCGGCGCAGGCCGGGGGCCTTGGCCACCACCTCGGCATAGGCACCCAGGGTGCGGGCCCGGTACTCGGCCAGGTCCAGGCCGGGGGCGCGCTTGAGCAGCACGGTCAGCTTGACCCGGCCGGGCTGCGCCTCGGCGGGGCCGGGCACGATCTCGTGCGCGGCGGTGTCGATCACCAGCGTCTGCCAGAAGGCGGCCCAGTTCGGCTCGTCCAGCCGGGCGCCCTGGAGGAACTCGTCGGTCTGCAGCGAGGCCAGCTGCTCCTCGCCGTTCTCCAGCCAGATCTCGGCGATGCCCTGGTGCGGCAGCGCCGGGGAGCCGAGGTCGCCGGCGAACGGGATCCGGCTGTCGATCAGGTACTTGCGGATCTGCGGGATCTTGGCGGCGAACTTCACCGCGTGCACGTTCACCCAGTAGTCCTGGAACTCCTGGGCGGTCATGCCCGGCTTCGGGGCAGCCAGAATGAACTGATGGATCATCATCTCTCCTCGGGCGCAGCGTGATGGAGCGGGATCAGAGCTGGTGGTCCTGCTTGATGAAGTCGGCCGCCCGCTCGCCGATCATCACCGTGGTGGTGTGGGTGTGTCCGGACACCACCGAGGGCATCACCGAGGCGTCCGCGACCCGCAGGCCCTCGATGCCGCGCACCTTCAGCCGCGGGTCAACCACGGCGAGGCTGTCGACGCCCATCTTGCAGGTGCCGGTGTAGTGGTGGAACGAACCCGTGTTGAGGCTGCACCACTTGCGCAGCTCGGCCCGGGTGGTCACATCGGGGCCGGGGGTGAGCTCGGTGATGCCCCACTCCTTGGTGAAGGCCTCGGTGCGGTAGATCTCCCGGGCGATCTCCACCGCGGTGGTGATCGCGTCCAGGTCGGCGGGCTCGCCGTAGTAGTTGGGGCTGAACCGCGGGCGCTGCGTCGGGTCGGTGCCGGCCAGTCGGACCCAGCCGCGGGAGAGCGGACGGACCAGGCCGGGCAGGGTGATCACCAGGCGCGGGTCGACGTCGTTCTGCTCGGTGATGCCGGTGGTGTCGCCGGTGACCTTCCACTCGGCCAGCCGGGCGATCAGCTGCTCGCCCCAGGGGGCCCGCGGCAGGAACCAGATCTCCAGGTCGGGCGAGAGCAGGCCGGGCTGCGAGTTCCAGAACAGCGCGGGCTCGTTGGCGGTGCCGGTGTCGGGGCCGGGGCGGTCCAGGTAGCCGGTCGGGCCGATCACCAGCGGGTGGTTCTGGTAGTTCTCGCCGACGCCGGGCAGCGCCTCGACCACCTCGATGCCGAAGGCGGAGAGCTGCTCGGGCTGGCCGATGCCGGAGAGCATCAGCAGCTTGGGCGACTCGTGCGAGCCGGCCGAGAGGATCACCTCGCGGTCGGCCCGGGCGGTGTGCGTCTGACCGTCCTTCAGGTACTGGACGCCGACGCAGCGCTTGCCCTCGATGATCAGCTTGCCGGCGATCGCCTCGGTCCGCACGGTGAGGTTCGGGCGGTCCTTGGCCGGCTGGTAGTAGCCCGCCCAGGTGCCGTTGCGCTCGCCGTCCTTGGTGATGTCCATGTGGTGGTAGCCGGCGCCGGAGACGCCCGCGTTGTGGTCGGCGATGACCGGGTAGTTCAGCTCGGCGCAGGCGTCCAGGAAGGTCTGCGAGACCGCGTTGCCCTCGGCGCCGGAGTCCACCACGTTGATCGGGCCGCCGAGGCCTCCGGTCGGGTTGGTGCCGTCCTCCTGGTTCTCCAGCTTCTGCAGGTAGGGCAGCACGTCCGCGGCCGACCAGCCGGTCGCGCCGCCGTAGGCCCAGGAGTCGTAGTCGGCGTCGCGGCCGCGCTGGTGGATCGCGTGGTA
This sequence comes from Kitasatospora azatica KCTC 9699, assembly GCF_000744785.1. Classification (NCBI taxonomy): domain Bacteria; kingdom Bacillati; phylum Actinomycetota; class Actinomycetes; order Kitasatosporales; family Streptomycetaceae; genus Kitasatospora; species Kitasatospora azatica. The sequence continues at coordinate 3,372,870 of NZ_JQMO01000003.1, read as the reverse complement.
GATGTTCGAGGTGCCGCCCAGGCCGAAGCCGGCCGGCGAGTACACCTGGTCGCCGCCCATGGTGGGCTGCGGCTCGCTGAGGTAGGCCCAGTCGAACCGGGACAGGTTGGTCGCGGCCCAGAGCTCCGGGTCCCGCAGGATGTTCGGGTGGCTGTCGTCGCCGGCCTCCAGGACCAGGACTCGGGCCTCGGGGTTCTCGGTCAGCCGGGCGGCCACGACCAGGCCGGCCGCACCGCCGCCGACCACGATGAAGTCGAAGGTGTCAGTCATCTGTTGAGTGACCTTTCTGGTCAGCGTGCGGCGTCGGTGATCAGGTCGGCGGCCTTCTCGGCGATCATGATCGTCGCGGCGTTGGTGTTGCCGGTGGTGATGGTCGGCATGATCGAGGCGTCCGCGACGCGCAGTCGCTCGATTCCGTGCACCCGCAGCGCGGCGTCGACCACGGCGTCCAGCCCGTGGCCCATCCGGCAGGTGCCCACCGGGTGCCAGACCGTGGAGGCGTTCTGGCGCACGTAGCCGGCCAGCTCGGCCGGGTCGACCGCCTCGGGGCCGGGCGCCAACTCCCGCCCGCGGAAGGGGTCGAAGGCGCTGGTGTGGACGATCTCGCGGGACAGCGCCAGGCCGCGGACCAGCACCTGCACGTCCGCCTCGGCGGTCAGGTAGTGCGGGTCCACCACCGGCAGCGCGGCCGGGTCGGCCGAGCTCAGGTGGACGAAGCCGCGGCTGCGCGGCTGGGCCAGGATCGGGGCGAAGGTGAACCCCGGCCCTTCGGTCTTGTACTGGTCGGCGATGAACTGCACCGGGCCGAAGAAGAACTGCAGGTCGGGCCCGCCGCCGGTGATCCCCTCGCGCTCCCGCGAACGGGCGAACAGACCGGCCTCGGCCAGCAGTTGGGGGAACGGAAGGTCTTGGAGGCTCTCGTAGCCGACGCCGAAGAGCAGGTGGTCCTGCAGGTTGCGGCCGACCCCGGCGAGCTCGTGGACGAGCGGGACGCCGTGCCGGCGCAGCTCCTCCTCGGGGCCGATGCCGGAGAGCAGCAGCAGCTTCGGCGAGGCCAGCGCGCCGGCGGTGAGGATCACCTCGGCGTCGGCCCGCGCCGTCCTGGTCTGCCCGTCCTGGCGGAACTCCACGCCGGTGGCCCGCCCGTCGGCGACCAGCACCCGGCTCACCAGGGCGCCGGTCAGCACGGTCAGCCGCGGGTCGTCGAGCACCGGGTCCAGGTAGCCCGCCGCGGTGGAGGCCCGCTGGTTGTCCGGGGTCCGGGTGGACTGGTAGAAGAACCCGCCACCCTCCTGCCGCTCGCCGTTGTAGTCGTGTTCCACGTCGTGGCCCAGCTCGGCCGCGCCGGCCACGAAGGCCTGCGAGACGGCGCTGGGGTTCTCGTAGTCGATCACCGAGAGCGGACCGTCGGTGCCGCGGTACTGCGAGGGCTTGCCCGCGTAGCGCTCGGCCCGCCGGAAGTACGGCAGCACGTCCTGGTAGGACCAGCCGGGGTTGCCGAGCTCGGCCCAGTGGTCGAAGTCGTGCCGGTTGCCGCGCACGTACATCATGGCGTTGATCGAGCTGCCGCCGCCGATGATCTTACCCTGGGTCAGGTCGATCCGACGGCCGTCCAGGCCCGGCTGCGGAGCCGTCCGGTACGGCCAACTCACGTCCTCAGGGCCCCACATGGAGGTCATCGAACCGAGGTCGGTGGCGTGCACACTGGCCCGGTCGTCCGAGCCGCCCGCCTCCAGCAGCAGCACCCGGCAGTCCAGCCGGTCCAGCAGCCGGCGGGCGACGACACAGCCGGCCGAACCGGCCCCCACCACGATGTAGTCGAAATTCTCTTCACTCGCCACGGGAGCGTCTCCTCGTCTGGGGCCGGTCGGGGCTCAGGCCAGCAGGCCGGTCTGGCGCAGGCTCGGCACCACGTCCTCGACCAGGTAGTCCAGGTAGTAGCGGCCCCACATGGTGGCCCAGAGCGGGAAGGTGTTGTCGAAGCTGTCGCCCCGGTGCTCGGCGAGCTTGATCTCCAGACCCCAGACCAGCGGGTCGAAGTCCTCCTCGGTGAAGGGCAGTCCGAGCTCGGCGGCGGCCGCCAGCACCTCGGACTTGCTCTTCACCCGCAGCTCGTCCAACAGGTCCTGCCGGTCGGCCAGCAGGGTGAGGAACTCGATGACGTTCTGCTCGCTCATGCCGCGGTCTCCTCGAGTCCGCCGACCAGCGCGCGGAACTCCTCGTCGGTGAACCGGGTACGCACCCGGCTGGCCAGGTAGTCCAGGTGGCGCACGCCCCACATCTCGCGCCACAGCGCGGCGTTGCCGTCCACGTCCTGGCGGTCCTTCTCCAGAATGGTGGTGATCTCCAGTGCGCCGACCACCGCCTCGATGTCCGCCGGCCCGAACTCGTAGCCCGCGTTCTTCGCGTGGAAGGTCAACTGGGCGAGGCTGTACCGGTCGTAGCGGGCGAGCAGCTCGGGATCGGCCGCGACCGCGGTGATGAACTCGGCGAAACTCTGCCGGGACATGGTCCTGCCTCCTCTTCCGGGCCGGCCCCGAACCTGCTCGGTTCTCCCCGGCCCCCGATTCCCGTTCATGCTCACCGGGCGGCTGACGGAGGGTCAACGCCCAGGCCAGGGCAGCCGCGACAGTCCGACTTCGTCATTCGGACTTGTTCAGGTCCCGGCTGCGCTGCCGCCAGCGGACCCAGCACTTCGGCGTGTGCAGGAAGATCACCGGACGCCCGGTGGTGATCACCCAGTACTCGACGACGTTGAGCGCGATCACCAGGGCGGCCACCAGGCCGGCCACCGCGACGGCCGGCAGCAGCGGGGTCAGCGGCATCACCGCGAAGCAGGCCAGCGCGGCCGCGAACCGGCTCAGCGCGGCGCTGCCGTACATCCGCCAACGGGAGTAGCAGAAGCCCAGGAAGTACAGCCCGGCACCGGGCGCCACCAGGCAGGCGGCCAGCTCGTGGCCGTTCTCCATCGGTGCCCTGATCAGCTCCCGCAGCGAGACCGCGATGCAGATCACCGCGAGCAGGTAGCAGAAGTGCGCGTAGTGGAAGACGTCGCGCAGGATCCGGGCCTGCACCGCGCTGGTCTCCAGGCCGTGCCGCACGGCCGGCGCACCGAAGTGGAAGTAGGTCCACCACAGGCCGATCACCAGCAGGAAGCCGACGCCCAGCGCGGCCACCCGGCTCGGCCCGAGCGGGCCGCTGGCGGCCTGGGTGCCCAGGGTCACCACGGTCTCGCCGAGCGCCATGATGATGATCAAGCCGAATCGTTCCGGCAGGTGGGCCGCCTCCAGCTTGATGTGGTCGAGCCGGTGGCCGAGCAGCGCTGGGCCGGCCACCTCCAGCAGCGCGCCCGCCCCCCACAGCCCGAGCCGCCAGGGGTCCGGTGCGAGCGCTCCGGCCAGGAAGAGCGGACCGGCGATGACCAGCCCGAGGGCGAACGGCTCCATCCGCAACTCACCGTAGAAGTGCAGCCGGTGCATCTCCATCCAGAGCAGCAGCCGCAACAGGATGAAGCAGACCGCGAAGAGCAGGCCGTTGCCCCCGTAGGCGTCGGGGACGGCCACCGCCATCCCCAGGCCGATGGCCCCCATCAGGAAGAGCAGCAGCCGCCCGCGCGGGCTGTCCAGCCGCTCCCCCGAGGCGTTGCCGAGCAGCGTCACGCTGTTCCAGCCCCACCAGAGCGGGATGGTCAGCACCAGGGTGCGCAGGATGCCGGTCGGCCCGGAGGAGTAGGCCAGCGCGTGCGCGAGTTCGGTGATCGCGAAGACCCAGACCAGGTCGAAGAAGAGCTCCGCCCAGGTGACCCGCTGCTCGGCCGGCCGGCTGGCCAGGACCGGTTTCGGCTCCGGGGCCGGGTCCTCGAGCGAGTCCTCGGGAATCTCCGGTTCGAGCTCCGGGCCCAGGTCCTCGTCCCGCACGGCGGTCGGCCCGGTGGTGTTGTCAGCCATCAGTCGTAGCCATCAGTCGTCGTCCTTGGGTCCGCGGCCAGGGGTCAGGCGGACTTGAGCTCGGGCGGGTACAGGAAGTAGTTGGCCGCCGAGGCGGCCTGCGACCCCTCGTGCACCGCGGCACTGACCTGGTGGGAGTGGAGCGAGGTGACGTCGCCGGCGGCGTACACGGCCTCCACCGAGGTCTTCTGCTCGGTGTCGACCTGGATGTAGCCGCTGGGCGCGAGCAGCACGCCGAGCTGCGCCGCCAGCCGGGTCTCCGGGGTGGCCCCCTGGATGCTGAACAGCGCGTCCAGCGAGAGCCGTTCGCCGCCCCGGGTGACCACCGTGCGCAGCTGCCCCTTGTCGCCCTCCACGGTGTGGATCTGGTCGTGCAGCACCGGGATGCCGGCCGCCCGCAGCCGCCGGCAGAGCACCTCGCTGATCTCGTTGCGGTGACTGTTCGTCAGCAGTCGGACCCGGTCGCTGAGGCTGTGCATCTGCATCGCCTCGGCGGCGGCCGCGTCGGTGTGGCCGACCACCAGGATCTCCCGGCCGCGGTTCTCGTAGCCGTCGCAGGCGATGCACCAGAACATCGACTCGCCGACGTAGCGCTCCCAGCCGGGGAAGTGCGGGAAGTGGTCGAGCACGCCGGTGGCCAGGATCAGCGTGCGGGCCCGGAACTCCTGCGACTGGGTGTGCACGGTGAAGCCGCGCTCGGCGTCGCCCTCGGCGCCGGTCACGGCATGGCGCAGCACCTGGGCCGCCGGGTAGTCGCTCAGCTGACGGGTCGCCAGCTCGCGCAGTTCCACGGTGGCGATGCCACCGGGGAATCCCAGGTAGTTGCGGTTGACCTGGTGGTGGGTCGAGCGCCCGTGCCCGGTGTCGAAGACCAGCACCCGCCGGTTGTAGCGGGCCAGGCAGATGGCGGCGGACAGCCCGGCCGGGCCGCCGCCCACGATGATGGAGTCGGCCATCGTCGAGTGGTCATGACTCACTGCGGTGTGTTCCTCTCTTCGCCGGCGGTCCGTCACACGTCCGCTGGGCCGCCACGGGCAGCCCGGAGGCAGCTCGTGGCGGCCCAGCGGCCGGTTCTGTGCGCGGCGGCCATCAGCTGCCGGAGCGCATCGCGCTCTTGCCGGGGAGCATGAACGCCGCCGCCAGGGTCGCCACCACGGCGATGATCGCGGCGCCCACCAGCGCGTTGCTGTACCCGGCGGTCAGCGCGGTGTTCACCGCGTGGCCGCTCTTGGTGGAGCTGGTGGTACCGGCCGCGGCCACCGTGGCGAGCACGGCCAGGCCGAGCGCGGCACCGATCTGGTTGGAGGTGTTGAAGAGACCGGAGGCGAGGCCGGCCTCCTCCTCCGAGGCGGAGCTGGTCGCGGCCACGGTGGCCGAGACCCAGACGGTGCCGCCGCCGAGGCCGGCCAGGATCTCCGGGCCGAACTGCTCGAGCCAGAAGCCGCCGCCGTTGATCCCGGAGGCCCAGAAGGTACCGCCGGCCACCAGCAGGGTGCCCAGCATCGTGGTGCCCTTGAGGCCGAGCAGGGGCAGCACCCGGCCCACGTTGGTGGCAGCCAGCACCACCGCGAGGGCGAGCGGCACCAGGGCCAGGCCCGAGCGCAGCGGCGAGTAGCCCTGGACGATCTGGGTGTAGAGGGTGAGGAAGAAGATGGCCGGGATCATGGCCATCGGGATCAGCCCGCCGACCAGGTTGGCGCCGGGCAGCACCTTGCGCCGGAAGATCCCGAGCGGGATCAGCGGCTGGCTGTGCTTGGACTCGACCACCAGGAAGAGCGCCAGCAGCACGAGCGCACCGGCGATGCCGCCCAGCGTGCGGGCCGAGCCCCAGCCGGCCTTGTCGGCGTCGACCAGGGAGAAGACCAGCAGGCCGAGACCGGCGGTGACGAAGAGCGCGCCACCGAGGTCGAAGCGCTTCTCCTCCACGGTGCTCTCACCGGCGGGCAGGAACTTGACCGCCAGCGCGGCGGCGATCAGGGCGATCGGCACGTTGACGTAGAAGACCGCCTGCCAGCCGAACCAGTCGGTGAGCACACCGCCCAGAATCATGCCGGCCGCACCACCGGCGCCGGAGACGGCACCGTAGACGCCCAGGGCCTTGTTGCGCTCGGTCTTGCCCTGCGCCGTGTCGTCCGGGAACACCGTCATGAGCAGCGAGAGCGCGGCCGGCGCGGCGAGCGCCGAGGCCAGGCCCTGCACCGCCCGGACGATGATCACCATGGCCGGGGAGCTGGCGAGGCCACCGACGGCCGAGGCGACGGCGAAGAGCACCAGGCTCAGGATGAAGAGCTTGCGGCGGCCGGTCAGGTCGGCCAGCCGGCCACCGAGCATCAGGAAGCCGCCGAAGAGCAGCACATACGCGTTGGTCACCCAGGACAGGCTGGCCTGGGAGAAGCCGAGGTCGGTACCGAGCGAAGGCATCGCCACGGCGACGATCGTCGAGTCCAGAACCAGCATGAACTGGACCGCGACGAGCAGGATGAGTGCCGCCCTGCGGTTGCCACCCGCTGCCAGGGCACTCGGGGCAGCGTCGCGCGCGAGGGCCCGCTGATCCGTTGGTGCGGTCATGGATGGAACCTCCAAGAGAGAACTGGAAGCCATAGATATGGCGCAGTGAATACGACACTAACTGACACGGTTCCCGGCTGGATCGGCAAAGTGCGAATATCCGAGATCATTCCGGAATGCTGGCGGCACTGCGTCATGAACCACCCGCACTACGTCAGGTCGGACCTTTGACCGCCTTGCTCACGGTTCCCACCAGGCGTTTCTGTCACGGGACTTGACGTAGTGCCAGGATGAGGCCGGCTCGCCCAGGGGCCGTCCGAGAATGGATACTAGGGTCGCCGGGAAGGATTTCCGGAGGCTCCACTTAATTCGCACGAAAGCCCGATCGGATCATGGAGGACACCGATGAATACATCCCGGCAGACACGTTTCGGGCCGAATTCCACGGCGGCGGAGGTGGTCGCCGGACATGATCTGTCCGGCACCACGGCGGTGGTCACCGGGGCCGCCTCGGGGATCGGCGTGGAGACCGCCCGGGCGCTGGCGGGCGCCGGCGCCCGGGTGCTGGTGGCGGCCCGCGACGCCGCGCGGGGCGAGGCGACGGCGGCCGACATCCGGCGCTCCACCGGCAATCCGCAGGTGGCCTTCGAACTGCTCGACCTCGCCTCGCTGCGCTCGGTGCGGGAGTTCGCCGCGCGCTACCTGGCCGACGGCCGGCCGCTCCACCTGCTGGTCAACAACGCAGGGGTGATGGCCACCCCGTTCGGCCTGACCGAGGACGGCTTCGAGCTCCAGTTCGGCACCAACCACCTGGGCCACTTCACCCTCACCACCGCCCTGCTGCCCGCGCTGCGAGCGGCCGGGGGCGCCCGGGTGGTCTCGCTCTCCTCGCGGGCGCACGGCATCGACGACGTCCACCTGGACGACCCGAACTTCGCCCACCGCCGGTACGACCCGTGGGCCGCCTACGGCCAGTCCAAGACCGCCAACATGCTCTTCGCGGTCGGCCTGACCAACCGGCACGCGGCCGAGGGGATCACCTCCAACGCGGTGATGCCCGGGGTGATCCTCTCCCCGCTGTGGCGGCACACCCCGCAGTGGGGCCAGCGGCGCCAGGACGCCGACGGCCGGATCGGGACCCCGCCCGGCTGGAAGACCGCCGAGCAGGGCGCCGCCACCAGTGTCTGGGCCGCGGTCGCCGCGGAACTGCAGGGCGTCGGCGGCCGCTACCTGGACGACTGCGCGGTGGCCCGCCCGTGGCCGGGCGGCGGCAGCATGCCGGGCGGCCACTACCGCCCGTACGCGCTCGACCCGGACCGCGCCGAGGCGCTCTGGCGGCTCTCCGAGACGCTCGTCGCCGGCTGAGCCACGGGGCCGGCCGGCCGGCCGCTGGTCGGCCGCCCAACCCCCGGACGCAGAAGGGCGGGTGCGACCGATTCGGTCGCACCCGCCCTTGCTCTGCCGGCGCCTGCCTGGTCCGCGCCGGCCGGCCCGCTACTGGGCCTGCTGGGCATACTGCTCCTCCAGCTCCTGCAGCCGGTGGAAGCCGAGCGCCGCGGAGGCCAGGGTGACGTGGTGGTGCCAGCCGCGGAACGATCGGCCCTCGAAGTCGCTGAGCCCGTAGTCCTCGTGCAGCTTCTCGTGGCTGCGCCCGACCTGGTGGCGCAGTTCGGCCAGCGCCACGGTGTCGGCCAGCCGGTCGGCGGGCAGGTTGGTCATCCAGTAGGAGCGCGGCTGCGGCCGGCCGAACGGCCATTCCACCACCAGGTGGCGGGTGGCCGAGCGCATGCCCGGCTGCATCGCGCCCAGCGCGCCGATCATGAACTGGGAGTGCCTGGTCTGGCCCTCCGGCCCGTCGGGACGGGCCAGCACCGCGCGCTCGGACCAGCCGCGCATGCCCTGCACCACCTCGACGGCGGGGATCCGCCGGGCGGCCGGGCGCCGGGGGGCGCCGCCGACCGGCAGCAGGGTGGTCGGACCGACCTCGACGACATAGCCGAAGCCGCGTTCCTCCAGGCCGAGCAGCAGTGGTTCGACCTGCGGCTCGTAACTCCAGTTGGCCAGTACCGGGGCGTCCGGTACATCCCATTCGAGAATCTCGTCCAGGGACTCCAGGACATAGCTCCAGCGCGGCCGGTGGCGCTCGTGCGAAGGCACGTGGGCGCGGCTGCGCAGCTCGTGGTCGTCGTCCCAGTGCCGCGGCAGTATCAGATGCCAGTTGACCGGCAGCCCGTGTCCACCGTGCACCATCGAGGTGGCCAGCCCGAGCTGACAGTTCATCACCCGACCGGCCGAGCCGACGAACTGGCGGCCGACCCCGGCGGAACGTGTGCCGTTCTTGGGGAAGACCACCTCGTCGAAGGCCCAGGCCTCCGGCGCCTTGAGGGTACTGGCCCGCTCCGCGAGATAGCGGCGGACGTTGTCGTACTCCCAGGTGCTCTGGTTGACGAACTGCTGGATCGGTTGGACCACGCGCCGGCCGAGCACCTTCTCGGAGATGTTGGCCGGGGTCCGCCGACCGGGGGCGTGCAGCAGCCCCCGCAGGTAGACCTCGCCCCAACGGCGCTGGTCGGAACGGGCGAAGCAGGAGAACAGGTCGCGGCAGTAATCGGAGATCCCGTCCTGCCGATCCCCCGCGAGCGGTTCACGGAGGTCCGAAATCTTGGTCACAGCGATTCCTTGGGTTTGTGAGCGGGGCTGTCCTCCCCCGACTCGCGGGGGAGGACAGCCGGGGTGCGCGGGTTCACTCGTCCTCGTTGCAGCTCCGGTTCGGGTCAAGCACGAACGCGTCGGTGGCGACGAGCATCTGGGTGACCTCGGGCAGTGCGGAGCCGACGATCACGAAGTCGACCTCGGGTCCGACCTTGGTGCGCTGGAAGAGCAGTTCGTTGATGGCCGGGCGACTGATCTCGGCCACCTTGCAGAGGTGGAACTCCACCCGGCGCGGGCTGACCGACAGGGCCTCCCCGACACCGCGGCGGAACTTCTCCAGCTCGTCCAGGTCGACCGTGCCCTCCAGGTGGATGTGCGCGGTCTCACCGTCGAACTCGCTGGTGATCCGCATCCGCTGGTCGGCCGGCTCGACCGTGACCCTGACCTTCAGCGGCCCGTCGCTCTCCGGCAGGTTCACCGTCAGCGCCTTGGCGTCGAAGTCGTGGAACGGCTGGTCGTCGATCCAGACCTGGTCGATCTGGACCGAGCCGGGGGGCAGCAGGTCGGGGGCGACCCGCAGCACCCGGTCCGGGAACGCGTCGGGACGCGGCCGGAAGTGCAGGGTGAGCGGCTGCGAGGTGACCAGCAGGCTGGTGTACGTCGCGGCCAGGTAGCAGAGCTCCAGGGCGTGGTAGCCGGCCATCGAGTGGCTGCCCTTGAGCCGCTCGGTGCCGAGCAGGTACGGGATGCCGTTGGCCAGCACGTTGAAGTACACGCCGCCGTCGTCGTAGTCGAGGAAGAAGGCGTTGTAGAACGCGGACGCCTCGCGGGCCAGTCGACGGTGCTCCGGGTCGCCGGTGACGCCGGCCAGGATCAGGTAGGCCAGGATCGACTGCTCCTGCTGCCACCAGGCCTTGCGGTCGTGCCAGACCAGCCGGTGCGCGCCGCTGTCCGGGTCGGGGATCCGCTCGACCACGTCGTACCAGCCGCCGCGCTGCTGGTCGCTGCCGACCGGCGGCATGATCTCGGCGATCCGCTCGGCCAGCTCCGCGTACTCGGGCTTGTCCTGCATCGCCCGGATCCGGGTGAGGTTCCAGGCGATCTTCAGGTTGTGGCCGACCACCGCGCGGTCCTGCTGCCAGCCCCAGGTGCGGTCCGGGCTCCAGTCCTCGTGGAACCGCTCCTGCACGAACGGGCTGTTGGGCTCGTCCGGGAAGTACTTGGTGATGGTGTCGGCGGTCTCCTCCAGGAGCTGCGCGAAGTCCTCGCGCCCGGTGGCCAGGTAGGCGTTGATCAGGTACGCCGGGGCGTGGTCGCCGACCGAGTTCCAGTTCTTGCGGGCCCGGTTGCGGCCCAGCGAGTCGGAGCGCGGGTCCATGGTGATCGGGTCGAGGTGGGAGAAGAAGCCGCCCCGCTCGTCGTCCTTGAAGTACCGGTGGAACAGCGCCACGGTGCGGTCGATGTCGTTGAGGATCCGCGGGTCGCCGGTGATCCGGTAGGTCTGGGTCGGGCCGGCCAGCGCGTAGATCTGCTCGTACATCGGGATGGCGTTGTAGTCGTCGCCGAACTCCGAGGCGAAGACCTTGCGTTGGGCGCCCGGGGTGATGTCGACCGCGTGGTACCAGTAGACGACGCCCTCGCGCTCGTCGCTCACCCGCATGTGCTCGCGCAGGTACTCGGTGCCCGACTCGGCCGCCTCCAGGAAGCGCTCCTCGCCGGTCAGCAGGAAGGCGGTGGCCAGACCGTAGACCAGCCGGGAGATGGTGTCGGTCTCCTGGCGCAGGTCCTGCTCGATGTGGTCGGCGACATGGGTGCCGTGCAGGGTCAGCCGGGTGCGGAAGCCGCGCCAGTCGTAGACGCCGTCGGGGAAGTGGCCGCGCAGGTAGAAGTCGGCTATCTCGGCGGCCTGTTGGACCCACCAGCCCGGCTTCTCGAAGACGTAGGCGCCGCGCCGCTCCTCCGGGAACACGATCTGACGGGCGTCGATCCGCTCGCCGCCGGCCCACTGGTGGAAGAGGCCGTAGACGAAGACGTAGCGGCCCTCGGCCAGCATGTCCCGGGTGGCGCCACTGGTGTCGCGGCGGCCGCTGTCACCGAGGTTGCGGACGATCTCGGAGCCGAGCAGCCCGTCCAGGTGGATGGTGAACTCCCGCCCGTCGCTGGTGCGCAGGCCGAAGCGGTCGTGGGTGGGGTCGTACGAGGTGATGTAGCCGGCGATGCTGTCCGAGTAGGTCCGCCGGATGTCCTGTGCACTCATCGAAGGGTGCCTCCATTGTCGGGCAGCGCGGTCAGCACGACGACGCTGCGGCCGTGGGCGTGGAAGGTGTGGCCAGGAACCGGTTCCTCGCCGCCGGCGGGCAGGACGTCCTGCCCGGCGCCGCGCGAGGTGTCGACGGTCCGGTGCCACTGCTGGCCGGCCACCCGCGGAAGTTCGAAGTCCAGGCCGAGGTGGTACATGTTGAAGATCACGTGCAGATCCGGGTCGCCGTTGAAGCCGGCGAGCGTGTAGGAGAGCACCCGGGCGTCCGTGTCCTCCCAGCCCGGCTGCTCCAACCGGCATCCGTGCCAGGTGACTTCGGGCAGGTCGCGGTCGTTGGTCCGACCGTCGAAGAAGCGCGCCTCGCGGACCGCCCGGAACCGCTTGCGCAGCCCGATCATCTGCTGGACGAAGCCCCGGACCTCGGTCTCCTTCTCGGCCTGCTCCCAGTCCAGCCAGGCCACCTCGTTGGACTGGCAGTAGGCGTTGTTGTTGCCGCCCTGGCTGTTGCGGAACTCGTCGCCGGCCAGGATCATCGGCACGCCCCGACTGAGCATCAGGATCGCCATCATGTTCTTGATCTGCTGGATCCTCAGCCGCTCGATGTCCTCGGCATCGGTCGGCCCTTCCACACCGCAGTTCCAACTGAAGTTCTCGTGCGCGCCGTCGGCGTTGGACTCGCCGTTGGCGTCATTGTGCTTGTGGTTGTAGCTGACCAGGTCGTTCAGCGTGAAACCGTCGTGGCAGGTGATGAAGTTGATGCTGTTGGTGGGCAGTTCGCCTTCCTTGGTGAAAAGGTCGCGCGAACCGCCGATCCGCGAGGCGATCGAACCGGCCAGACCCGCGTCGCCGCGCACGAAGCGCCGCACGTCGTCGCGGTACGGCCCGTTCCACTGCGCCCAGCGCTTCCCCGGGAACCGGCCCACCTGGTAGAGGCCGGCGCCGTCCCAGGGCTCCGCGATGATCTTCGTCTCGGAGAGGATCCCGGACAGCTCGATCCCCCACAGCGCGGGCGGGACCGGCATCTCGTAGCCCTCCTCGCCGCGCGACAGCTCGGAGGCGAGGTCGAACCGGAAGCCGTCCACATGGTGCTCGGTGACCCAGTACTCCAGGCACTCGATGATGAACTTGGCGACCGCCGGGTGGTTGGCGTTGATCGCGTTGCCGCAGCCGGTGAAGTCCATGTAGTGCCGGCGGTCCTGCGGCCACAGGTGGTAGTAGACCTCGTTGGCCTGGCCGCGGAAGCTGATCGTCGGCCCGTGCTCGTTGCCCTCGGAGGTGTGGTTGAAGACCACGTCGAGGATCACCTCGATGCCGGCCCGGTGCAGCTCCTTCACCATGTTGCGGAACTCGGTGATGTGGGTGCAGCTGCACGCGTCCGAGCAGTAGGCGGTGTGCGGGGCGAAGAAGCCGAACGGGTCGTAGCCCCAGTAGTTGTACAGCGGCACGCCGTTCGGTCCGGTGCGCAGCACCTGCCGCTCGTCGAAGTCGAAGACCGGCAGCAGCTCGACCGCGGTGACCCCGAGCTCCTTGAGGTACGGGATCTTCTCCACCACGCCGTTGAAGGTGCCCGGGTGGGCGACGCCGGAGGTGGGCGAGGCGGTCAGGCCGCCGACGTGCACCTCGTAGATCACCGTCTCGGCGAGCGGGGTGCGCAGCGGTTCGTCGCCCTCCCAGTCGTAGCTGTCGAGGTCGACGACCATGCTGCGCATCGAGTAGGCGCAGTTGTCCTCGACGCCGACCGCCCGGACCCGGTCCCAGAGCGTGTTGATGTTGGCCCGCGAGTAGGGGTCGAGCAGCACCTTGCGGGGGTTGAACCGGGTGCCGCTCTCCCTGGTCTGGTGCGGCCCGTCCATCCGGTACGCGTAGACCTGTCCGGCGATGACGCCGCTGACATGGCAGTGCCAGAAGTGGTAGCTGTTGTGGTGCTCCCGGTCCAGCGCGATCACACGGCTGGGGGCGAGGTCGTCGTAACTGTCGAACAGAAGCAGTTCGACCTTGGTGGCCCGCTCCGAGAAGATCGAGAAGTTCACCCCGGTGGCATCGACGGTGGCCCCCAACGGCTGGGGGCGGCCCGGGGTCACCCCCGCCTGCGTTCTGGTGAGCTCTTCTTCCAACATACTTGCCTGACTACTGGTCATATCCGCTGTCAACTCCCCTGCCATGATGCACCCGGAATTCTGGATTCCGGCCGGTATTGGTCCGTTCGGGGGACCCGAACCGGCCGTGATCTCCGCCGTCGCGCCTGCGCGCACGGGTGCGGGCGGAGAACCGGCGCCGCTGCGCCGGCGCCGCTAGGCCACCGGTGTCCGGTCCCAGACCAGCGAGCCGTAGGCCTCGCTCCAGGACGGGAACGGCGAACCGGGTTCGTTGAAGATCTCGAAGGTGACGCCGCGAGCGGCCGGCGTGTACAGCGCCTGCACGCAGGCCTCGGCCACGTCGTCCCGGGCGACCCGTCCGGTGCCCTGGTCGCCCTGCTCCAGCCGGACCCGCCGGCCCGCCTCGTGGTCGTCGATCAGCCAGCCCGGCCGCACCACGGTGTACGGCAGGCCCGACTCGCGCAGCACTTCCTCGCCCGCGAACCGCCAGACCAGCAGCCGCCCGTAGGCGTTCAGCGGGTGCCCCTGGTGGGTCGCGTGCACCTGGCTGACCAGCACGAAGTGCGGTCGGTTGCCGCCGGCCGTGGCGGCCGCCAGCACATGGCGCACGCCCTGGTGCAGCGTGGTCTCGGGCCGGTCGGGGCCGCGGTCGTCGGTGCCGGGTTCCACGCAGTAGACCACTGCGGCGCACCCGGCCAGCGGCGTCGCCAGGGTCTCCGGGACCCGCACGTCGCCCTGGCTGAAGACGGCTCCCGGTGCCAGATGACGGCGGGCGTGCTGAACGCTGCGGCCGATGACGCGCACGCTCTCCCGGCGTTCCAGGAGGCGTTGCACGATGATCCGGCCGACGCGTCCCGCGCCGCCGACCACCACCACCGGATTGTCCATCGCCTTCTCTCCTTAGCTCGGTCGTTGTGGGACGAGTCGTCGGGTCGTCAGATCCAGCGCAGGATGTCGTCCGAGCTGGTCAGGCGGGTGCCCGAAGGAAGGTTCGCGATCGCTGGCACTCTCAGGCGCGGGTAGATGCTGACTCCGGAGAGCCGCGATCCCGGCCAGAGCTGGGCGCCGTCCCCGATGGCCGAGAAGCCCTCCAGCCGGACCGGGTTCTCCCGGTCCGACTGGATCTCCACCATGGGTCCGACATAGGTGTCACTGATGTCCGCGTACTGGCCGATCACCGAGGCGTCGCCGCAGGAGCTGCGGCTGAGCCGGGCGCCCGCGCGCAGTTCGACGCCGTCGCCGACGTCGGTGTACTCGAGGTGGACGTCGCTGCCGACCGCGACATGGCGGCCGATCCGGACCCCGGGTCCGATCACCACGCTGCCGTCCTCGATCTTGGCGGCCAGCGTGGTGCCGGTGATGTCGTCCCGGGTGGCCAGCGAGCTCTCGTGGATCCAGTACCGCGGCGAGGCGCTGGCCGGCTCCGCCATCAACTGGTTCATCAGCGGGTAGTCGCCCGCCAGCACGTCCTTGAGGGTGACCAGGTAGTCCTCGACGTTGCCGAGGTCACCCAGCCGGGCGATGTGGTGCGCCGCCACCGGCATGCCGCGCTCGACCAGTTCGGGCAGCAGGTCGCCGCCCCAGTCCAGCCGCTGCTGGGCCTTGCGCATCAGTTCCGGCTCGCGGGCCGCCTGGCGCAGCCGGGCGCAGTCGATCAGGTACATCCCGGCGTTGGTCGGGATCATCGCGCAGTTGTCGTGCCGCACCTCGGGGAAGATCTCGTGGATCCGCTCCATGCCGGGCTTCTCGACGAACCCCGCGACCAGGCCGCGCTCGTCGGTCTGCATCGCGCCGTACTTGCCGGCCACCTCGGCCGGGGTACGGGCCACCGCGGCCACCGTGACCACGGCGTTGGTGGAGCGGTGGGTCGCCTCCAGCTCGGCGAGCGAGAAGTCGAAGATCGAGTCGACCGGGAGGACCAGGGCCTGCTCGTTGAGGTCCCACTCCTCCAGGTTGTGCAGGGTGGCCGCGCCCGAGCCGACGTTGTACCGGTCGAAGCTCGGTCGGGAGTAGCGGACCTCGACGCCGTAGCGCTCGCCGTGGCCCAGCAGCAGCATGATCTGGCTGCGGTTCTCCAACCCCTGCGCGACCACGTAGAAGCGGTGGATGCCCTGCTCACGGCAGGCGTCGACGACCCACTCGATGAGCCGGCGGCCGACGAACGGGATCAGCGCCTTGCTTCTGATGTAGTCGGCGGACTCCAGGGTGATCGGCTTGGCCCGCTCACCGCGTCCCCCGGCCAGGATGATGCCCACGGTCCCCATGTCTGAGCCACCCATCTCGCATCCCCCACCTTGGCGACCTTGTCCAGTAAGACTCAACAACATGAGTCACAGTCTGTCAACAGAGTAGTCAAGTGCGTGGCCCTCGGCACTCTTTATCGTCAGGTTGATGATCACTGCTCCGGTCTTGTCGCCAGGGCCATGACACAAAAAAACAGGCCATCCGATCCAAAGCCGACTGCACCGAATCCCCGGGACTCGGGACGACCCCGGGCCAATGCGTACTCGCGGCGCTATTGGGGCGATTCGGACTCCCGGAATTGGCCGACCTGACGCACCGTCACGTCGAACCTCGGGCATTGGGGAAAACTCGTAACCAACTGTAGTGAGTAATAGGAATTAGCTTGATCCACTCCTGGAACCCCTAAAAGAAGAGATATCTTCGGATTCTGCAGTCGGTGGCCTGAGGGGGATTGGCAGGATCATGGTTGAGCCGATGCGTGCGGCATTCTTCGACCTGGGGGAGCGTCACCCGTCCCCGCACTTCCGAGAAGCGCTCCACGAGGTGGCGGCCCGGCACAGATCGGCCGGCGACCTGGTGGTCCTGGTGGTCTCCAGACCCCACGGCGAGGCCCGGTCCGAATCCCGCCCGGGCCGGCACACGCTCGGCCTGGACGCCCTCGGCGTCGGCCCCGACCTGGTCCTGCTGCCCGACGGCGACCCCGGCGACCACCAGCACGGCGACCACCGGCGCGGCGGCTACCCGCTCGGCGGTTACCCCCACAGCGATTACCCGCACAACGATTACCCGCACCTCGAGCACGGCTACGCGGGTGCCGGCCGCACCCCCTGCCCGCCGCAGCCGCCGGTCACCGTGGTCGAGGCCATCACCCTGCTCGGCCTGGACGCCGCCCGCTGCTTCGGCTACGTCGACCACGCGCCCGGGATGCGCACCCTGACCGTGGTCGGCAACCCCCGAGTAGTGGGCGCCGACCCCGAGTTGACCGAGCACGCCAACAGCCGCGGCTGGCCGCTGCTGGAACTCCCGCAACCCTCCTGTCCACCCGGCGCACAACCGTCCCCGTAGGGGGCGAATCCGCAGTGGTAGGGAAAAGTCAGGGGCGCACACTCTGGCCCCCAGCCGCCGCGAGGAGCACCGTGGAGGCATGGAACACGGAGATCTGTCGCGACGCGAGAACAGCCACCTGGCCGTCGCCTCCGCCACCACCGGACCGTGGCGAGCTGCCGCGGCCGTGGGAGCGGTGGTCGGCGGCGCGGCCCTGGGCGTGGACCTGGTGACCGGCCACTGGTCCACCTCGATCCTGGCCGGCCCGGCCGGGTGGGCCCTGTTCTTCTTCTTCCTGGTCGGCACGGTCGGCGGCCAGCTGCGCAAGGACACCGGCGACCGCCGGCTGCGCCGCTGGGCCGACGCCCACCCCTGGCAGTCCGCCCTGCCCGCCAGCGGCGCCCTGCTCGTGCTCAACACCCTCGCCCTGACCCTGCTCGGCGGCTGGGGCCTGTTCGGCGCCCTGTTCACCTCCCTGCTCCCGGCCGGCATCCTGCTGGTGATCGCGGGCGTGGTCGGGTCGGTGAAGGCGGCACGACAGCACTGAACAGCGGTCAGGTGAGGAGCAATCACCACAGAACGCGCACCTCGCGGGCGTCAAACCCCCGCCCGGTGCGCGAACTGCTGCCCGGCGTCTGCATACTGACCGCGTGCCGATAGCCGAAGACCCCGAGCCCCGCCCGTCCGGCGAGGAGCCCGACCCGTTCGCCGACCTCGTCCTCGACGAGGAGTTCGTCAGGAGCGCGAGCGTCAAGGAGCCGTCCAGCCGCGCCCGGATGCTCGCCGCCAAATGGCAACGCGAACCCCCGACGGACACCGAGTTCCGCCCGCCCACCGAGATCCGCCGCCGCAGGTTCGGGCGCCGGGCGAAGCGGGTCGACCCCTGGGGCAACAAGCGCAAGCGCACCAGGAACTGGCAGGCGCCGGTCTTCGTGCTGCTCACGGTGGCCGTGGTGGCCGCCGCACTGAACGTGAACGGGCTGCACGGCTGGTACCTGGACCACTTCGGGAGCAAGGACGACGGCGGCACCAGCGTGGCCGCTCCGGCCAGCCCGAAGCCGGTGGCCACCCAGGCCCCGGAGACGGCCAAGCCGACAGCCGCGCCGTCCACCCAGGCCCCGCAGACGCCCACCGTGGCCCACCCCTGGGCGGGCTCGCCGGCGGAGACCTGGCCGACCGGAGCGGACGCGATCGTGCTGCCGGACGCGCAGGCGACGGGGGTGTTCGGGAAGGACGAGGTACAGGCCGATCTGGAGCTGGTGAAGAAGTATCTGGCGACCGCCAATCTGGACCAGGGCGTGGTCGCTGCCGGTGCCACCCAACCGGTGCTGGACCTGCTCGACCGTCAGGAGCGTGAGGACCTCACCGCCGCGCTGACGCACCCGGACAAGGACCACGATCCGACCAGCTGGATGAGCCGGTTCAACGCGCGCACCGCCGTGCCCGCCGTCCCGGAGATCAAGCTGCAGGGCCGGATCACCTTCGAGGGCGACGGCAAGGAGGGACTACTGGTCCATACCGACTACAGCTTCGTCTACGCCCTGGTCCCCGGCCCCGAGCGGTACCACCCGAGCGCGCAGGGCGGCGTGAGCGGGCAGTCGGTCTCTCTCCACCAGCTCGCCCCGACCGCCGAGGTCACCCGGGAGATCGTCCGGCGGATTCAGGATTTCCGCTTCTACGATCCCGCGCACTACAAGGTCGACCCCAACAAGATCATCCTTGACAAGGGTGCGTACGACATGGCGGGCAACTACTGCGAGGTGGGCGACGGCTGGCTGCAGCCCAGCTTCCCGGAGCCAGGCCTGCCCGGCGACCCCAGCGCCAGCGGTCCCACCACGGACCCCTACGACCGCAGCAAGGAGCTGAAGAACGACGGCAAGTGCGGCACCGTCTCCCGCACCTGACCCACTACCGCTTCTTCCGCTTCCCCGGCCGCCCGCCACGCTTCTCGTGGCGGGCGGTCCGCGCTTCCCAGGCCGCCCGCTGGACGCCCTCCCCCGGGGCCTCCACCAGGCTCCGCACGAAGTACGCCGCCGCCGCACCGACGCAGCCGATCAGCCAGACGGCGCCCAGCGACTTGTCCTCGGCCATCCAGCCGGTGAGCGAGTCCCGGCCTTCGGTCAGCACCTTCCACATCCGCAACGCCGCGAGGAAGGAGCAGAGTGCGATGGCCGCGACCAGCAGGTAGTTCACGAAGCCGCCCGCCTTGGACATCTGCACCCCGCCGACGGCGAAGCGCAGCACGAAGGCCCCGGCCGCCACGGTGACCAGGGCCCCGAGCGAGACCGCCACCCGCCGCAGCCAGTACGCGCCGCCCCGGTCGACCCAGCTGGTGCCGAAGAAGCGGATGGGCTCGGGGGCGGGGGTGGTCTCGTCGTTCACGTCTGCAGATTACCCAGCCCGGCCGGCTCGGCCGGGCTGCGGCTCAGCTGCGACTCAGCCCAGCTTGCTGACGTCCCGCACCGCGCCCTTGTCGGCGGAGGTGGCCATCGCGGCGTAGGCCTTGAGGGCCTGGCTGACCTGGCGCTCGCGGTGCGCGGGGCGGTAGCCGCCGCTCTCCTCCAGGCGCATCCGGCGCTCGTGCAGCTCCTCGAAGGAGACCTCCAGCGAGACGGTGCGGCCGGGGATGTCGATCGAGATGATGTCGCCGTCCTCGACCAGCGCGATCGCGCCGCCGCCGGCCGCCTCGGGGGAGACGTGGCCGATCGACAGGCCGGAGGTGCCGCCGGAGAAGCGTCCGTCGGTGATCAGCGCGCAGGCCTTGCCGAGGCCGCGGCCCTTGAGGAAGGAGGTGGGGTAGAGCATCTCCTGCATGCCGGGGCCGCCCTTGGGGCCTTCGTAGCGGATGACCACCACGTCGCCCTCCTTGACCCGCTTGGCGAGGATCGCGTCCACCGCGTCCTCCTGCGACTCGACCACCACGGCGGGGCCGCTGAAGGTCCAGATCGACTCGTCGACGCCGGCGGTCTTCACCACGCAGCCGTCCTCGGCGAGGTTGCCGTAGAGCACGGCCAGGCCGCCCTCCACCGAGTAGGCGTGTTCGACGCTGCGGATGCAGCCGCCGGCCGCGTCGGTGTCCAGCGACTCCCAGCGCTCGGACTGCGAGAAGGCCTCGGCGGAGCGGACGCAGCCGGGCGCCGCCTGGAACAGCTCGACGGCGGCCGGCGAGGGCGAGCCGCCGCGGATGTCCCAGCTCTTCAGCCACTCGTCCAGCGAGTCGGAGTGCACGGTGTGCACGTCCTCGTTGAGCAGCCCGCCGCGGTACAGCTCGCCGAGGATGGCGGGGATGCCACCGGCGCGGTGGACGTCCTCCATGTAGTAGTTGCCGTTGGGCGCGACCTTGGACAGGCAGGGGACCTTGCGCGAGACCTGGTCGATGGTGCGCATGTCGAAGTCCAGCTCGGCCTCCTGGGCGGCGGCCAGCAGGTGCAGGATGGTGTTGGTGGAGCCGCCCATCGCGATGTCCAGCGCCATGGCGTTCTCGAACGCGGCGCGGGTGGCGATGTTGCGCGGCAGGACCGACTCGTCGTCCTGGTGGTAGTAGCGCTCGGTGATCTCCACGACGGTCCGCCCGGCGGCCTCGTACAGCGCCTTGCGGGCGGTGTGGGTGGCCAGCACCGAGCCGTTGCCGGGCAGCGAGAGGCCGATCGCCTCGGTCAGGCAGTTCATCGAGTTGGCGGTGAACATGCCGGAACAGGAGCCGCAGGTCGGGCAGGCGTTCTCCTCGATGATCGCGATGTCGGCGTCCGAGACGTTCTCGTTGACCGCGTCGGAGATCGCGTTGACCAGGTCGAGCCGGCGCACGGTGCCGTCGACCAGGGTGGCCTTGCCGGCCTCCATCGGGCCGCCGGAGACGAAGACCACCGGGATGTTGAGGCGCAGCGCGGCCATCAGCATGCCGGGGGTGATCTTGTCGCAGTTGGAGATGCAGATCAGCGCGTCGGCGCAGTGCGCGTTGACCATGTACTCGACGCTGTCGGCGATCAGGTCGCGCGAGGGCAGCGAGTAGAGCATGCCGCCGTGGCCCATCGCGATGCCGTCGTCCACCGCGATGGTGTTGAACTCGCGGGGGATGCCGCCGGCCTGCTTGATCGCCTCGGAGACGATCCGGCCGACCGGCTGCAGGTGGGTGTGCCCGGGCACGAACTCGGTGAAGGAGTTGGCCACCGCGATGATCGGCTTGCCGAAGTCCTCACGGGCTACGCCGGCGGCCCGGAGGAGGGCGCGGGCGCCTGCCATGTTGCGACCGTGGGTGACCGTACGGGACTTCAGCTCGGGCACTGCCTTCTCCACTCCTGGGCGGTTGGTAACAATCGAGCCTACGCCGCCGTCCCGCCCGGCGGACCCACCGTCCGCATCGCGGTCAGTCGCGCTTGACGGCCACCGTCAGGTCCACCGAGTACGGCTCGGTGACCTCCCCGTCGGGGAACACCTCCAGCAGCGCGGCCCGCTCCTCGGCCAGCACCGACTCGCGCAGCGCGGGCTCGGCCACCGCGAAGTACGACTTCGACCGCAGGTCGGTGATCACGTCCTCGACGGTGATCCGGCGCTCCCAGCGCAGCACCCGGTTGTGCACCTCGAAGGGGTAGCGGCCGAGCGGCTCGGTTACGGCGTTCATCAGCCCGTAGTAGTGGTACGAGGGCAGCGCGGCCGACAGTCGGGCCTCCTGCTCGGCGAGCCAGGGCAGCGAGCGGTCCTTGAGGTTCCAGAAGAGCACCAGCGCACCGCCCGGACGCAGCACCCGCAGCGCCTCCGGGATCGACCTGTCCGGCTCGGTCCAGTGGAAGGCCTGGGCGTAGCTGATCAGGTCGGCGGTGGCGTCGTGGAACGGCAGTTCGTTGCCGTCGCCCTTGACCAGCGGGATCTCGGGGCTGACGGCGTGCAGCTGGGCGGCCATCCCCGGGCTCGGCTCCACCGCGGTGACCAGCGCGCCGCGGGCCCGCAGCAGCCGGGTCGCGATGCCGGTGCCGGCGCCGACGTCCAGCACGGTGGCGCCCTTCAGCGGGCGGCCGGTCAACTCCTCGATCGTGTCCAGCAGCTCGATCGGGTAGGACGGTCGGGCCCGGTCGTACTCGGCGGCGACGGCGCCGAAGCTCTCCGCGTGCACCTTCAGCTGATAGTCCGTCATATCCGCCTCCTGCCTGAGCACCACACGATCGCCGCACGACCGACGTACGGTCAACGTACTGTCAGAGTACGCGCGACCCGGTGGCCAGATGGAGCCGGGTGAAGGCCAGCGCCTCGGCGAGGTCGGCCTCCCGCTCGGCGGGTGAACCGGAGCGGCGGGTGTTGACCTCCAGCACCACGTGCCCGTCGAAGCCGGTCCGGGCCAGCCGCTCCAGCAGTTCGGCGCAGGGCTGCTTGCCGCGCCCGGGGATCAGGTGCTCGTCCTTGCCGGAGCCGGAGCCGTCGGCCAGGTGCACGTGGGCGAGCCGGTCCCCCATCCGGTCGACCATGGCGAAGGCGTCGATCCGCGAGGTGGCCACGTGCGAGAGGTCGACGGTGAAGTGCCGGTAGGCCTCCTCGGTGACGTCCCAGCCGGGGGCGTAGGCGAGCACCTCGCGGTCCCGGTAGCGCCACGGGTACATGTTCTCCACCGCGAACCGCACCGCCGTCTCGCCCGCCATCCGCTCGATGCCGCGGACGAAGTCGCGGGCGTACTGGCGCTGCCAGCGGAACGGCGGGTGCACCACCACGGTGTCGGCGCCCAGCTTCTCGGCGGCCGCCCTGGCCCGTTTGAGCTTGGTCCACGGGTCGGTGCTCCAGACCCGCTGGGTGATCAGCAGGCAGGGCGCGTGCACGGCCAGGATCGGCAGCCGGAACCGGTCGGAGAGCTCGCGCAGCGCGTCCAGGTCCTGACTGACCGGGTCGTTCCAGACCATCACCTCGACACCGTCGTATCCGAGCTTGGCGGCCAGCTCGAAGGCGACCTGGGTGTTGTCGGGGTAGACCGAGGCGGTGGACAGGGCGATCTTGGTGTCGGGGATGTGCAGGGCGGGGTGGCGCGGCAGCACCAGGCGGTCGGTGGTGCGCAGCAGCGGGTGCTTCTCCTTGCGCGCCCGCCGTCCGGCCCCCCGGGTCGCCCGGGCGCGCGGCTCACCCGCCCGCACCTCGTCCGCCCGCTGGGCCCGGCGCCGCGGGCGGGCACTCGCCTGGGGCGGGTCCTCGTCCTCCACGCAAACAGGTTATGCGCAGCGCTCGGTGATCGGGTGGCTCGCCCTGCCGCGCAGCACCGCGGTCAGCGTGCGGACTGTCCGTCCAGGCTGTCCAGTCGGCGCAGGATGATGCCCTCGCGCAGCGCCCACGGGCAGATGTCCAGCTCGTCCAGGCCGAACAGGTCCATCGCCCCGTCGGCCACCAGCGCGCCGGCCAGCAGCTGTCTCGCCCGGCCCTCGGAGACGCCCGGGATCCGGGCCCGCTCGGCGGTGGTCATCGCGGCCAGGCGGGGAAGCCAGGCGGCCAGTCCGCTGCGGGTGAGCTTGCGCGGCACCCGCAGGCCGGCCTCGGCCGGGGCCGCGCCGGTCATCCGGGCCAGCTGCTTGAAGGTCTTGGAGGTGGCCACCGAGTGGTCCGGTGCGCCGAGTCTGGCCACCTCGCCGACCACGGTGGCGATCTCGGCCCGGATGTGGCGGCGCAGGTCGCGCACCGCCTCCGGATCGGCCAGGTCGCCGGGCAGCCAGGCGGCGGTCAGCCGGCCGGCGCCGAGCGGCAGCGAGATCGCGGTGTCCGGCTGCTCGTCGATCCCGCAGGCGATCTCCAGCGAGCCGCCGCCGATGTCGAGGTCGAGCAGCCGCCCGGAGGACCAGCCGAACCAGCGGCGCACCGCCAGGAAGGTCAGCCGCGCCTCGTCCTGTCCGGAGAGCACCTGCAGCTCGACGCCGGTCTCGTCCTGCACCCGCTTGAGCACGGCCTCGCCGTTGGCGGCCTCGCGCACCGCGGAGGTGGCGAACGGCAGCAGGTCCACCACGCCCTTGTCCTCGGCCACCCGCAGCGAGGAGGAGACGTGGTCGACCAGTCGCCGCACCCCGTCCTCGCGGATCGCCCCCTGGTCGTCCAGGAGTTCGGCCAGCCGCAGCTCCGCCTTGTGCGAGTAGGCGGGCAGCGGCGCGGCACCGGGGTGGGCGTCCACCACGAGGAAGTGGACGGTGTTGGAACCTACGTCGAGCACACCGAGTCGCATAATTCACCACGCTACGCCACCGCACCTGGGGAAATCCCGCCTGTTCGATTGCCGAGCGAGCCGATCCGGCGCCAGCCTGGGCCTGCTGACCACCCCTCATCCCCTGGGAGCCTTCTCATATGACGATCAGTCACCGCCGCCTGGGTGCCGGCGAGCACAAGGTCATCGTCCTGCACGACTGGTTCGGCACCACCGCCGGCTGGGGCCCGTTCCTGGACTACCTGGACCGCACCAGCTTCGGCTACGCGATGCTCGACTACCGCGGCTACGGCGACCGGGTCGACGTGCCCGGCGACTTCACGCTCGACGAGATCGCCGCGGACGTGCTGGCGCTCGCCGACGAACTGGGCTGGGACCGCTTCTCGCTGGTCGGGCACTCGATGGGGGCCAAGGCCGCGCAGCTGGTGCTGGCGCTGGCACCGGAGCGGGTGCGCAAGCTGGCCGGGGTGACGCCGGTGCCGGCCGCCCGGTACCCGCTGGAGGGCGAGGCGGACGAACTGTTCCACGCCGCCCCGCAGAACCCGGTGGCCCGCCGGATGATCCTCGACCTGGTCACCGGGCAGCGGGCGAACGCCGTGTGGCTGGACCGGATGGTGGCCCGCTCCACCGCCACTTCCCGGGTGGACGCCTTCGCCGCGTACCTGGAGGAGTGGACCGGCCAGGACTACACCGAGAAGCTGACCGGCCTCACCCTGCCGGTCAAGGTCTTCGTCGGCGAGCACGACCTGGCGCTCACCCCCGAGCTGATGCGCGACACCTGGCTGCAGCTCTTCCCGCAGGCCGAACTCGAGGTGCTGCCCGCCGCCGGCCACTACCCGCAGTACGAGACCCCGGTGCACTTCGCCACCGCCCTGGAGTCCTTCCTGCGCGCCTGACCTGCCGGGCGCGGACAACGCGGACGGCCACCCGGCTGCCCTACTCTTGCCGGGTGGCCGCCATTGACATCCCCACCCCCACCCGTAAGAAGCCCCTCCCCGAGGTCGGGCTGGACTTCCCCCGCGCCTGGGTCGAGTTCGCCGACCCGGCCGACGAGGAGCAGGTCTTCCGCTGCGATCTGACCTGGTTGACCTCGCGCTGGGGCTGCATCTTCGGCCAGGGCTGCCACGGCATCCGCCCCGGCCGCGGCGAGTCCGACGGCTGCTGCACGCTCGGCGCGCACTACTCGGACGAGGAGGACGAGCAGCGGGTGATCGGGCACGCCGAGCGGCTCACCCCCGAGACCTGGCAGTACTTCGCCGAGGGCACCGACAAGAAGGGCCGGCTCAAGCTCGACGGCGGCATCACCATGCTGGACGAGGACGGCGACCGGCAGACCCGCCGGGTGGACGGCGCCTGCATCTTCCTCAACCGGCCCGGCTTCGCCGGCGGCCAGGGCTGCGCGCTGCACACCCTGGCGCTCAAGGAGGGCAAGGAGCCGCTGGAGACCAAGCCGGACGTCTGCTGGCAGCTGCCGATCCGCCGCACCTACGACTGGATCGACCGCCCGGACGACACCCGCTACCTGCAGGTCTCGATCGGCGAGTACGACCGCCGCGGCTGGGGTCCGGGCGGCCACGACCTGCACTGGTGGTGCACCAGCAGCCCGGAGGCGCACCAGGGCGCCGAGCCGGTGTACGTGAGCTACCGCCCGGAGCTGACCGAGCTGATGGGCCCGGCCGCCTACGCGGTGCTGGCCGAGCTCTGCGAGCAGCGGATCGCGGCCAAGGGCGACCGCAAGCTGGCGCCCCACCCTGCCGACCCGAAGCGCGCCAAGAAGAAGTAGCCGCTACTTGTCGGTACCGCCCTACTTGTCGATGTCGCCGACCACGAAGAACATCGACCCCAGGATCGCCACCATGTCCGCCACCAGGGTGCCGGGCAGCAGCTCGGTGAGCGCCTGGATGTTGTTGAAGGACGCCGAGCGGAGCTTGAGCCGCCACGGCGTCTTGTCGCCGCGCGAGACCAGGTAGTAGCCGTTGACCCCGAGCGGGTTCTCGGTCCAGGCGTAGGTCTCGCCCTCGGGGGCCTTCAGCACCTTGGGCAGCCGCAGGTTGACCGGCCCGGCGGGCAGGCCGGCCAGCCGGTCCAGGCAGGCGTCGGCCAGGTCCAGCGAGTTCTCGGTCTGCTCGAGCAGGCACTCGAACCGGGCCAGGCAGTCGCCCTCCTCGCGGACCGCCACGGTGAGCACGTCCTGCAGCTCGCCGTAGGCCAGGTAGGGCTCGTCCCGGCGCAGGTCGAAGTCGACGCCGCTGGCCCGGGCGATCGGCCCGGTGACGCCGTAGGCCTTCACGTGCTCGGCGGAGAGCACGCCGACCCCGGCGGTGCGGGCCCGGAAGATCTCGTTGCCGAGCACCAGGTCCTGGTAGACCGGCAGCTGGGCGCGCACGGCGGCGACGGCCGCCCGGACCCGGCCCAGCCAGCCGGCCGGCAGGTCCTCCTTGAGGCCGCCGACCCGGTTGAACATGTAGTGCATCCGGCCGCCGCTGGCCTCCTCCAGCACGTGCTGGAGCTCCTCGCGGCTGGTGAAGGCGTAGAAGACCGGGGTGATGCCGCCCAGCTCCAGCGGGTAGGAGCCGATGAACATCAGGTGGTTGAGCACCCGGTTGAGCTCGGCGAGCAGGGTCCGGGTCCAGACCGCGCGCTCGGGGACCTCCATGCCGAGCATCCGCTCGACGGCGAGCACCACGCCCAGTTCGTTGGCGAAGGCGGAGAGCCAGTCGTGCCGGTTGGCCAGCATGATGATCTGCCGGTAGTCCCGGGCCTCGAAGAGCTTCTCGGCGCCGCGGTGCATGTAGCCGATGATCGGCTCGGCCGAGACGATCCGTTCCCCGTCCAGCACCAGCTTGAGCCGCAGCACGCCATGGGTGGCCGGGTGCTGCGGGCCGATGTTCAGCACCATGTCGGTCGCGGTGTTCTCCACACCGGCGCCGACGCCGACCACGGTCTCCCTGAGAGTGCTCATGCCTCCAGAGTCTGCCACCCCGGCAGCCCCGCCAGGCTCGCCGGTTCCGGCATGCGGACGGCCTGGACCAGCCAGCCGAAGCCGCCGAGCCCGCCGCTCGCGGTCAGCTCCGCCGCCTCGCCCGCGGCGGCCAGCGCCCGGACGTATCCGGCCGGGTCGCTGGAGGCCTGCGCGAGCGGCGGCCGGGTCCCGTCCACACCCAGCGCCCGCAGCGCCTCGCGCTGAGTTGTCCACAGGCTGTGGATACCCGGCACGGCCGCCGCGTCCAGCGCGACATGCGCGGTCAGATCGCAGCCACCGTCCGGCACGGGGGACACCTCGCGCCCGTTCCGGAAGCCGGTCAGGGTGCCGAAAGTCGGCCGATCCGACTTCCCGTGCGCGTAATCCACCGCCACCGCGAGCCCGCGCTCCAGCGAGCCCACCGCGGCCGCCCAGGCCTCGTCCCTGGTCCGGCCCAGCTCGATCCGGTCGCCCTCGGGCCACCACCGCTCGGCCCAGCCGGCGTCCTGCGGGGTCAGCGGCCCGCCCAACCGCTCCTGACCCGAGGCGTCGACCTCCAGGTAGCGCAGCGCCCCGTCCCCGTCCCGCTCGGCGAGGTCCAGCGGCACGTTGTCCAGCCACTCGTTGGCGAACAGCAACCCGACCGCGCCGGCCGGCACCCGCTCGGTCCACCGCACCTCGGCCGGCAGCCCGTCCGGGCGGGCCGCCAGTTCCACCCCGTAGGCGCGCAGCCGACCCGGCAGCAGACCGGCCAGCTGCGCCACCAGCTCGCCGCGACCGGCCCCGACGTCGATCAGGGCGATCTCCTCGGGGTGGCCGAGCGCCTCGTCCACCTCCAGCAGTAGCCGGCCGACCGCCCGGGCGAACAGCGGCGAGGCGTGCACCGAGGTCCTGAAGTGCCCGGCCGGCCCCTCCGGACGCCGGTAGAAGCCCCCGTCCCCGTACAGGGCCTGCTCCATGGCGGGTCGCCAGCGCATCCAGCTCATGCCCGCGACGGTACCGGGCTCCGACCTGCGGACGAGACAGGGATCGCCCTCGCGGTGGACGGGAGGGCACCCCGCGACTGCCTAGGCTGGTCATGTGCATCGACTGAACGCCTGGCTTCGCGGACACCCCATGGTGGTCGATGGCGCCTGGGCGTCCATCGTGCTCTTCCTCTTCGCCGTGTCCAACGACACCAACGCGGGCTCCTACCGGCTGACCAGCATCCTCACCGCGCTGCTGATCGCCCTCCTGATGGTGGTCCGCCGCCGCTGGCCGGACGTCACGGTGACCGCGGCGCTGCTGCTCGGCCTTGCCCAGGTGGCGGCCAACGTCGACCCGTCCGGCTCCTCCATCGGCTACCTGGTCTTCGTCTACACCGGGGCCGCCTTCGGCCGGCCGTGGATCTCCCGGCTGGCGCTGGCCGGCGGCCTGCTCTCCGGCCCGCTCACCGTGCACAGCTTCCACAAGACCTCGGACGGCGGCCCGCCCGGCGGCAACAGCTTCTGGGGCCTGGCCTTCACCTCCGCGCTGCTCTCCACCCCGTTCGTCCTCTGCTGGGCCTGGGGCCGACTCACCCGGGTGCGCCGGGCCTACCTGGTGGAGCTGGAGGACCGCGCCGAGCGGCTGGAACGCGAGCGGGACGCCCAGGCCAAGGTGGCGGTGGCCGCCGAGCGGGCCAGGATCGCCCGCGAACTGCACGACGTGGTGGCGCACAACGTCTCGGTGATGATCGTTCAGGCCGACGGCGCCGCCTACGTGATGGACAACTCCCCGCACCAGGCCAAGGAGGCGCTGGCCACCATCGCCTCCACCGGCCGCCAGGCGCTGGTCGAGATGCGCCGGCTGCTCGGCGTGCTGCGCAGCGCCGACGCCGCCGAGGAGTACGTGCCCCAGCCCAGCGTCGAGGAACTGCCGGAACTGCTGGAGCAGGTCCGCACCGCCGGGCTGCCGGTGGAGTTCTCCACCTCCGGCGAGCCGCGCGAACTGCCGCGCGGGGTCGAGCTGACGGTCTACCGGATCGTCCAGGAGGCGCTCACCAACGTCCGCAAGCACGGCGGGCCCAATGTGAGCGCCCGGGTCGCGGTGGACTTCGGCGACCGCGACCTCAACGTGCTGATCGAGGACGACGGGCGCGGCAGCACCGACGAACAGCTGGCCCGCGGCGGCGCCGACGGCCAGGGGCACGGTCTGATCGGGATGCGCGAGCGGATCGGTATGGTCAGCGGCAGCCTGGACGCCGGGCCGCGACCCGGCGGCGGTTTCCGGATCCGCGCCGTCCTGCCGCTCAAGACCGCCAAGTAGCTGCCGAGCAGCTGCCAAGCAGAGGAGTCGAACCCAGGTGACGATCCGTGTGATGCTCGTCGACGACCAGGAGCTGCTGCGCACCGGGTTCCGGATGGTGCTGGCCTCCCAGGCCGACATCGAGATCGCCGCCGAGGCGGGCGACGGGGCGCAGGCCGTGGAGGTGCTCTCCGGTGTCCCGGCGGACGCCCCGATCGACGTGGTGCTGATGGACGTCCGGATGCCGCGGCTGGACGGGGTGCAGGCCACCCGGCGGATCTGCCTGGACGCCGACGGGCAGCCGCGGCCGGACGCGCCCAAGGTGCTCATCCTGACCACCTTCGACCTGGACGAGTACGCCTTCGCCGCGCTCAAGGCCGGGGCCAGCGGGTTCCTGCTGAAGGACGTGCCGCCGCCGGAGCTGGTGGCCGCGATCCGCTCGGTGCACGCGGGCGACGCGGTGGTGGCGCCGACCACCACCCGGCGGATGATCGACCGTTTCGCCGAGGTGCTGCCGGCGCCGCAGACCCCGGCCGGGCCGCCGGCCCTGGAGCCGCTCACCGAGCGGGAGCGGGAGGTCTTCCTGCTGGTCGCCCAGGGGCTGTCGAACAGCGAGATCGCGGCGGGCCTGGTCCTGTCCGAGGCCACCGTGAAGACCCACGTCGGCCGCATCCTGGCCAAGCTGGGCCTGCGCGACCGGGTCCAGGCCGTGGTCCTCGCCTACGAGGCCGGCCTGGTCCGCGCCGGCGGCCACGGTTAGCACCCCTCACACACCCGTAGGATGGGACGGACCGTCTGGTACCCGTAGAGGACTGGAACGCAGTGTTCGACTTCCCTGAGACCGACCCCCGCGACCCCGCCGACCGCCCCGCGCGCCTCGCCGTGGGCGTGGTCGGCACCGGCCGGGTCGGCCCCGCCCTGGGCGCCGCCCTGCAGCTGGCCGGCCACCAGGTGGTGGCCGCCTCCGGGGTCTCGGCGGTCTCCCGTCGTCGCGCCGAGGCGCTGCTGCCCGGGGTCCGGCTGGTGACGCCCCCGCAGGTGCTGGCCGCCGCCGACCTGGTGCTGCTGACCGTGCCGGACGACGCGCTGGCCGACCTGGTCGCCGGCCTGGCCGCCACCGGCGCGATCCGCCCCGGCCAGCTGCTGGTGCACACCTCCGGCGCGCACGGCGTCGGCATCCTGGCTCCCGCCACCCGGGTCGGCGCGCTGCCGCTGGCCCTGCACCCGGCGATGACCTTCACCGGCACCTCGGTGGACCTGGCCCGCCTCGCCGGCTGCCCGTTCGGGGTGACCGCGCCCGAGGAGATGCGGCCGGTGGCCGAGGCCCTGGTGGTGGAGATGGGCGGCGAGCCCGAGTGGGTCCCCGAGGAGGTCCGCGCGCTCTACCACACCGCCCTGGCGCACGGCGCGAACCACCTGGTCACCCTGGTCGCCCAGGCGATGGAGCTGCTGCGGACGGCCGGTGTGGCCGAGCCGGGCCGGTTGCTCGGCCCGCTGCTCGGCGCCGCCCTGGACAACAGCCTGCGCTCCGGGGACGCCGCGCTGACCGGCCCGGTGGCCCGCGGCGATGCGGGGACGGTGCGCCGCCACCTGGACCAGCTCAGTACCGTGTCCCCGGACATCCCGGCCGCCTACCGGGCGATGGCGAAGGCCACCGCCCAGCGCGCGCTGGCGCACGGGACGCTGAAGGACGAAGCGGCGGCCGCGCTGCTGGACGTACTCAACGAGGAGAATTGACCGATGGCCCGCCCCAAGCCCGCCGCCAAGGCTCCCAAAGCCCGAAAGACCCAGCTCACCCACACCGTGGACGACTTCGAGTCGGCCTTCTGGCCGGACGAGCGCCCGGTGGACAACGCGGTGGTGATGACCATGGGCGCGCTGCACGAGGGCCACGCCGCGCTGATCCGGGCGGCGCGCAAGGCGGTCGGCGCCGAGGGCCGGGTGGCCGTCACGGTCTTCGTCAACCCGCTGCAGTTCGGCGCGAACGAGGACCTGGACCGCTACCCGCGCACGCTGGCCGCCGACGTCCGGCTCGCCGAGGAGAGCGGTGCCGACGTGGTCTTCGCCCCGCTGGTCGAGGAGGTCTACCCGAACGGCGACCCGCAGGTCCGGCTGACCGCCGGCCCGATGGGCGAGCGGTTCGAGGGCGCCACCCGGCCCGGCCACTTCGACGGGGTGCTGACCGTGGTGGCCAAGCTGCTGCACATCACCGACCCCGACTACGCCTTCTTCGGCGAGAAGGACGCCCAGCAGCTGGCGATCATCCAGCGGATGGTGGCCGACCTCGACTTCGACGTGGAGATCGTCGGCGTGCCGACCATCCGCGAGGCCGACGGGCTGGCGCTGTCCTCCCGCAACCGCTACCTCTCCGAGGCCGAGCGCGAGCAAGCCCTGGCGCTCTCCCGGGCGCTGTTCGCCGGCCGCGACGCGGCGGCCCAGGGCCCGGCGGCGGTCCGCGAGGCGGCCGCGAAGGTCCTCGACGCGGCCGACGGCCTCGACCTCGACTACCTCGCCCTGATCGACCCGCACGACTTCGTCGAGGCGGCGGACGACTTCCAGGGCGAGGCGGTGCTGGCCGCTGCCGCCAAGGTGGGCTCGACCCGTCTCATCGACAACGTCCGCATCATTGTTCGGTAGTAAACCCTCAGGCATGCACTCACAGGAGGCGTGACCCATGCTCCGCACCATGTTCAAGTCCAAGATCCACCGTGCCACCGTCACCCAGGCCGACCTGCACTACGTCGGCTCGGTGACGGTGGACCAGGACCTGCTCGACGCCGCCGACATCCTGCCCGGCGAGCTGGTCCACATCGTGGACATCAACAACGGCGCCCGGCTGGAGACGTACACCATCGCGGGTCCGCGCGGCACCGGCGTGATCGGCATCAACGGCGCCGCCGCCCGCCTGGTCCACCCCGGCGACCTGGTGATCCTGATCGCCTACGGGCAGATGGACACCGCCGAGGCCAGGGCGTACCAGCCCAAGGTGGTCTTCGTGGATGCCGAGAACAAGATCACCGGGACCGGGGCCGACCCCGCCGAAGCCCTGCCGGGGACGGACACCCTGCGCGGCGACGCCGTCCACACCCTCTAGGAGCCAGCTGTGACCCACCGACTCACCGCCCCCGCCCCTGGCTGGACCGCCACCACCGACGTGGTGGTGGTCGGCTCCGGCGTGGCCGGACTCACCGCCGCGCTGGGGGTGCGGCAGGCGGGCCTGCGGGTGACGGTGGTCACCAAGGCGATGCTGGACGACGGCTCCACCCGCTGGGCCCAGGGCGGCATCGCCGCCGCCCTGGGCGAGGGCGACACCCCCGAGCAGCACCTGGACGACACCCTGGTCGCCGGCGCCGGGGTCTGCGACGAGGCGGCCGTACGCGCCCTGGTCACCGAGGGCCCGGATGCGGTCCGCCGGCTGATCGCCAAGGGCGCGGCCTTCGACACCGACCCGGCCGGCGAGATCCTGCTCACCCGGGAGGGCGGCCACCACCGGCGCCGGATCGTGCACGCGGGCGGCGACGCGACGGGGGCCGAGATATCACGCGCCCTGGTCGCCGCCGTGCGCAGCGACCCGGGGCTGGAACTGGTCGAGCACGCGCTGGTGCTCGACCTGCTCACCGACGCCGAGGGCCACGCGGCCGGCCTGACCCTGCACGTGATGGGCGAGGGGCAGCGCGACGGGGTGGGCGCGATCCGCGCCAAGGCCGTGGTGCTGGCCACCGGCGGCATGGGCCAGGTCTTCGAGGCCACCACCAATCCGCCGGTCTCCACCGGCGACGGCGTCGCACTGGCGCTGCGGGCCGGCGCCGAGGCGGCGGACCTGGAGTTCGTCCAGTTCCACCCGACGGTGCTCTGGCTCGGCCCGGAGGCCGAGGGCCAGCAGCCGCTGGTCTCCGAGGCGGTCCGCGGCGAGGGCGCCTACCTGGTGGACGCCGCGGGCACCCGCTTCATGGTCGGGCAGCACGAGCTCAACGAGCTGGCGCCGCGCGACATCGTGACCAAGGCGATCACCCGTCAGATGCAGCTCCAGGGCACCGACCACATGTACCTGGACGGGCGGCACTTCGGCGCCGAGATGTGGGCCGAGCGGTTCCCGACCATCCTGGCCTCCTGCCTGGCGCACGGCATCGACCCGGTCACCGACCTGATCCCGATCGCCCCGGCCGCGCACCACGCCTCCGGCGGGGTCCGCACCGACCTGCACGGGCGCACCTCGGTGCCGGGCCTGTACGCCTGCGGCGAGGTGGCCTGCACCGGCGTGCACGGCGCCAACCGGCTGGCCTCCAACTCGCTGCTCGAGGGCCTCGTCTTCGCCGAGCGGATCGCGGCCGACCTGACCGAACGCCACCAGGCCGGCGAGCTGCCCGAGCGGTCGGTGGACGTGGCCGCCGCGCGGGCCGCCCGTACCGTCCCGCTGCCGGCCCCCGAGGCCCGGGCCGCCGTGCAGCACCTGATGTCGCGCGGCGCCGGCGTGCTGCGCTCGGCGGCCTCGATGGCGCAGGCCGCCGCGGGCCTGGCCGCGCTCGAGCGCGCCGCCGCCGAGCAGAGCAGCGAGCAGAAGCCGGCCGACCCCCGGGTGGAGACCTGGGAGGCGGCCAACCTGCTGCTGGTCGCCACCGCCCTGGTCGCGGCCGCCGAGCAGCGCGCGGAGACCCGCGGCTGCCACTGGCGCGAGGACTACCCCGAGCGGGACGACGCCCAGTGGCGGCGTCACCTGATCACCACCCTGGACGCCGACGGCATCCGCATCTCCAAGGAGCACTGACCCCATGTCTGATTCCACCGCGGCCCACTCGCACGAGGAACTCCCGCTGGCCGACCAGGGCGGCTGCGGCGACGGCTGCGCCTGCGGCGACGACGAGGGCTACGAGACCGGCCTGGACCCGGCGCTGGCCGAGTTGCTGGAGCAGGCGGGTCTGGACCCGGTCGAGGTCGAGGACATCGCCACCCTGGCGCTGGCCGAGGACCTGGCCGGCGGTGAGGACGTCACCTCGGTGGCCACCGTGCCCGCCGAGGCCGTGGCCACCGCCGACTTCACCGCCCGCGAGGCCGGTGTGGTGGCGGGCCTGCGGATCGCCGAGGCCGTGGTCTCGCTGATCTGCGAGGAGGAGTTCGAGGTCGAGCGGCACGTCGAGGACGGCGACCTGGTGGCGGCCGGGCAGGTGCTGCTCTCGGTGCGCAGCCGCACCCGCGACCTGCTGACCGCCGAGCGCAGCGCGCTCAACCTGCTCTGCCACCTGTCCGGCATCGCCACCGCCACCCGGCAGTGGAGCGACCTGCTGGAGGGCACCGGCGCGGTGGTCCGCGACACCCGCAAGACCCACCCGGGCCTGCGGGCCCTGCAGAAGTACGCGGTGCGCTGCGGCGGCGGCATGAACCACCGGATGGCGCTCTCCGACGCCGCGCTGATCAAGGACAACCACGTGGTCGCCGCCGGCGGCGTGGCCGAGGCCTTCCGGGCCGTCAAGGCCGCCTACCCGGAGCTGCCGGTGGAGGTCGAGGTGGACACCCTGGAGCAGATCCCGCCGGTGCTGGAGGCCGGCGCGGACCTGATCCTGCTGGACAACTTCTCGGTCGGCGAGCTCAAGGAGGCCGTCCAGCTGGTGGCCGGCCGGGCCAAGTTGGAGGCTTCCGGCGGTCTGACCCTGGCCACCGCGCGCGAGGTCGCCGAGACTGGTGTCGACTTCCTGGCAGTCGGCGCGCTCACCCACTCGGCGCCGATCCTGGACATCGGCCTGGATCTGCGCTCCTGACCCGGACTCACCCGACTCGGACTCAACTGGCCCGGTCTCGACTGGCCCGGACTCACTGGAGAAAGCACCCCATGCTCCTCACCATCGACGTCGGCAACACCCAGACCACGCTCGGCCTGTTCGACGGCGAGGAGGTCGCCGAACACTGGCGGATCTCCACCGACCCGCGCCGCACCGCCGACGAACTGGCGGTGCTGATGAACGGGTTGATGGGGCCGCACGCCCAGCAGGTGGACGGGCTGTCGATCTGCTCCTCGGTCCCGGCCGTGCTGCACGAGCTGCGTGAGGTGACCCGCCGTTACTACGGCGACGTCCCGGCGGTGCTGGTGGCGCCGGGCGTGAAGACCGGGGTGCACGTGCTGATGGACAACCCCAAGGAGGTCGGCGCGGACCGCATCGTCAACGCGCTGGCCGCCAACCACCTGTACGGGGGACCGTGCATCGTGGTCGACTTCGGCACCGCCACCACCTTCGACGCGATCAACGAGCGCGGCGACTACGTGGGCGGTGCGATCGCGCCCGGGATCGAGATCTCGGTCGAGGCGCTCGGGGTGCGCGGGGCCCAGCTGCGCAAGATCGAGCTGGCCCGGCCGCGCAACGTGATCGGCAAGAACACCGTGGAGGGCATGCAGTCCGGCGTGCTCTACGGCTTCGCCGGGCAGGTGGACGGGCTGGTCACCCGGATGTCCCAGGAGCTCTCCCCCAAGGACCCGGAGGACGTCCAGGTGATCGCCACCGGCGGTCTCGCACCGCTGGTGCTGGGCGAGGCCGGCACGATCGACGTGCACGAACCGTGGTTGACGCTGATCGGCCTGCGGCTGGTCTACGAGCGGAACAAGGCCGCATAACCCAACCGGGTCTTCGCCGCGCGAGGCTTCCGACAAATCGGATATTCCTCACGTAGTGTCAACTCATGCCTACGCCACACGGGTCCCGCGGCGGCATGGCCTTCAGCGCCGACGAAGTGCGCGTGCTGCGCCGTGCCCTCGCCCAAGCCCTCCACCCCGCTGTCCCCGCCCGGCTGCCGCTGGGCGCCGACCTGGCCGTCCTCTGGGCGGAGGACGTCCAGGAGGCGCTCCGGCTGGCCGAGGCGATCGACGAGGCCGCCCAGGAGGGCGGCCGACTGCGCTCCTTCCTCCTGGCCGAACTGGCCCGCTACCGGTCCGCGCTGCCCGGCAGCGTCCGCGGCTACCTGGAGCGCCTGGAGGAGGCCGTCACCGACGGCTACCTCCCCGAGCCCGACGACCTGTCGGCGCTGCGCGCGCTGAGCCGCCAGCCCTGCGGCCCGGCCGAGCGCTCCCGCCGCTCCCGGCTGGCCGGCCGCTGCCACGAACTGGCCGAGGCGGCGGTACGCGAACGCCTGGCGCTGACCGCCGGCCTGCCCCGCCCCGCCGCCCCGCGCCATCTGACGGCGGTCCCCAGCCCCGAACCCGCCCGCTCCGGAGGAGGACCCGTCCCCATGACCACCGAGCCCCGCCGCCCCGCCGCCTCCACGCCCGTCCCCTCCCCGACCCCCGGCCGGATCCCCACCCCCGCCGAACTCTTCGCCCGGCGCCCCAAGCCGCCCGCGGTCCGCGAGACCCCGGCCGCCACCGAGGAGGACGAGACCGAGGAGGAGCTCGCCACGGGGACCGGGTGAGCCGGTTTGTCGACAAGGTGACGGCACGGAACCTGATCAATGGTCACGATTTGCCAAAGATCGTGAACCGCAACCCGCCGCATGTCCACCGATGACCGTTTGCTCCCGCTCTATCCGAGTGCCACCGGTCACCGCCGCGGCCTATGGTCTCCCCTGAACTTTTACAACTCAGGGGGGACTTGTGTTCTCGACCCGCACCCGCCGGGCCGCCATCGGCACGGCGGCGGCAGGCCTGCTGGCCGCCGCGGCCACCGCCGTCCCGGCGCACGCCGCCGGCATCTCGCTCCAGCTCAGGCTGCCCAACTCGCTGCAGATCCCGCTGACGCCGCCGGCCGACCCGGCGTCGGACTCGAACAGCCTGCTGGAGGTCTCCATCAGCAGCACCGGGGGCAGCCAGATCGACCAGGCGAAGCTCACCTTCGACGCGAGCGCGCTGGCCGGCATCGCCGACTTCCACGCCAAGGGCTCCACCTGCACCGCCCAGGGCGCGGTCACCACCTGCACCGAGTCCCACCTGCCGGCCGGCGGTACCGGCATCGGCGACCACCTCTGGCTGACCGCGGCCCCGGGCGTCAAGCCGGGCACCACCGGGGTGCTGCACGTCGCCCTCAGCTCGGCCGAGGCGACCGGAACCAGCGCCGACCTCAAGGTCACCGTCGGCGGGCCCGACCTGAAGCTCAAGGACTTCCCCCAGGTCTCCCACGCGAAGCCGGGCGACACCCTCTCCCCGGTCGTCGAGGTGGCCAACCTCGGTCAGCTGCCGACCAGCAAGCTCTACCTGGAGTTCGTGCTGCCGGACGGGCTCGCGGCCGACCAGCGCGCCGCGAACTGCGTGTACGCGGACGTCCCGGCCACCGTCACCGGCGTCCTCGACACGATCGGCAGCCCGCGGCTGCCCGCCGAGACGGTGGGCGAGTGCATCGTCGACGCCGCCGTCGCGCCCGGCGAGGTCTACCGGATCGACCCGGTCAAGCTCGGCGTCACCAAGACCGCCTTCGCCGTGCGCGGCGGGATCTCGGTCTTCACCACCGAGGACGCGCGCAACGCCCAGTACCCGCAGTGGAACAAGCAGTACAAGCTCCGGGCCGGGACCGGCACGCCGCTGACCGCCACCAAGATCACCGATGACGCGCTGCTGCACGCCCCGCGCCGCTCCGGCGACAACCTGGGCGACCTCGAGGTCTCCGCGGACAACACCGCGAACTTCGTCGCGCTGGGCAGCTGGGCGCCGCAGGGCGACGGCAAGCAGGGCACCCTCTCGGTCGGCCTGCGCAACGACGGCCCGGCCTCGATCATCTACGGCGGCAGCGGCGACGACCCGGCCGACCTGCGGGTCGTGCTGCCGCAGGGCTCGACGGTGACCAAGTCCCCGGCCGACTGCTACCTGCGCGACAAGGCCAGCCCGCTGGTCTACATCTGCCGGGCCTCCTACATGGTCCCGGCGGGCAGCAAGACCGGCTTCGACTTCCAGCTCCAGGTCGACCCGAGCACCGCGCCCACCGCCCAGGCCTACCTGGTGAGCGCCTACGAGCTCGACAACGCGAAGCCGAGCACGCTGTCCTTCGACCCGAACCCGGCCGACAACAGCGTCCAGGTGAGCCTGGTCGCCCAGCCCAGCGGCAGCACCGTCTCCCCCACCCCCTCGGCCTCCCGTGCGGGCTCCACCGGCGCGGCCGCCTCCCCCACCGCCTCCGCCCCCCGTGAGGACTCCACCGACCCCGCCGTCGTCCACGCCGGCGACGACGGCACGGGCCTGGCCTTCACCGGTGGCGGCTCCAACGCCGGTGTCATCGCCGCGATCGGTGGCGGCCTGGCCGTGGTCGGTGGCGGTGCGGTGTTCTACGCCACCCGTCGCCGCAAGGCCGACAACGGCGGCTGATCCGTCCCACAGCGGTACCCGTACTGCCCCGCCGCCCGCGATATCCGGTGGCGGGGCAGTGCCATGCGCTCGCTACCCTGGTGAGGTGAGCGATCAGAGCAGCCTTCCCGCGACCGACGACCTTCCCGAGCAGATGCGTGTGCGGCGCGAGAAGCTCGACCGGCTCCGCGCCGCCGGCATCGACCCGTACCCCGTCGGCTTCCCCCGCACCACCACCATCGCGGACCTCCGCGCCAAGCACACCGACCTGCCGGCCGACACCGCGACCGGCGAGCGGGTCGGCGTCACCGGCCGGGTGATCCTGGCCCGCACCGGCGGCAAGCTCTGCTTCGCGACGCTGCGGGACGGCTCCGGCGACCTGCAGGTGATGCTCTCGCTGGACAAGCTGGGCGAGGAGCGGCTGGCGGCCTGGAAGTCCGACATCGACCTGGGCGACCAGGTGGGTGTCGAGGGCGAGGTGATCACCTCGCGGCGCGGCGAGCTGAGCGTCATGGTGGACAGCTGGGCGCTGACCGCCAAGTGCCTGCGCCCCCTGCCCGACAAGCACAAGGGCCTGACCGACCCGGAGGCCCGGGTCCGGCAGCGGTACGTCGACCTGATCGTCAACCCCGAGGCCCGGGAGATGCTGCAGCTGCGCAGCAAGGTGGTCCGCTCGATCCGCGACACCTACGAGAGCCGCGGCTACCTCGAGGTCGAGACGCCGATGCTGCAGCCGATCCACGGCGGCGCCAACGCGCGTCCGTTCATCACCCACATCAACGCCTACGACATCGACCTCTACCTGCGGATCGCCACCGAGCTGTACCTCAAGCGGCTGGTGGTCGGCGGCGCCGAGAAGGTCTTCGAGATCAACCGGAACTTCCGCAACGAGGGCGCCGACGCGACCCACAACCCGGAGTTCACCGCGCTGGAGTCCTACGAGGCCTACGGCGACTACGACACCCAGGCCGAGCTGATCCGGGCGATCGTGATCAACGCCGCCCGGGACGCGCTGGGCACCACCGTGGTGCGCGGCACCGACCCGCACGGGGTGGAGCACGAGATCGACCTGGCCGAGCCGTGGCAGGAGGTCTCCGTCTACCCCGGGATCTCCGAGCGGCTGGGCACCGAGGTCACCCCCGCCACCAGCGTGGAGGAGCTGCGCAAGCTCGCCGACGCGGCCGGCGTGCCCTACGAGAAGGAGTGGGGCCACGGCCAGATCGTGCTGGAGATGATCGAGCGCCTGCTGGAGGAGAACGCGATCCGGCCGACCTTCATCAAGGACTACCCGACCGAGGTGTCCCCGCTGACCCGCCAGCACCGCTCGATCCCGGGCGTGGCGGAGAAGTGGGACCTGGTGATCTTCGGGACCGAGATCGGCACCGCCTACTCCGAGCTGATCGACCCGGTCGAGCAGCGGGCCCGGCTCACCGCGCAGTCGCTGCTGGCGGCCGGCGGCGACGTCGAGGCGATGCAGGTGGACGAGGACTTCCTGCGGGCGCTGGAGTACGCGATGCCGCCCACCGGTGGGCTCGGGCTGGGCGTGGACCGGCTGATCATGCTGCTCACCGGAAAGAACATCCGCGAGACGGTGCTCTTCCCCCTGGTGAAGCCCGAAAAGGCCGCTGTGGCCGCCGAGAAGACCGAGGACGAGAAGACCGAGGAGGAGTGACCTGATGCAGTACGTGAGTGCGATCGTGCCGCCGCTGGTGATGGCGATCGGTTTCGGGTTCCTGGTGCGGGCCATCATTCGCAGCCAGGGCGGTGCCCAGAAGGGCAAGGAGGACGCCGCCGCCGAGGCGATGGCCCGGTCCGCCGCTGCCGCTCCCACCGAGTAGGACCCGGTAGGACTTGACGTAGCAGGCCGCTTCCCCGAAACGGGGAGGCGGCCTGCGGCATTAGTCCGACAAAGCTCTCTAAAGTGGTCGTATGGTCCGTCAGCTCGGCGAACTCGAAGATGCCGTCATGACCCGGGTGTGGCGCTGGAACCGCCCGGTGACGGTTCGCGAGGTACTGCTCGATCTGCGCACGGAACGCGATATCGCGTACACCACCGTGATGACCGTGCTCGACAAGCTGTATCGAAAGGGTTGGCTGCGCCGGGAGCGGGTCGGACGGGCCTATCGATATGAAGCGGTCTCCTCCCGTGAGACGTACACCGCTTCACTGATGAACGACGCCTGGGCCACCAGTGAGAATCCGGCGGCGGCCCTGGTGCACTTCTTCGGCATGATGTCGGCCGAGCAGCGCGCGGCGCTGCGGGACGCGCTTCGGGTGGCCGGTCCCGATCTGGAGGTCGATACCGAGGAGACCCCGCCCGGCCCGACGCGATAACGTCCCGCCCATGGAGGTCACCATCCGCCGGGCGCGGACCAGTGATGTGCGGGCCGTACGACGGCTCATCGACGCCTACTCACGCGACGGCATTCTGCTCGACAAGCCCACCGTGACGCTGTTCGAATCCATCCAGGAGTTCTGGGTGGCCGAACGCGACGACGACGGCTCGGTGGTCGCCTGCGGCGCCCTGCACGTGATGTGGGAGGACCTGGCCGAGGTGCGCACCCTGGCGGTGGATCCGATCTGCCGTGGTCATGGCATCGGGCACGTGCTGCTGGACAAGCTGCTGGACACCGCGCGCTGGCTCGGCGTCCGTCGGATTTTCTGCTTGACGTTCGAGGTGGCGTTCTTCGCGAAACACGGCTTCGTCGAGATCGGGGAAACCGATGATGGTACGACAGACCCGGCCGTCATCGCTACGGAAGTGTATGAAGAACTCCTTCGCTCCTACGACGAAGGAGTGGCCGAGTTCCTCGACCTGGAGCGGGTCAAGCCCAACACCCTGGGCAACTCACGCATGCTGCTGCACCTGTGAAGCCGGGCGTGCGCGACCCGGGGTTTGTGTTTTCCGAGAAAAGGCGGTTTCCTTTCCCTAAGGCATTGGGTCGTTAAGAGGAAAGGGAGTCCCGTGGCACAGAGGGTGCAGGTCATTCTTGAAGACGATCTCGACGGCGGTTCGGCGGACGAGACGGTGACGTTCGCCCTCGACGGCGTTGCCTACGAGATCGACCTGAAGTCCGGCAACGCGGAGAAGCTGCGCAACCTGCTCGCTCCGTACGTCGATAAGGGCCGCAAGCAGAGCGGCCGGCTCACCGGCGCCCGGCGCACCGGCAGCCGCGGCACCGCCCGCCCGGCAGCCGGCAGTGCGGACACGGCCAAGATCCGCACGTGGGCGAAGGACAACGGTTACAACGTCAACGACCGCGGCCGGGTCCCGAGCAACGTCCGCGAGGCCTACGAGGCGGCCAACGTCTCCTGACCGGCCGGCGCGATCAGTCGTCCCCACGACGGGGCGCGGAGGGCCTCCCTCCGCGCCCCGTGGCCGTGGCCGGGCACTCCGGCACGCGGCAGTCCGGCACTGGGCACTCCGGCACTGGGCAGTCCGCCGCCGGGCAGGCCGGCCGGGGCGGGGGCGGGACCTGGCAGAGTCCGGGGCGGTTGAACGCTCACGGATTGTGCAACGCTGGATGGGCGGACACGGTCACGCCGAGCGCCCCGTTCGGCCCTACCGCTGAACCCCCGTCACCCGGGCCGTCCCCGGACGGACTTCTCGCCAGGCGAACAACGCCACCGCGGAAACTGCACGAGAACGACCGGAATTTCCGGTATGAATGCAGGTGGGACGGTCATCCGGAGGCTCCACGGGGCCGCCGGAGCGGAGGGACCCGGAGCGTGTTCGCCATTGGCGTAGCGGCAGCACGTGCATCCGGCGCACTGGCGGGAACACCGTCTCCCAGCATCAGGTTGGGAAGGGTGTCGGCTGGTCGCGCAGCTTGATTTCCCCGCACCGTAGCGGGGAACTACGTGGGCCGCGCCGCTGAGCGGGACTAGCATGCGGAAGGACAGGGCGGGGACAGTCCCCGAACTGCCCGACCGCTCTGAGGAGCGATTAACGATGTTCGAGAGGTTCACCGACCGCGCGCGGCGGGTTGTCGTCCTGGCTCAGGAAGAAGCCCGGATGCTCAACCACAACTACATCGGCACCGAGCACATCCTCCTGGGCCTGATCCACGAGGGTGAGGGTGTCGCCGCTAAGGCCCTGGAGAGCCTCGGGATCTCTCTTGAGGCGGTCCGCCAGCAGGTCGAGGAGATCATCGGACAGGGCCAGCAGGCCCCGTCCGGCCATATCCCGTTCACCCCCCGGGCGAAGAAGGTGCTGGAGCTCTCGCTCCGCGAGGCCCTTCAGCTCGGCCACAACTACATCGGCACCGAGCACATCCTGCTCGGCCTGATCCGCGAGGGCGAGGGCGTTGCCGCCCAGGTCCTGGTGAAGCTGGGCGCCGACCTGAACCGGGTGCGTCAGCAGGTCATCCAGCTGCTCTCCGGTTACCAGGGCGGTGGCAAGGAGTCGGCCACGGCCGGCGGGCCCGCCGAGGGCACCCCGTCGACCTCGCTGGTCCTGGACCAGTTCGGCCGCAACCTGACCCAGGCCGCCCGCGAGACCAAGCTCGACCCGGTGATCGGGCGCGAGAAGGAGATCGAGCGGGTCATGCAGGTGCTGTCCCGCCGCACCAAGAACAACCCGGTGCTGATCGGCGAGCCCGGCGTCGGCAAGACCGCCGTGGTCGAGGGCCTGGCCCAGGCGATCGTCAAGGGCGAGGTTCCCGAGACGCTCAAGGACAAGCAGCTCTACACGCTGGACCTGGGCGCCCTGGTGGCCGGCTCGCGCTACCGCGGTGACTTCGAGGAGCGCCTGAAGAAGGTGCTCAAGGAGATCCGCACCCGCGGCGACATCATCCTCTTCATCGACGAGCTGCACACCCTGGTCGGCGCGGGCGCCGCCGAGGGTGCGATCGACGCCGCCTCGATCCTGAAGCCGATGCTGGCCCGCGGTGAGCTGCAGACGATCGGCGCCACCACGCTGGACGAGTACCGCAAGCACCTGGAGAAGGACGCCGCGCTCGAGCGCCGCTTCCAGCCGATCCAGGTCGCCGAGCCCTCGCTGCCGCACACCATCGAGATCCTCAAGGGTCTGCGCGACCGGTACGAGGCGCACCACCGGGTGTCCATCACCGACGCCGCCCTGGTCGCCGCCGCCACCCTGGCCGACCGGTACATCTCGGACCGCTTCCTGCCGGACAAGGCGATCGACCTGATCGACGAGGCCGGTTCCCGAATGCGCATCCGCCGGATGACCGCGCCGCCGGACCTGCGCGAGTTCGACGAGAAGATCGCCGAGGTCCGCCGCGAGAAGGAGAGCGCGATCGACGCGCAGGACTTCGAGAAGGCCGCCTCGCTGCGCGACGACGAGAAGCAACTGCTGAACGCGAAGGCCAAGCGCGAGAAGGAGTGGAAGGCCGGCGACATGGACGTCGTCGCGGAGGTGGACGAGAAGCTCATCGCCGAGGTCCTGGCCACCGCCACCGGCATCCCGGTCTTCAAGCTGACCGAGGAGGAGTCCTCCCGGCTGCTGCGCATGGAGGACGAGCTGCACAAGCGCGTCATCGGCCAGAAGGACGCCATCAAGGCGCTCTCCCAGGCCATCCGGCGTACTCGTGCCGGCCTCAAGGACCCGAAGCGTCCCGGCGGTTCGTTCATCTTCGCCGGCCCCTCGGGTGTCGGTAAGACCGAGCTGTCCAAGACCCTCGCCGAGTTCCTGTTCGGTGACGAGGACGCCCTGATCTCCCTCGACATGTCGGAGTTCAGCGAGAAGCACACCGTCTCGCGGCTCTTCGGCTCGCCCCCCGGCTACGTCGGGTACGAGGAGGGTGGCCAGCTCACCGAGAAGGTGCGCCGCAAGCCGTTCTCGGTCGTCCTGTTCGACGAGGTCGAGAAGGCCCACCCGGACATCTTCAACTCGCTCCTGCAGATCCTGGAGGACGGTCGACTGACCGACTCCCAGGGCCGGGTGGTGGACTTCAAGAACACCGTCATCATCATGACCACCAACCTGGGTACCCGGGACATCTCGAAGGGCTTCGGCCTGGGCTTCGCGGCCACCGGTGACACCCAGACCGGGTACGAGCGGATGAAGGCCAAGGTCGGCGAGGAGCTCAAGCAGCACTTCCGCCCGGAGTTCCTCAACCGTGTCGACGACATCGTGGTCTTCCACCAGCTGTCGGAGGAGGACATCATCCAGATTGTCGACCTGATGATCGACAAGGTGGATGCCCGCCTC
Source organism: Kitasatospora azatica KCTC 9699 (assembly GCF_000744785.1). Lineage (NCBI taxonomy): Bacteria > Bacillati > Actinomycetota > Actinomycetes > Kitasatosporales > Streptomycetaceae > Kitasatospora > Kitasatospora azatica. The sequence goes on along the minus strand of NZ_JQMO01000003.1, from coordinate 3,328,308 downwards.
AAGGACCGCGACATGGGCCTGGAGCTCAGCATCGAGGCCAAGAAGCTGCTGGCCAAGCGTGGTTACGACCCGCTGCTGGGTGCTCGTCCGCTGCGGCGCACGATCCAGCGCGAGATCGAGGACCACCTCTCCGAGAAGATCCTCTTCGGCGAGCTGCGGGCCGGCCACATCGTGGTCGTCGGTGTGGAGGGTGAGGGCAAGGAAGCCAAGTTCACCTTCCGCGGCGAGGAGAAGTCGGCCGTGGCCGACACTCCGGCCGCCGTCGCGGCGACCGGTCCGGACCTGACGAAGTAACAGGTTCACCAGCTTCACCAGGCTTCGGCCCCTTCGGTTACGACCGAAGGGGCCGAAGCCTTTTGTGTCCGGTGCGTGAAGTCACGAGCAGCCGGGCGTGACCCGCCTCACACCTGAAGCGCACTCCCCCCGCCGATCGACCCCCGCCATTCGACCGGGGCGGCACTGCCAACACCCGTTCTGACCAGCGGATATGACGTCAGGTCACCTGACGGGAAGCCGCGCAGCTTAGCGCGCCGTCATGGCGTGGTCAAGATCTTCCTTTTTTGCTTTCCGTTGGGTCAACTATGTCCTCAACTTGGCACATTCGTTCACCGGGTCGGCTGTGTACCCCATGAGCCCGCCCGGTCCCGGGGAGGACGTCACCCACGTTGAAGACACCCATGAAGGCCACGGCCACCGCCGTGGGCGCGGCGCTGATCGCCGCCCTCGGCCTCGGCCTGCTGCCGGGCACCGCGATAGCCGCCGGCGCCCCCGCCGCTCCCAGCGCAGCGACCACTGACCCGAGTGACCCGACCCAGGCCGCCCAGGTCGACCACGACCTGCCCGGCCCGTACACCGACAAGGTCAACGCCGAGCAGAAGGCCGCCACCGAGCAGCTGCTGGCCGGCACCGCCCAGGTCGAGCAGCACGACGGCAGCAGCAGCGTGAAGCTGGGCCGCGACAAGTACGTCGAGCTGGCCCGCGAGCGGACCGACAAGATCTTCACCATCCTGGTGGACTTCGGCGACCAGGTGGACAGCACCACCAAGATGCCGGACGGCTCGCTGAAGTACGGCGGCACCCCGGGCCCGGCGCACAACCAGATCGCCGCCCCGGACCGGGCCACCAACAACTCCACCGCCTGGCAGGCCGACTACAACCCGCAGCACTACCAGGACCTGTACTTCGCCAAGGACAAGCCCTCGCTGAAGACCTTCTACGAGAAGCAGTCCTCCGGCCGCTACTCGGTCGACGGCCAGGTCACCGACTGGGTGCGGGTGCCGTGGAACGAGGCCCGCTACGGCTCCAACTACTGCGGCGCGCACATCTGCGCCAACGCGCAGGACCTGATCGTCGACGCCCTCAACGCCTGGGTCGCCGACCAGAAGGCCAAGGGCCGCAGCGACGCCGACATCAAGGCCAACCTCGCCGAGTACGACAAGTGGGACCGCTACGGCTCGCACGGCGACGGCAACTTCAACCAGCCCGACGGCTACATCGACCACTTCCAGATCGTGCACGCCGGCGAGGACGAGTCGGCCGGCGGCGGCGTCCAGGGCACCAACGCCCTGTGGGCGCACCGCTCCTACGTGCACGGCGCGGACGCCGGTGTCACCGGCCCCGAGGGCAACAAGCGCGGCGGCGTGCAGGTCGGCAACACCGGCCTGTGGGTCGGCGACTACACCATGCAGCCGGAGAACGGCGGCCTGGGCGTGTTCGCCCACGAGTACGGCCACGACCTCGGTCTGCCGGACCTCTACGACACCCAGGGTCCGAACGACAACTCGGTCGGCTTCTGGTCGCTGATGAGCTCCGGCTCCTGGCTCGGCACCGGCAAGGACACCATCGGTGACATGCCGAACGACTTCGACGTCTGGAGCAAGCTGCAGCTCGGCTGGCTCAAGTACGACAAGGCCCAGGCGGGCAAGGAGTCGACGCACCACATCGGCCCGGTGGAGTTCAACACCAAGCTCCCGCAGGCCCTGGTGGTCGACCTGCCGAAGAAGACCGTGACCACGGACATCAACACGCCGTTCGCCGGCAGTGGCGAGTGGTGGAGCGGCGCGGCGGACAACCTGGACGTCTCGCTCAGCCGTGACGTCGACCTGACCGGCAAGACCTCCGCCGTGCTCAAGGCCAAGGGCTGGTACGACCTGGAGCAGGACTACGACTACGGCTACGCCGAGGTCTCCACCGACGGCGGCACCAACTGGACCGTCCTGGACGGCACCTTCGACGGGGTAGCGATCCCGAAGAACAACGGCGGCAAGGCCGGCCTGACCGGCAACGCCAAGAAGTGGGGCGACCTGTCCTACTCGCTGGACGCCTACCTGGGCAAGGCCGTGAAGGTCCGCTTCCACAACACCACCGACGGCGGCCTGCACTTCAACGGCTTCGCGCTGGACGACATCAGCGTGACGGCCGACGGCGCGGCGCTGTTCACCGACAACGTGGAGAGCGGCAACAGCGGCTGGCAGGCCAAGGGCTTCTCCATCATCAACGGCAAGTTCTCCAAGGACTACGCCCAGTACTACCTGGCCGAGAACCGGCAGCCGATCTCCTACGACGAGACGCTGAAGACCGGTCCGTACAACTTCGGCTTCAAGAGCAAGCCCAGCTGGGTCGAGCACTACTCCTACCAGCCCGGCCTGCTGCTCTGGTACTGGGACACCTCGCAGACCGACAACAACGTCAGCGCGCACCCCGGCCACGGCCTGGTGCTGCCGATCGACTCCCACCCGGCAGCGCTGAAGTGGTCCGACGGCACCCTGATGAAGCCGCGCATCCAGGGCTACGACTCGCCGTTCGGCTCGCGCCGCACCTCGGGCCTGGAGCTGCACAAGGCCGATGTGCTGACCGTCATCCCGCGCAGCAAGGGCGTCGACGAGTTCAACGACCACGAGCGCACCTACTGGGACGCGGCCGACCCGTACAGCAGCGTGATCGTGCCGGACACCGGGACGAGCATCGAGATCGAGAACGAGAGCTCCAACTACCTGGAGACCTGGATCCGGGTCCGTCCGGTGGACTGAACCTGATCCGCACGATCTGACAGCACGGCAGCGCCCGGGGTCCGCGGACCCCGGGCGCTGCCGTGCGCCTCACCCGGGCGCGGTCTGCGCGGCGTCGACCGATCAGCGTCGCAGGCTCTCCTGCACGGCGACGGTGAGCGGATGGCCCGGGCTCAGCCAGGTCTCGCACAGGGCCAGGGTGCGGCCGGCCAGTTCGGCGGCGCGGCGCGGGTCGCCGGCGGCCCGGTAGGCCTTGGCCAGCTGGTGGCGGGTGCGCAGGGTGTCGGGGTGGCGTTCGCCGAGCAGGCTCCACCGGTCCCTGAGGACGCCGTCGAGCAGCCGGGCGGCGCGCGCCGGGTCACCGGTGCGGCGCTCCGCGACGCCCAACTCGTGGCGCAGCGCCAGTGGTTCGGGGTGCTGTTCACCCAGGGTGCGGTGCGCCCGGTCCAGCGTGCCGCGCAGCAGGTCGAAGGCGAGGGACTGCTCGCGCTGGCCGAGGTAGGCGACGGCCAGGTGGCGGCGGACCGCGAAGGTGGCCGGGTGGTCCTCGCCGAACTCGCGGGTGCGCGCCGCCTCCACCGACTCCAGGATCGGCACCGCGCGGAACAGGTCGCCGGCGGCGGCGTACGCGGTGGCCAGCCGCAGGCCGGCGGTCAGCGTGGTCGGGTAGTCCTCCCCCAGGGCCCGGGCGGCGTCGGCCCGGATCTGCTCCAAAGCGGTGATCGCCCGGGACAGGTCCCCTGCCTCGGCGTGGGTGGCGGCCGCGTCGGTGCGGATCACCAGGGTGCCCTGATGGTCCTCGCCCAGCGCGTGCTCGGCGTCCACCAGCAACCATTCGAAGCTGGTGATCGCGGTGCCGAGCAGCCCCGCGTCGCGCTGTGCGGCGGCCAGGTTGCCCCGGGCGGTGATCGCCTCCAGGCTCTCCGAGCCGTGCAGGCCCTCGGCCTCCAGGCGCAGTTGCTCGAAGAGCGGGACCGCCCGGTCCAGTGCCCCGGCCTGGAGGTAGGCCGCGCCGAGCCGGCTGCGGATCAGCAGCACGTCGGCGGCGGCCCCCTGGGACTGCGCGTCGGCGAGCAGCTGCTCGTAGCGCGGCAGCGCGCCGACCAGCGAGCCGGCCTCCAGGTAGGCGTTGGCCAGGTGCAGTCGGGGCGAGAAGGTGTCGGGGTGGCCGGCGCCGAGCAGCTGCTCGGAGAGCGTCACCAGCTTCTCCAGCTCCGGGATCGCCCGGTTCAGGTCGCCGGCCTTCTGGTAGGCCCGGGCCAGCACCTCGCGGGAGGCCAGTGAGCCCGGCTCGCCCTGCTCGGCCGCGATCCGGGTGTTGATCTCGGCGAGCCGTGCCAACGCCTCCTCGCCGCCCATCCGTTCGAGCAGCCGGCAGACCAGCCAGAGCGGCAGGTCGGTGTCCGGGGTGAGCAGCGGCAGCAGGTCCTCGCCGATCGCGTACAGCCCCTGCCACTCGCGCTGCTCGTACGCCGCCTCCGCCTCCTGCGGGAACATCCGCAGCAGCGGCCGCAGTTGGTCGAGCACCTCGGTGCGCACCGCCGCGTCCAGCACCGGGGCGTAGGGCAGGCAGGTGCCCGCGACCAGCCGGATCCAGCGGGCCTCGCGCGGGTCCGCGCGCTGCTCGGCGCCGGCCAGCAGCAGCCGCAGCAGCTTGGCCCGGTCCTGGCGGGAGCAGTGGCCGACGGCCATCCGGACCACGTCCGCCCACTGCTCGTCGGCGGCCCGGGCGGCCAGCAGGCCGAAGTCCCGGTTCTCCATGAACTCCCGTGCGGCCAGGTAGTCCTGGAAGGTGCGGTGGACGAACTCGAAGGTCTCCATGCTGCTCTCGGTGAGCAGCCCGGTGCGTTCGACCAGGTGGCGCAGCAGCCGCTCGGCGTCGAAGTCGCTGTGCCCGGCCGACAGGCTGGGCAGCACCTGGCGGATCTGGCGCAGCGCGTCCGCGTGGCCGCCCTCGTGCTGGCCGTTGAGCACAAGCCAGGAGGCCATCCGCTGCAGTGGGGCGAGTTGCTCCTCGCGGCCGAGCGGCCGGCCCTCGGTGACCGCGGTGATCTGGCGGTCCTTGTCGCGGCGGTGCAGCAGCATCTCCAGCGCGGACTCGTAGACGTCCATCTTGCGTTCCGGCAGCCCGCCCTCCCACTCGCGGTGCAGGGCGCAGATCATCGCGCACAGCAGCGGGCTGTCGGTGAGTTCGGCGAGGTCCGGGGACTGCTTCAGGGCCCGCCGCAGGGCGTCCTTCAGTTCGCGGAACCGGCGGTCCAGGACGACGAGTTCGGCGGGGCTGGGGTCATCGGCGGCGGCCTCCTCGGTGGCCAGTGCGGCCTGGTGCCAGCGTTCCAGGAAGCGGTTGCGGTCCCACTCGTCCATCGGGCAGAGCAGCAGCTCCTCGAAGCGCAGGTGGCGCAGCCAGTGCGCGGGCACGCCGGACGGGCGCACGGTGACCAGGGTGAAGCAGTGTTCGTGCAGGTCGAGCAGCTCGGCCAGCCACTCGCCGGCGGCCTCGCGCTGCTCCTGCGGGATCTCGTCGAGGCCGTCCACCAGCAGGATGGCGCGGCCTGCGGCGAAGACCCGCTCGGCCCAGCCGGGCGGCTGGCTGTCGGCCACCGGGCTGTGGTCCATGGTGAGGAAGTCGGCGGGCCGCGGCCGCAGGTTGTCCAGCTGGAACATGGTGCGCAGGCGCAGCAGGAAGGGCACCCGGTGGTTGAGTTCGGCCAGTTCGCCGACCAGGGTGCCGGAGACGGCGTTCACGGCGAGCCACTGCAGCAGGGTGGTCTTGCCGGAGCCGGCCTGGCCGCGCAGCAGCACCCGGCGGCGGTCCTTGAGCATGCCCTCGACCCGGCCGCGGCGTTCCGCGCCGAGGACCGCGTCGGCGCTGCCGGGGACGATCGTGGAGCGGCTCAGCTGCACCGCCTGCAGGCTGAGGTAGCCGGTGCCGAGGTCCCAGCGCAGGGACTGCGGCAGGCCGAAGATGCGCAGCCGGCCGTGCTCCTTGCGGACGGTGCGGGCGTACTCCTCCTCGAACTCGGCGTCCTGGAGTTCGCGGGCCGAGATGCCCTGGATCCGGACCGGGCCCGGCAGCCGGCGGGAGAGCTGCTCGGCGAGGCCGGCGTCGGCCGGGGCCGGGTTGGTCAGTAGCGGGGCCAGCGGGACCAGGCCGAGCTGGGAGTGGTGCCAGACGCCCGGTGCCAGGTCGGCGGTGGCCAGGCCGATCAGCAGGTTGTTGAAGACGATCGGGGCGCCGGACATGCCGGACCACGGGGACTCGGCGCCGCTCACTGGACCGGGCGGCTGGTGGGCGGTGCTGAGGACGTAGCGGCCGCCGCCCAGGCCGGTGGCCGGTGCCAGGGTGCCGACCAGCTGGTGGCTGCGCAGCACCCCGCCGTCCTCGCGCCCGGCAGCCGGGTAGCCGATCGCGTGGCAGAGCGGGACCGGTTCCAGTCCGCCGACCCGGCCCCAGCGCAACTCGCCGAAGGAGGCCGCGACTTCGGGACGGACCAGGTCGGCGCCGGCCAGCAGCAGCGCGACGTCGGCGGTGTCCGACTGCCAGATCGCGGTGCAGCGCACCCAGCCGTTGCCGCCCGGCACCACCGCCTCGATCACGGTGGGCGCCTCCCGCGGGGACGGGGCGGGCAGCAGGTGGGCGGCGGTGAGGATGAGTCGGGTGGTGAGCAGGACCCCACTGCCCTGCCGCGCCGCCCTGATGGCGGCGATGCGCTGAGCCGTCAGGCTCAACGGAAGCCGTCTCGGCTGCCGAGGTCCTCATGGCCCACCCGGACGTTCTCGCCGGTGGCGAGGTCCTTGGGGGTGAGGGTGACGGACACCCGGTGGGCCGTGGTCCGACCGGCGCTGCCCTCGGCCCCGGCCGACAGGATCCAGGCCTGCACCTTGCCGCCCGCCTTGGCGTCGCGGCGCAGTTCCACCGAGAATTCCAGTTCCACCGTGCCGACCTCGAACTGGAACCGCTCGTTGACGGCCCGTTCGGCGGCGGTGGCGAGTTGGCGGCGGACGGACTCCACGGCTTCCGCGAGTTCGATGTCCGCGAACCGGTCGTTCACGCAGTTACCCCCTGGTGGCGTGACGTCAGCCGACGGGAGTCGGCGGATGTGACGGTTGGTCACCATCAGCCTTGACGAAGTCCGTCTATGCGTCAAGCACGGGGCTTCCAGCGTCGGTTCAGGCCCAGTCCTTGATGTCGGTCGGACCGTCCGGGGTGGTCGCGGCGATCGTCGGGCCGGCGGCGGGGGCAGCGATCGCGCTGGTCGCGGCGGGGGCGAGGAGGCCCGACACGCCGGCCACCACGGCGGCGCCGGTGGCGATGACCAGTGCGACCTGCTGCTTGACCGAGTTGCCCGTGCGGCGCATTGTCGACCTCTTTCGAGTCGGTGTCGATTCGTGCTGTGCTGACGGGAAAAACAGTAGAAAGCCGCAACTTCGCTTTCCTATCGCTTCCTTTACTCCGGCGACCCCTCGGTGACCTGCGGCGTTATCGCCCGCCGGGTGGAGCTTTAAAGCTCGGCCAGAGCTTTCTCGGCCCGCTGCAACGAGGCGAGGGAGTCGACCCGGCCGAGTGCCTCGCAGGACTGCCGCCAGTACCGCCGGGCCAGCGCCGGCTCGCCGATGTCGCGGTGCAGCTGGCCGAGGGCGAGCAGGATCAGTCCGCGCACATGGTCCACCGCCATCCGCTGGGCCAGCTCCAGTGCCTCGGTCAGGTTCTCCCGGGCCGGGCCGGTCTCGCCCCTGGCGGCCCGCGCCTCACCGAGTCCCAGCAGGGTGTAGGCGATGCCGAGCAGGTCGCCCTTGGCCCGGACGATCTGCTCGGCATCCAGGAACGCCGCCACCGCCCGGTCCAGGTCGCCCTGGGTGGCGTAGGCCCGGCCCAGCCGGTAGACGGCCTGGGCCGTCATCCGGCTCTCCCCGGTGGCCCGCGCCACCTGCACCGCCTGGCCGCCGAGCCGGACCGCCTCGGCCACCTCGCCGAGTTCCAGCGCGCTGTGCGCGAGCTGGCCGAGCACATGGGCCTCGCTGCCGGCGTCGCCCACCCGGTGGTAGATCTCGGCGGCCTCGCGCAGCCGCAGCGCGGCCTGGGCGGGCCGGCCCTGGAGCCGGTCGGCCACCGCCATGTGGCCGAGCGCCATGGCCCGGCCGTGCTCGTCGTCGATCCGCGCGAAGGTCTCCAGCGCCGAGTCGAGGTAGCCGACGGCCTCCTCCAGCGAGCCGCTGCGCACCCGGCCGGCCGCGATCTCGGTCAGCATGTGGGCGGCGCCGCGCAGGTTGCCGGCCGCCCGGGTGGCGGCCAGTGCGCGCTGGCAGCAGAGCTCCCAGTCCTCGAAGTAGTTGCGGATGTCGAAGAGCACCAGGGTCGAGCCGGTCAGGTCCCAGGCCAGCTCGTCCTGGCCGAGCCGGGCCGCCTGGTCGATCACCGCCACCAGGCACAGGCGCTCGGCCTCGTACCAGTCGAGCGGGGTGCTGATCAGCTCCTCGACCAGGGCGGCGTCCACCGGGTAGCGCGGGGTGCTGCCGTGCAGGATCCCGAACCGGCCGCCGAACTCCCGGTCGTGCGCCAGCTCCGCGACGGTCAGCCAGCCCCGGAACGCCCGGTCCTGGGCCGCCGCCAGCTCCTGCGGCGGCTCCTCCTGCAGCGCCCGCTCCCGGGCGAACAGCCGCAGCAGGTTCTGGAAGCGGTAGCGCAGCTGGCCGGTGGCGTCCGCGCCGACCACCTCCAGCAGTTGCACGTCCACCAGGTGCTCGACCAGCCGCTCGGCCTCGAACTGGTCGCAGTCCAGCACGGCGGCGCCGACCCAGACGGTGAAGTCGGGCACCGGCAGCAGTGCGAGGCGACGGTAGAGCCGGGCGGCGTCCAGGCCGAGGTAGCGGTAGCTGAGGGCGAAGCCGGCCCGGACCTGGGACTCGCCCTGGCTGAGCTCGTCCAGCCGGCGTCGCTCGTCGGCCAGCCGCCCGACCAGGTGGCGCACCGTCCAGTGCGGCTTGGAGGCCAGCCGGGCCGCCGCGATCCGCAGTGCCAGCGGCAGGTGGTCGCACAACTCGGCCAGCCGGACCGACTGTTCGGGGTCGGCGGCGATCCGCTCGGCGGGCACGATCCGGGCCAGCAGCTCGACCGCCTGGGCCGCCGGGAGCACCGACAGCTGGACCCGCACCGCGCCGTAGCGCAGCATCAGCTGCTCCATCGGGTCGCGGCTGGTGACCACCACGCAGCACTGTCCGTTGCTCGGCAGCAGCGGGCGGATCTGGGCGACCGAGCGGACGTTGTCCAGCACCACCAGCAGCCGCCGGTCGGCGAGCATGCTGCGGTAGAGCGAGACCCGCTCCTCCAGGCCCGGCGGGATCTGCTCGGCCGGCACTCCGAGCGAGCGCAGGAAGCGGCTCAACACCTCGGCGGCGGCGGTGGGTTCGTTCGCCTCGTCGTGTCCGCACAGGTCCACGAAGAGCCGGCCGTCGGGGAACTGCCGGGCGGCGCGGTGGGCCCAGTGCACGGCCAGGCCGGTCTTGCCGACCCCGGCCACGCCCGTGATGAAGCCGATCGCCGGCGGCTGGTCGTCGCGGCGCTCGCCGAGCAGGGTGTCGAGCCTGGCGATCTCCTCGGTCCGGCCGGTGAACGCCGGAATGTTCGGCGGCAGGTCGGAGGGGGTGACCCGGAGTTCGGCCGGCGGCAGCGGGGTCGGCTCGGGCAGTTCCTCGGGGACCGCCGCCACCGCCAGGGTCAGCGCCGGCTCGTCGCGCAGGATCGCCTCGTGCAACTCGTGCAGCGCCGGGCCCGGTTCGATCCCGAGCTCCTCGATCAGGATCTGCCGGCCGTCCCGGAAGGTCTCCAGTGCCTCGGCCCGCCGGCCGGCCCGGTACTGGGCCAGCATCAGCGAGTGCCTGGTGCGTTCACGCAGCGGGTGCTCGCGGACCAGCGAGGCGAGTTGGCCGATCAGCTCCTGGTGGTTGCCGAGCGCGAGCTGCAGCGCGATGGTCTCGTCGTACAGGACCAGCCGCCACTCCTCCAGCCGCTCGGCCTCCTCCTCGACCCGTCGCCCGGTCACCCCGCCGAGCGCCGGCCCGCGCCACAGCCGCAGCGCCTGCTCGTAGCTGTCGGCGGCCCGGGCCGGTTGGCCCCGCTCGACCAGCGCCTCGGCCTCGCGGACCAGCTCGGTACAGGAGAGCAGGTCCACCCGGTGCCCGGTGGGGTCCAGTTGGTAGCCGGGGTGGGCGGTGCAGATCAGCTCCTCGCCGAACCCCTCGGCCTTGAAGGTCTTGCGCAGCGCCGCGATGCAGATCGCCACCTGGGTCCGCGCGGTGGCCGGCGGTTCGCCCTGCCAGACCGCCTCCACCATGGTGTCCACCGAGACGATCCGACCGGCGGCGAGCACCAGCAGGGCCAGGATGGTGCGCTGGCGGGCACCGCCCACCGTGATCCGCCGGCCGCCGGTGGCCACCGACAGCGGCCCGAGTACGCCGAATTCGAGCCCGCCGTTCACAATTCCCCCCGAAGCATCGCTGCGACGACCCCTGCGCCATGGCTCTCGAAGTGTTCTCGGTGCCCGAACGGTGGCGGGGAGCGGCGGCGCCCAGACTACGTGAGGTCAAGGTCAGCGGGAGGGGCAGTGCAACGGCGAATCCTGTGAAGCGTCTCCACCCGGTGCGGATGTTCTTCCTAGTCCTTGTGATGCCTGATTACTCGTCAGAACCGAGTGATCGCACGCGAACCCTCCCAGTTGGGACGCACCGGCACCGCCCGGCTTTCGAAGTGCCAGGTCAGCAGCCGATATCGAGGCAATAACCGGCCGATGTGAGAACTACCTAATCTTCACGGTGTTGCCTGGGCCCGTGGCGGGCCCACGACCAGCAGGAGGGCAGGCGAGACCATGGAGTACCGGATCCTCGGACCGGTCCAGATCTGGGCCGCGGGGCAGGAGGACGCCCTCGGCGGCACCAAGCAGCGCACCACCTTCGCCGCACTGGTGGTGGCCGGCGGCCGCGCGGTCTCCGACGAGTACCTGAGCCGGCTGCTCTGGGACCAGAGCCCACCGAACACCGCGGCCGCACAGATCCACACCTACGCCTCGCGGATCCGCCGCCGGCTCGACCCGCACACCCCGCTGCTCCGCAGCCGCGCCGGCTACCGCCTGCTGGCCGAGGAAGTCCCCTGCGACCACGTGGAGTTCGCGCACCGGACCAGGGACGGGCTGGCCGCACTGCGAGCCCAGGAGTACGCCCGGGCGGCCGAGCAGCTGACCCGGGCGCTGGCGTTGTGGCGGGGCGAGGCACTGGCCGACACCACCGAGCAGCTCGTCGAGGCCGAGCGGCCGAGCCTGGAGGAGGCCAGGCTGGAGGCGTTGGAGGGCCGGATCGAGGCGGAGTTGATCCTCGGCCGGCACCGGCAGCTGATCCCTGAGCTGACCCGGCTGGTCTCCCGGCACCCGATGCGCGAGCGGTTCCGGGCCCTGCTGATGACCGCGCTCTACCGCTCCGAGCGGCAGGCCGAGGCGATGTCGCTGTTCCGGGACGGGCGCCGCATCCTGGTCGACGAACTCGGGGTGGAGCCGGGGCGGTTGCTGGTGCGCACCTACGAGGCGATCCTCAGCGGCGAGGTCCGGACCCTGATGCCGCACCAGTTGGTCTGAACGACGGGCGCGGGCGGTGGGCGGTGGGCGGTGGCGGCGTGGGGCTGCCACCGCCCGCCGTCCGTCCGCGCTGTCTGTCCGGACGTCACCGCTACGGCTGTTTCGGGCTCCCGAACGGCGTCAGCGGGGCGTGCGTCCGGGCGGCGAGCGCCATTAGCGCGCCGTAGCGGCGGCCGTCCAAGGCCTCGACGGGGTACGGGACGGGCTCGCCCAGCTGGCCGGCCAGCCGCACCGCCAACTCGGCCAGCACCGCCCGCAGCCAGCCGGCCTGCGCCCAGAGCGGGTGCGCGGCCCGGGCTTCGGCGTACGCGGCCCACAGGTGCAGGGCGGCGGCGCCGGCGTAGAGCGTGCCGTACGCCTCGGCCAGCGGGCGGGCGGCGGTTTCGGCTGCCGAGCGGGTCTCGGCCATCCGGCGGTGCAGCTCGTCGCCGGCGGCCAGCAACGCGGTGGCGCCGTCCAGCACCTGCCGGGGCGCGCCGCGCCCCGGCAGGGTGCGTAACAGGCCTGGCAGGGCCTGCACCGCGCTGCAGCCGCGGGTGGACTGGGCGCAGCTGCGGGTGGACTGGGCGCAGCCGCGGGCGGGCAGCGGACCCGAGGGGTCGGCCGCCGGTCGGCCCAGCACGGCCGCCGCCAGACCGTCCCGGTCCACCAGCTCGGCGGCGAACCCCCGTACCAGTTGCGGGAAGTGCCCGACCAGCGGCTGGACGTCGGCCAACGGCAGCCCTGGCGCGATCAACTGAGGCAGCGTCACGGCGAGCACCGCCTTGGTGAGTTCGGCCTCGGCCGGCAGCGCCGGCACCGAGCGGTCGGCCAGCAGGGCGGCGGCCTCGGCCGCGGCGATCAGCGCACCGGCCCGCCCGGCCGGTCCGGTGCCACGGGCCAGGGCGGCACGCAGATCGCGACCGGCCGGCTCGGACACCTGGACCGGCCACTCCTCCCAGCCCGTGCTCTCGGTCGCCATCTCCTACCGCCTTCTGTCGTGGCTACGCGACGAGCCTGCCGCCACGGTCTATGAAAGACCTGTTTTCGGGCCATCATCCGGCCCGAGCCGGTCCCTTACCGTCCACCATTTTCCCGACTTCGGCCAGGAATACCTCGACGGAGCCCGCGACTTGGTCCGCGGTCCAGATCAACGACGGACTCAGTGCCGATATCTCGGTCATCGACAAACCGGGAATTCTGTTCTCCCACCAGGTCCCGAAGAGCCCGTCCCCGGTCTGCTCGGCGTGGCGCAGGCTCGCCTCGGTGAGCAGCTCGGCCGGGTACGGCAGCCAGAGCTGGAACTGGTGGGTCTGCGGCGGGTCGGGGTGGATCCGGCCGCCGGAAAGCGTCCCGAGTGCCTGCCGCAGGCCGTCGGCCAGCACCTGGGCCTGGCTCAGGTAGCCCGGCAACCGGGGCAGTTCGCGACTCAGCGAGCCGAGCGCCGAGAGCGCGGCGGGCCACTGCTGGTAGAGCAGGCCGCCGTAGCGGTGGCGCCAGGTCCTGGCCTCGGCCACCAGCTCGGCCGGGCCGGCCAGCGCGGCGCCGCTGATCCCGCCCAGCGCCTTGTAGAAGGAGACGTAGACCGAGTCGCCCAGGGCGGCGAGTTCCGGCAGCGGACGGCCGTAGTGCACCGCCGACTCCCAGAGCCGGGCGCCGTCCAGGTGCACCGGCGCCCCGGCGGCGCGGGCGGTGGCCACCAGCTCGACCAGATCGTTCCAGCCGGGCAGCACGAAACCGGCCGCACGCAGCGGCAGTTCGAGCATCAGCACGCCGTAGGGCTCGTCGAAGGCGCGCAGTTCGGCGGCGGTGGGCAGCCGCGGGGCGACGGTGGGCCAGACGGTGTCCAGTCCGGTGAGCCGGGTGTAGGCGCGGCGCTCGTGGGTCTCCAGGTGGGCCAGCGGATGGCCGGCCACCACCCGGGAGCCGCGCCGTCGGGCCCAGCAGCGCAGCGCCACCTGCTGGGCCATGGTGCCGGTCGGGAAGAAGACCGCGGCGGGCTTGCCGAGCAGGTCGGCCACCCGCTGCTCCAGCGCGGCGACCACCGCGTCCCCGTAGAAGTCCGGCCGCTCGCCGGGGCCGACGCAGCTGCGGGCGTCGGCGCCGAGTTCGGCCAGGCGCTCGTGCAGGGTGACGGGTCGTGGGCCGGAGAGGATCCGGCGGGCCGAGCGCCACAGGGCGAAGCGGCGGTCCTCGGGGGTGGGACCGGACTCGGTGGGGAGGTTCGATTCGTCGGTCATCCCCTGATGGTCCGCCCGGCGCCGGTCGGCGGGAATGGCCGTGACAGCTCCCGCGGAGAACGGGTTGGGAATGCTGTGGCCGGTGGTACTGGTCACAGCGCGTGGGACTGATACGAGCGGTGGTAGTAGGCCGAAAACCGGTCGGACAAGTGGGCTCAGCGGATCAATCCGCCGATCGGCTGGAATTCTTGGATGCTTCGCACTACACGCCGTAGTAGGTCATCGGATTTCGCTACCGGCTCGCGGACGGTTACATCTGTCTGGTCCCCGCCCAGTGCGCTCGCCCAACGGCACGCTGGTCCGATCGCTGCGAGGTGGAGCACTCCATGGCGTCCCGTCCCAGTCTTCAGCGCGGCCTGCACACGCTCGCCCGGCTGCGTGGCGGCCACGGCCGGCACGCCCGGCCGCGCCTGCCCCTGGCCGTACCGTTCCCGCTCCGCCTGAGCCGCCCGCTCCAACTGCCCCGGCTGGAGCTGTGGCCGAGCCGGCCGCTGCAGCTGCCCCGGCTGGACCCGTACGCGGTCTTCGCCGGGCCGCACCGGCACAAGGCGGTGACCTCGGCGGCGGCCGGGGCGCTGCTGCTCGGCCTGGCGCTGGCAGCGGTGCCCGGCAGTGCGGCGGCCCAGACGGTGCGGCCCACCACCCCCGGCAGCTCGGCCTTCACCGCGCCGCACGGGTCGGGGCCGGCGCGGAACCTGGTGGAGGTGGCGGCGCCGACCTCGTACCGGATGCCCGGCGGCGCCCATGCCTCGCAGCAGGCGGTGGCGGTGGCGGCGAACCTGGCGCCCGACGTGCCGGCTGCGGCTGCGGCCCCGGCAGTCGCTCCGTCGCCGGCTGCCGCGCCCGCTGCTACCCCCGCACCCGCGCCGACTCCGGCCCCAGCCCCGGCCCCGGCGCCCGCTCAGCCGGCCTGGTCGGCTCCCGCGCCCGGCGCGCCGATCAGCAACCCCTACGGGCGCCCGGACCGCGGCTACGCGGCCGGGTACCACACCGGTGTGGACTTCGCGGTGAACTCCGGCACCCCGCTGCTCGCCGTCGGCAACGCCTCGGTGGTCTCGGCGGGCTGGGACGGCGCCTACGGCAACGAGGTGGTGCTGCGCCTGCCGGACGGCCACTTCGCGCAGTACGCGCACCTGTCGCAGCTGGCGGTGCGCGCCGGCCAGCAGGTGACGGCGGGTCAGCGGATCGGCGCCTCCGGCAGCACCGGCAACGCCACCGGCCCGCACCTGCACTTCGAGATCCGCACCGCCGACCGCTACGGCGCGGTGGTCGACCCGGTGGCCTACCTCACCGCCCGGGGTGTGACCGGCCTCTGACCGAGGGCCTGCCGACCGGGAGCCCGCTAGCCCTTGATCAGCTGGGAGATCTCCAGCGCCACCGTGAGCGCCCCGCGCATCGCGTCCTCCACGGAGTCCACCCGGCCCGCGCCACCCAGCGGCCGCTCGGCGCGGTCGTGGCCCTCCTGGTCGTGCTTGAGCAGGAAGAAGGCCGAGTTCACCGAGAACAGCGCCATGGTGGCGCGCAGCCGGTCCTCGAAGGAGGCTCCCGGGCCCTGCACCAGGCGGATCATCCTGATCATCCGCTCCTTGAACTCCAGACCGGCCGGCGAGTCGCGCAGCGCCGGCTGGTTCTCGTGGAAGAAGCGCAGCAGCGGCGCCCGCTCGGCCATGCCCGCCGCGAACCGGCGGAGCAGCTCGTCGCGCACCGCCGGAGACCAGTCCTGCTTCTCGCCCCAGGCGATGGTCTCGTCGATCGGCGCGGCCATCGTCTCCACGATGCCGTGGACGATGTCGTCCTTGGTCTTGAAGTGGTAGTACAGCGCGGCCTTGGTCACGCCCAGCCGGTCGGCGATCTCCCGCAGCGAGGTCTTCTCGTACCCCTGCTCGGAGAAGAGCTCCAGCGCCACCGCGATGATCCGCGCCCGGGTGTCGCTGCGGGGGCTCTGCGTCGTACTCATGGCTTCGTGGCCTGCCTAGCTAGCTGCGGAAGGAGGGGCGCGGCCGAAATCGGCTTGACGCCAGCTTACGCAGACCTTACCGTGCCTCCGGAGAAACAACTAGCCGGTCGGCAAGTAAGCAAGAGACAGCAGAGCCGCGAGACGCGGACCACACGCGCTTCCAGGAGACGCACCATGGCACAACAGCAGGTCGACGCGACGGCGGACACCCCGCCCGCCGCCGACGGGGGCGGCGACCAGCGCCCAGCCCGCTCAGCGCGCGAAATTCGGTTGGTGATGATCGGGCTGGTCATCACGATGCTGCTCGCGATGCTCGACAACCTGATCGTCGGCACCGCGATGCCCACCATCGTCGGCGACCTGGGCGGCGCCGACCACCTCTCCTGGGTGGTCACCTCGTACACCCTGGCCACCGCCGCGGCCACCCCGATCTGGGGCAAGCTCGGCGACCTGTACGGCCGCAAGGGGACCTTCCTCACCTCGATCGTGATCTTCCTGGCCGGCTCGGCGCTCTCCGGTCTCGCCCAGAACATGAACGAGATGATCGCCTTCCGGGCGATCCAGGGCCTGGGCGCCGGCGGTCTGATGGTCGGCGTGATGTCGATCATGGGCGCGCTGGTCTCGCCGCGCGAGCGCGGCAAGTACCAGGGCATGTTCGCGGCCGTGATGGCGCTGGCCACCGTCGGCGGCCCGCTGCTCGGCGGCTTCATCACCGACCACTTCAGCTGGCACTGGATCTTCTACATCAACCTGCCGCTGGGTGCGGTCGCGCTGGCCGTGGTGGTCGCCACCCTGCACCTGCCCAAGGTCCGCTCCACCGCGAAGATCGACTACCTCGGCGCGGCGCTGCTCACCATCGGCATCACCTCGCTGGTGCTCATCACCACCTGGGGCGGCAACGAGTACGCCTGGGGCTCGAAGCACATCATCGGCCTGGCCGTGCTGGCCGCAGCCTCGCTGATCGGCTTCTGCTACGTGGAACAGCGGGTCGAGGAGCCGATGCTGCCGCTGACGCTCTTCCGCAACCGCGACTTCAGCATGGTCTCGATCATCGGCTTCATCGTCGGTTTCGCGATGTTCGGCGCGGTGGCCTTCCTGCCGCAGTACCAGCAGCTCGTGCAGGGCGCCTCCGCGACCAACTCCGGCCTGCTGCTGATGCCGATGATGTTCGGCATGCTGGTGGTCTCGCTGGTGGTCGGCCAGTACGTCACCAAGACCGGCAAGTACCGGATCTTCCCGATCATCGGCACCTGCGTGATGGGCGGCGGCTCGCTGCTGCTCTCCACCATGGGCACCGACACCACCCGGTTCACCTCCGCCTGCTTCATGGCGGTGCTCGGCGCCGGCATGGGCTTCCTGATGCAGATCACCATGCTGGTGGCCCAGAACAGCGTGGAGCTCAAGGACATGGGCGTGGCCAGCTCCACCGCGACGCTCTTCCGCACCATCGGCGGTTCCTTCGGTGTGGCGCTGTTCGGCGCGATCTACACCAACCAGATGAAGTCGACCACGGCCGCGGCGCACCTGCCGGCCGGCTCGGGCGACAACTCCCAGCTGACCCCGGCGAAGCTGAAGGGCCTGCCGCCGGAGATCCAGAACGTCATCCACCACGGCGTCTCCAACGGCATCCACTCGGTCTTCCTGTGGGCCGCCGTGATCAGCCTGGTCTCCATCACCGCCTCGCTCTTCCTGCGCGGCCTGCCGCTGCGCGGCGCGGGCCAGCCGGCCGAGGGCGCCCTTGAGGCCGCCGCCGCCTGACGGAACGTCGAAGGCCCCCAAGAATCCGCCCGCGCGGGGTGGGGGCCCTCGACGCTGCCGACGTTACTGCGGCAGCCGGTAGTGGCCGTCCTCGACCGGCTCCACGAGCCCGTCGGTGACCAGCCCGTCCAGCGCCCGGGCCCGCTGGATCTCGTCCGGCCAGACCAGGTCCAGCTGGCGGCGCGGCACCGCGCCGTGCTGCGCCCGCAGCACGGCGAGCAGCTTGCCGCGCACCTGGCGGTCGGTGCCCTCGTAGCTCTGGCCGCGGCGGGCCGGGCCCTGGTGCGGCGGGCGTCCGGCCTGCTGCCAGGCGCAGTGGGCGCGCAGTGGGCAGTCGCCGCACTCGGGCGAGCGGGCGGTGCAGACCAGGGCGCCGAGTTCCATCACGCCGACCGCCCACTCGGCGGCCACGGCGGGCGCGTCCGGCAGCAGCTCCGCCGCGACCTTGCGCTCGGCGGCGGTGGTGGCCGTCGCCGGGTACTCGATCCCGGTCACCGCGCGGGCGAAGACCCGGCGGACGTTGGTGTCCAGCACGGCGTGCCGCTGCCGGAAGGCGAAGGAGGCGACGGCTGCGGCGGTGTACTCGCCGACCCCGGGCAGCGCCAGCAGCGCGGCGTGGTCCTCGGGGACCGCACCGCCGTGCCGCTCCACGATCGCGCTCGCCGCGGCGTGCAGCCGCAGCGCCCGGCGTGGGTAGCCGAGCCTGCCCCACATCCGGACCGCCTCGCCGGGAGCGTCGCCGGCCAGTGCGGCCGGGGTCGGCCAGCGCTCCAGCCAGGCCGCATAGGCGGGCAACACCCGCTTGACCGGGGTCTGCTGGAGCATGAACTCACTGACCATCACCGCCCAGGGCGAGGCCTCGGGGGTCCGCCAGGGCAGGTCACGGGCGTTCTCCCGGTACCAGTCGAGCACGATGGTGTGCAGCAGCGGGCCGGGGGTGGGGATCGTCGTCGTCGCCATAGCACCGTCGATCCTCGCACAGTCGGTGCCCTCGCCCGGACGGCGCAAATACCGGATGATCTGAAAGATCGACTCTTGAGACAGGTGTTGGTGCGACAAGCGGTGCTTCGGCTCTCGTAGAGTTTGATCGTGCCTTCACTGCGTCAGCCCGTCGGACCCCTGCCCGCCTCGATCTACTGGCGGCGGCGGCTTGTTGCGCTCGCCGCCCTGGCGGCGGTGGTGGCCCTGGTGGCCTGGCTGACAGCGGGTCAGGGTGGTGGCGGCAAGCAGAAGACCGCGCAGCCCGCGCCGACCGCCGCCACCTCCTCGCCCGGCTCGATCACGCCCGGCGCCACGCCGACCGGTCCCGCGATCAGCAGCCGGCCCGGCGGCACCGGCGGTGCGGGCGGCACCGGCGGCTCCGGCAGCTCCGGCACGGGCGGTGCCGGCACCGGGGGCACCGCGAGCGCCGGGAGCACCGGGAGCACTGGCGGTTCGCCCTCCGGCGCCCCCGGCGGCGCGGGATCCTCCCCCAGCGGCGGGGCGAGCGCACCGAGCGGTGACAGCACGGGTGGGACCGGCGCGAGCGGCGGCGCCACCGGTGGCAGCGGCGGCGGTGGTGGCGGCACCCCGCCGATCAACACCACCGAGGTGATGGCCCTGCCCGTCTGCACTGCCTCGCAGCTCACCCTGGAACTCGCCGGCACCCAGAACGCCTACCAGCCGAAGGAGAAGCCCACCTTCGAGCTGAAGATCCGCAACGCCACGACCGCACAGTGCCGGGTCGACCTGAGCCAGGCCGCCTCCGCGATCACGGTCAACTCGGCCAGCGGGGAGCGGATCTGGTCCTCCGCCGACTGCGTGACCGACAAGCAGGGCCGCTGGGTCCAGGTCTCGCCGGCGACGGCGCTGACCGAGACCTTCGTCTGGGACCGCACCCGCAGCAAGCCGCAGTGCGCGACCCCGACCGACAGCTCACCGGCCCCGACCGGCAACTACCTGGTGCAGGCCGAGCTGACCGGCCCGAGCGGCGGCCCCGTCCCGGCCCGCACCTCGACCCGACTGGACGCCTGACCGGCTGGAAGCCTGACCCGCCTGGAGGTCCGCCCCTGGCGGACGCCTGATCCAGCGCTGCTGAAACGGTCCGCCAGAGGTTGACGGACCGTTTCCGGTCAGACGTAGCGCTCGAGGATCGAGGACTCGGCCAGCCGCGAGAGGCCCTCGCGGACCGAGCGGGCCCGGGTCTCGCCGACGCCCTCGACCGCCTGCAGGTCGTCGATGCTGGCCGCGAGCAGCTTCTGCAGTCCGCCGAAGTGCTCCACCAGCCGCTCGATCACGGTGTTGGGCAGCCGCGGGATCTTCGCCAGCAGGCGGTAGCCGCGCGGGGAGACCGCGGAGTCCAGCGACTCGGGCGAGCCGGAGTAGCCGATGGTCTTCGCCACCGTCTGCAGGTCCAGCAGCTCGGCGTGGGTGAGCGCCTCCAGGTCGGCCAGCACCTCGGCGACGGTGCGCCCGCGCTTGGCGGCCCGCTCCGGGAAGTAGTCCCTGGCCACCAGCTCGCGCTCCGGCTCGACCCCGGCGATCAGCTCGTCCAGCTGGAGCGAGAGCAGCCGCCCGTCGGTGCCGAGCTCCAGCACGTAGCCGGCGATCTCGGCTGCGATCAGCCGGACCATCTCCAGGCGCTGGGCCACCGCAGTGACGTCGCGGACCGTGACCAGGTCCTCGATCTCCAGCGCGGAGAGCGTGCCGGCCACCTCGTCCAGCCGCAGCTTGTACCGCTCCAGGGTGGCCAGTGCCTGGTTGGCCCGGGAGAGCACGGTGGTGGAGTCCTCCAGCACCCGGCGCGCGCCGTTGACGTACATGGCGATCAGCCGCATCGAGTGGGAGACCGCGACCACCGGGAAACCGGTCTGCTTGTTCACCCGTTCGGCGGTGCGGTGGCGGGTGCCGGTCTCGTCCGTCGGGATCGAGGCGTCGGGCATCAGGTGCACGCCGGCCCGGACGATCTTGGTGATGTCCTTGTCGAGCACCACCGCGCCGTCCAGCTTGCACAGCTCACGCAGCCGGGTCGCGGTGAACTCGACGTCCAGCACGAAGCCGCCGGTGCACACCGACTCGACCGTCTTGTCGAAGCCGAGCACGATCAGGCCGCCGGTATTGGCCCGCAGGACCCGCTCCAGCCCGTCGCGCAAGGGCGTGCCGGGCGCGATGGCCTGCAGGGAGGAGCGCAGCAGGGCCTCCTCGCGGGGGGACTTCTCCACCCGGTCGCTCGCTGCCACGTGACTCCTCCGGCCGGCCCGGACCGCTCACCGCGCTGGCCCCGGTCCCTCGTTGCTTACTGCCCGATCTGGTACTGGACAGGGCAAAGTCTACGGTGCGGCCGCGCTGACGGTGCCTCGGTCAGACCAGTTCGTCCGAATCGACCGGTTCCCAGCCGCCCATGACCTCCTCCGGGTAGGCCGCGGGCGGCGGTACCGCGGCGGTCGCCGGGCGCCCGTTCGCGGGCTTCGGGGGCTGCTCCGTACGGGGTTTGGCGGCCGCTCGGCGCCGTCCCGGGATGGCCCGCAGCGCCTCGCCGATGTCGGCGACCTCGACCACCTTCATGCCCGGCGGCACCTTGCCCGGGTCCGGCGGGACCAGCGCATGGGTGAAGCCGAGCCGGTGCGCCTCGGCGAGCCGGCGCTGCACACCCGTCACCCGCCGCACCTCGCCGGCCAGGCCCACCTCGCCGATCGCCACCAGATTGCTGGGCAGCGGGGTGTCCGAGGAGGAACTGGCCACCGCGAGGGCCACCGCCAGGTCCGCGGAGGGCTCGGAGAGCTTCACCCCGCCGACGGTGGCGGTGTAGATGTCCTGCTTGCCGAGCTTGACCCCGCCGTGCCGCTCGACCACCGCCAGGATCATCGCGATCCGCGGCGACTCCAGGCCCGAGGTGGTGCGGCGTGGCGAGGGGATCTGCGAATCCACCATCAGCGCCTGCACCTCGGCGACCAGCGGGCGCTTGCCCTCCAGGGTGACGGTCAGGCAGGTGCCGGGGACCGGCTTGTCCCGGCGGGTCAGGAAGAGGCCGGACGGGTCGGCCAGGCCCTCGATGCCCTCGTCGTGCAGCTCGAAGCAGCCGACCTCGTCGGTCGCGCCGTAGCGGTTCTTGACGCCACGGATGATCCGCAGCCGGGCGTGCCGGTCGCCCTCGAAGCTGAGCACCACGTCGACCAGGTGCTCCAGCAGGCGCGGGCCGGCGATCTGGCCGTCCTTGGTGACGTGGCCGACCAGCAGGGTGGCCATGCCGCGGTCCTTGGAGGCCCGGATCAGCGCGCCCGCCACCTCGCGCACCTGGGCCGGGCCGCCGGGCGCGCCGTCCAGCTCGGCGGAGGCGATGGTCTGCACCGAGTCGAGGATCAGCAGCCCCGGGCTGACCTGGTCGATGTGGCCGAGCACGGCGCCCAGGTCCTGCTCGGCGGCCAGGTAGAGGTGGTCGGAGAGGGCGTTGATCCGGTCCGCGCGCAGCCGCACCTGGCCGGCCGACTCCTCGCCGGTGACGTAGAGGGTGCGGTGCTGGGAGGTGGCGGCCTTGGCGGCCACGTCCAGCAGCAGGGTGGACTTGCCGACGCCCGGCTCGCCGGCCAGCAGCACCACGGCGCCCGGCACCAGGCCGCCGCCGAGCACCCGGTCCAGCTCCGGCACGCCGGTGGAGCGGGCGGTGGCCACCTGGCCGTCGACCTGGCCGATCGGGCGGGCCGGGGCGGTGACCGGGCCGGCCGCGGTGGTGCGGATCGGGACCGCGCCGTACTCCTCCACGGTGCCCCAGGCGTTGCACTCCGGGCAGCGGCCGACCCACTTGGGCAACTGGTTGCCGCACTCCGTGCAGCGGTAGGCCGGACGGGGCTTGGCGGTGGTCTTCGAGGTGCGGGCAGCCATGGGGGCCACCGTAGCGGGTGAGACTGACAGGCCGATCGGTGTCCGGTCACGGCTTGGGCGGTGCTGTTACCCGAAAGAAGTACAAAGAGACCGATAAACCGGGCCCTGGCGGCCCGACTCCCTACTGTCGGTCCGTGACCTCCGACACTGTGACCCCGCACGCGGTGATCACCGCCTACGACCGCCTGCGGGACGGCCTCTACACCTACTGCCTCTCGGTGCTCTGCGAGCGCGACGCGGCGGTGGCGGCGCTCGACGAGGTGCGCGCGCTGGCCCTGGCCAACGGGGAGCGGCTGGCCGACACCGGGCTGCGCCGGGCCTGGCTGTACTCGCTGGCCCGGTACGCCTGCCTGCGTCGGCTCGCCGCGGGGACCGCGGGCGGTGGCAGCGGAGGCGCTGCGGGCGGTGTGGACAGCGGCATTGACAGCGCGTCAGCACCCGCCGACCTGGCCGGCCGACGGCGCGAACTGGCCGCGTTGGCCTGGCCGGAGGCGGCCGGGACCAGCGCCGAGCAGCGCGAGGCGCTGGAGCTGTCGGCCCGCCACCGGCTCACCCCGCTGGAGGTCGCCGCGGTGCTCGGGCTGGCGGCGGAGCCCGCCCAGCGGCTGCTGGTCACCGGCGCGGCGGAGGTGGCCCGGACCAGGCGGGCCCTGCTGGTGCTGGCGGTGGGCAGTTGCCCGGAGCTGGCCCGGCTCGGTGGGGCGGGGGCCGAGCACTGGCGGGAGTGGGTGCTCGGCCCGGCACTGCGGCGCGAACTGCTGCGGCACGTGCAGGAGTGCCCGACCTGTCGGGGCACGGCCGAGCGGGTCGGCGACGAACTGGGCGGGCCGCTGGAGCTCGGGGCACCGCTCGCGCTGCTGCCCGCGCCGATGCCTGCGCCGCCGAAGCGGGGCGCCGGCGCCGGTGCCTTCCTGGCCGGGGCGGGCGCCGGGCGGCACGCGACCGCCGGTGCGGACGACGAGTCGGCGAGCGCAGTGACGAACGCGGTGACGAGCACGGCCGCGAGCGCGGCGGCGCGTACGGCGGCGCGTACGGCGACGAGCACTGCGGCGCGGACCAGGGACAGCGGGAGGGGCGCGGGAAAGGACGG